>JALRBS010000021.1 GCA_023262325.1 Ilumatobacteraceae bacterium | reverse complement strand
ACCCGGCGTCCTCAGGAAAGAGATGACCCATCCGGTCACGTTTCGTGCGTAGGTAATCGGCCGCTTCAGGGTGAATCGGCACATGAAGCGCCTCGCGACCCTCGATGCTGAGCCCGAAGCCGTCAAGACCGCCATATTTTGCCGGATTGTTTGTTAAGAGTGTGAGCCGACGAATACCAAGGTCGACAAGGATCTGAGCGCCAATCCCGTACTCGCGGCTGTCGACTGGTAGTCCCAACTCGAGATTCGCGTCGACAGTGTCGAGACCAGAATCCTGCAGCTCGTAGGCGCGCAACTTATGGCTGATGCCGATGCCGCGACCCTCGTGTCCACGCAAATAGACGACTGCGCCGCGACCCCGCTCAGCGATTCTTCGCATCGCCTCGTGCAACTGGGGCCCGCAGTCGCATTTGACGCTCGAGAACACGTCGCCAGTGAGGCATTCGCTGTGCACTCGAACGAGCACACTGTCGTCACCACCGGTGTCGGTGACGTCGCCCATGACGAATGCAAGGTGGGTCTCGCCGTCGACGAGACTGCGAAACGCGTGGCAACGAAACTCTCCAAACTCAGTCGGCACGCGTGCCTCCGCGGAGCGCACGATGAGCTTCTCGCTTCGACGTCGATATCGAATGAGGTCGGCGATGGAAATGAACTTGAGCCCGTGCGTGTCGGCGAATTTCCGTAATTCGGGTCCGCGCATCATCGACCCGTCCTCGGCGACGAGTTCGCAGAGCACGCCAGCGGGGGCGCGTCCAGCGAGTCGTGCGAGGTCGAGTGCGGCCTCGGTATGTCCGGCGCGTTTCAGTACGCCTCCTTGGCGAGCCTGCAACGGGAAGATATGTCCAGGTCGGTTGAAATCTTCGGCGGGCACGGACCGATCGGCGAGCGCTTGAATCGTTGCTGCACGGTCCGATGCCGAAATACCCGTCGTGGTTCCAACGCGCAGATCGACGGTGACGGTGAATGCCGTGCCCTGTGACTCGTTGTTCGCAATCGGCGGCACCATCAACGGCAATCGCAGATCTGCACAGCGTTCTCCATCGAGTGACACGCAGATGACACCTGACGTGTGCTTGACAAAAAACGCGATCGCGGCAGGTGTGGCTGCGTCGGCGGCCATAATGAGATCGCCTTCGTTCTCACGGTCCTCATCATCAGCAACGACGACGATGCCGCCGGCGGCGATGGATGCAATCGCCTCTTCAACGGTGTCGAGGACAATTGAGTTGTGCTCGGAGGGGTTTGGGGGAGTGTTCATGAGGACGCTGCTCCGTGTTCTGGGCTGAGGTGAGGGCGAACCATTCGTTCGACATACTTCGCAATGACGTCGACTTCGAGATTGACGTTGTCGCCAGTTTTGCGAGTCCCGAGATTCGTGACATCTGCAGTGTGGGGAATGACCGCCACCGTGAAGCCGTGGTCCGTGAGAGCGACGATGGTGAGGCTGACACCGTCGACGGTGATCGAGCCCTTTTCAACCATGTACACCTTGAGGTGGTCAGGCACGGCGACGTGGAGGTCAGGAACCGGCTCGAGGATCGTGCCGATGGCATCGACGTGCCCCTGCACGATGTGTCCTCCCATACGTTGCGATGCAGCCACTGCTCGTTCAAGGTTGACGGCAGTACCTACCTCGAGAGAGCCAAATGCCGTGCGGTCGATTGTTTCCTGCGAGAGGTCGGCTTCCCATGACGTCGAGTCGAACGTGACGACGGTGAGGCAACAGCCATTGACCGCGATCGAATCGCCGAGCGACACCCCTTCAAGCACAGTCGTCGCGCTAATTCGCAGCCGTCCGTCGTGGAACGACTCGATGACACCAAGTTCCTCAATGATTCCGGTGAACATCAGTGCTCTCCTTCGGTCGAGTCTTCGGCCGTGCACGTGGCCTTCGGACACAATTCGAGTCGGACGTCGTCACCGACCAACGCTGCGGAGACGAATCGAAATCGATTGAGTTCATCCATCGTTGCGACGGTAGGGCCGCCGATAAGCGGGGTGCCGGACATTCCGCCCATTGCGGCGGGAGCGACGTAGACCAACCACCGGTCGACGAAGCCTCCATCAAGGAATGAGCGCGCCACGCGCGACCCACCCTCGACGAGGAGTTGAAGGCAGCCGCGACCTCCGAGTTCATCAAGGAGTTCCCCGATGTCGCCGTTCCATTCGAGGCACGGATGCACGCGTGCCTGAGGAGGCGCTGCTCCAAGCACGACACGTAGTGGGTCACGGCCGGTTGCCTCGCGCACAGTCAGCGATGGGTCGTCCGCTCGGACGGTCCCTGCTCCAACGAGCACGGCATCAGATTCGGCGCGTAGGCGGTGCACCTCTGCACGGGCTGCGGATCCGGTGATCCAACGCGATGTTCCATCTGCCGCCGAGGTTCTGCCGTCAAGCGTCGAGGCTGACTTCAACACGACGTACGGTCGTCCGGTGCTGCGGTGGTGGAGGTATGGGCGAAGCACTTCTCGGGCGTGACGATCAGCAACGCCCACGGTGACATCAATGCCTGCATCGCGGAGCGCGGCAATGCCTGTGCCTTTCACGCGGGAATCTGGATCCTCGATGGCAACGACTACTCGACGTAGCCCTGACGCAATGAGAGCGTCGGTACATGGCGGTGTCCGACCGTGATGTGAGCAAGGTTCGAGCGTGCAGTAGAGCGTCGCTCCCTGTGCGGCGGATCCGGCCTGGGTTAGGGCATGAACCTCTGCGTGTGGTCCGCCAGCGGGAGAGGTCGCACCAGCCCCTATGACCGAGCCAGCGTCATTGACGATGATCGCTCCAACCCACGGGTTCGGTGACGTGTCGCATCGCACGCGCATCGCGTGGTCGAGCGCGAGGCTCATCGCCTCTTCATCGCTCGTGACCTCAACTTGTGGGTGCTGTTCGTTCGTGCTCATAACTTTGTCAAGCGCGGGAGGGAACAGCACGTCAAGCAGCGCGAAAGCGCCACTTCGTCGTCCTGCTCCCATCCGGACTCTTACCGTCGGCCCCGGAGTTTCACCGGATCGGCCCGCACCGAAGTGCGGGTTCGCGGGCTGTACCGCCGGTCGGGAATTTCACCCAACCCCGCAGGTATGTAGTTGTTGCAGTCAGAATATCGGGCGTGGGGTCATTCGGGAGGGTCGGCTGACACTTCGTCGAGAAGCCCGGTTGACACGTCGTAGACGAATCCTCGGATGTGTTCTTTGAACTGTATGAAGGGTGTGGCGTGAAGTCGACGCATCGACTGAGCAACGTCGAGGTGTGGATCAGTGAAGGATTCAAGCGCCCACCACGGTTTGATCCCGAGTTCCGCCTCGAGTTCATGTTTGAACTTGTCCTCGCTCACTCGCATGAGGCCGCAGTCGGTGTGATGAAGCAGGATGATTTCACGAGTACCGAGAAATCGCTGTGAGAGGCACAGCGACCTGATGACATCGTCGGTGATGACTCCGCCGGCATTTCGAATGATGTGCGCTTCGCCGTGCTGTAGACCGAGAATTTCGAAGGTGTCCATCCGCGAGTCCATGCAACCAACGACGGCAAGTTGTCGCCGCGGGTTCACTTGGAGGTGGCTGTCGTCGAATTGGGTTGCGTAACGACGATTGTTCTCAAGGAGTTCGTCAGTATTCGGCGAAAAGTGCTGATCTGCCATTCCTTCATCCTCGCATGACGAGGCGCTTGCTATGCTCATCCTGCCGTCAAGCGAGTCCCGTGAGGCCCGCACGGCAGGAGCATCATGGTTCATCGTAAGCAGGTCCTTGGACCTGATGACGTGCGTCGGGCAGTGACCCGCATGGCGCACGAGGTCATCGAACGCAATCGCGGCGTTGACACGGTCGTCCTTCTCGGTATGCAGCGCGGAGGAGTGTGGTTGGCGGAGCAACTCGGTGACGAAATTTCCCGAATTGCTCACGAGGTACCGGTTGGCGCCCTTGATGTATCTCTCTACCGCGACGACATCGGTCTTCGCCCCGTAGTCCCGGGTGCGACGTCGAACGTGCCGGTTGACGTCGATAGCGCAACCGTTGTACTCGTCGATGACGTGCTCTTCACCGGACGAACGG
Organism: Ilumatobacteraceae bacterium; assembly: GCA_023262325.1. GTDB lineage: Bacteria > Actinomycetota > Acidimicrobiia > Acidimicrobiales > Ilumatobacteraceae > Casp-actino5. The sequence goes on along the minus strand of JALRBS010000021.1, from coordinate 7,912 downwards.
TTCGTGCTGCACTTGACGCAGTGGCCGATTACGGGCGACCTCGGTCGATTCAACTTGCGGTTCTCGTTGATCGCGGTCATCGGGAATTACCGATTCGCCCCGACTTCATCGGAAAGAACCTTCCAACCAGTCTGGATGAGTCGGTCGAGGTATCCGCTGAGGGCGTCGTGATCGTTGAGGCGGCAGGATCCTGATGGCGAAGCATTTTCGATCGATCGATGAGGCGGGCCGCGATCATGTCATTCGGCTCCTCAACCTCACCGATCACATGGCTGAGGTAAATCGTCGGTTGCACCCAAAGGTCCCTGCGCTACGAGGTCGAACAGTCTGCAATTTGTTCTTCGAGGATTCGACACGAACCCGTCTGAGTTTCGATCTTGCGGCTCGCCGACTGAGCGCCGACACGTTGACCTTCACTGCGGCGTCGTCAAGTGTCAACAAGGGTGAAAGTCTCCGCGACACCGTCGAAACGTTGAGCGCAATGGGCGTCGACGCGTTCGTGGTTCGGCATCGTTCAAGCGGGGTTCCTTGGCAGATTGAACATTGGACCGATGCAGCGATCGTGAATGCGGGGGACGGTTGGCATGCCCACCCGACCCAGGCACTTCTCGATGCGTACACGATCATGCAGCGAATTGGTCGGTCAACAGATCTTGACGGACTTGAGGTTGCGATCGTCGGTGATATTCGCCACAGCCGCGTGGCGCGCAGCACGACAGAGGTGCTCCGACTGCTCGGCGCACGTGTCGTGCATGTTGCTCCTGCGACGTTGTTGCCCCCTCATCCGATAGCGGAGCAGATCGGTGATCTCGACGAGGTCATCGACCGGGTCGACGTGCTGTACATGCTGAGAATGCAGAGAGAGCGGATGGATTCAGCGCTCGTGCCAGCGGGAGTCGAATATGTCGAGCGGTTTGCGCTGACGGCGGAGCGTGCGCGCAGGTTGCGCAGCGATGCGCTGCTCATGCATCCGGGGCCGATGAATCGCGGTGTCGAAATGCTTGTCGACCCGTCGGAGGTTCCTCAGTCAGCGATTCTCGACCAGGTGACGAACGGCATCTCGGCGCGGATGGCGGTGCTCTTTGATCTTTTGGGTTCAGGAACAGGGTTGGAGGACCAATGACCGAGTCATCAATGCTGCTTCGTGGTGCCACGCTGATCGATCACACCGGTGAGCGTCAAGGTGACGTGCTCGTGGCCGACGGGCGAGTCACGCAGGTGTCGGCGAACATCGATGCAGCGGGTGCCGAGGTGATCGACGTCGTCGGTTGCATCATCGCTCCCGGATTTGTCGATTTGCACACTCACCTTCGCGAACCAGGCATGACCGAGGCAGAGACGATCGAAACCGGTTCGCGCGCGGCCGCCCTCGGCGGGTACACAGCGGTGGTCGCAATGCCAAATACCGATCCAACTCAAGACAGTGTCGAAGTCATCGAATTCGTTCGTCGCCGTGGGATCGAGGTCGGCTTATGTGATGTGCGGCCCTCCGGATCCATCACGATCGGTCGCGCCGGCGAGCAACTCACGCCCTTTGCGGAACTGGCCGCCGCAGGTGTGCACGTGTTCACCGATGACGGTTCGGGGGTTCAAGACGCTGGATTGATGCGAAGGGCAATGGAATACGGACGCGAACTCGACATTGTGCTCGCCCAGCACTGTGAGGTGTCAGCCTTAACCAAAGGTGCTGTGATGCACGAAGGCGAATGCTGCTCGCACCTCGGCCTTCCCGGTTGGCCCGCACTCGCCGAAGAGTTGATGGTGCACCGTGACATCGAACTTTGCAGGCTGACCGGTGCCCGGGTTCACCTGCTGCACCTGTCAACAGCGCGCAGTGTCGAACTTGTGCGGCGCGCAAAAGCTGACGGACTTCCGATAACCGCCGAAGCGACACCGCATCACATCAGCCTCACCGATGAGCGATTGTCGACCTTCGACACGAGATTCAAGGTCAACCCTCCTTTACGAACGATGGCCGATATCGAGGCAGTTCGTGCCGGACTTGTTGACGGCACGATCGATGCGATTGCAACCGATCACGCCCCGCACGCCGGGCACGCGAAGGATCGACCGCTCGATGAGGCGCCACCCGGAATGATTGGACTCGAGACTGCGATTGCGGTGTGTCGAGCACACCTTGATATGTCGTGGCAGCACTTGCTCGGGGCGATGTCGTGGCGACCCGCAAAGATTGCTGGTCTCGACGATCGGCACGGTCGTCCGATTGCGGCTGGTGAACCTGCAAACCTCGTCGTCCTCGACCCTGACGCAGAATGGATTGTCGACCCACACAAACTGTCGAGTAAGAGTTCGAATACGCCGTTTGTCAACATGTCACTGCGGTCACGCGTGCGTCACACAATTTTCGAGGGAACACTGGTAGTGAGAGACGGAGTAGCGCAACGATGAGCACCATTCGAGAAGGAGCACTCGTCCTCGCGGACGGCACCGTGTTCGAGGGAGAACTCGTTGGTGCGCCCCACGCGGTGTCAACCGGCGAGGTCGTCTTCAATACTGCGCTCTCCGGGTATCAGGAGATCATCACCGACCCGAGTTACGCCGGTCAGATCATTACGTTCACGTACCCCCACATCGGCAACTACGGAGTAAACGACACCGATATCGAATCGAGAGGTGTGTTCTGTCGTGGCATCGTCATCCGAGACCTGGCTCGCCGACACTCGAACTTTCGGGCAAACGGCGACCTCGGCTCGTTTCTTGAACAACGCGGTCTCGCCGGAATCGGTGGTATCGACACGCGTCGTTTGACCCGACTGCTTCGCGACCACGGAGCGATCCCGGGTGCATTTGGCTCGGCATCGGTGGCTGATCTCACGAGTGCGGCGCGCGCTGAGGCCGGTACGACGGGCATCGACCTTGTGAGCACGGTGACGACGAATCATGAGTACACGTTTGGCAATGGCCCGCGTCGCATTGTTGCGTTTGATTTCGGCATCAAAACGACGATTTTGCGTCACCTAGGAACGCTCGGGGTGGTCGAAGTTGTACCGGCTGCAACGTCAGCGAGCGACGTGCTCTCGCGCGAGCCTGACGGGGTGTTTCTCTCGAATGGTCCGGGAGACCCTGCGATGCTAGATCCGATCGCCGCGGAGATTGCCCAACTCGTCGGCAAAGTTCCTCTGTTTGGAATCTGCCTCGGCCATCAACTGCTAGGGAGGGCGATTGGTGCGACGACGCTCAAGTTGCCATTCGGCCACCATGGTGGGAACCACCCGGTGAAGGATCTCACGACGGATCGAATCGAGATCACTTCGCAGAATCACAACTTTGCGGTTGATGCCGACTCGTTTTCGGGGCTTGAGCGGGACGTCAAGATGACGCACATCAACCTGAACGACGGCGTGTGTGAGGGGCTTGAAGTAGTCGGGGCTCAGTGTTTTAGTGTTCAGCACCACCCCGAAGCCGGCCCGGGTCCGCACGACAGCGTGTATCTATTCGATCGTTTTGCAGATCTGATGGACAGTCCGATGCGGTTGACAAAGGCAGGCAAGTAATGCCACGCCGGAACGATCTTTCGTCCATTCTCATTATCGGCTCAGGCCCGATCGTCATCGGCCAAGCCTGTGAGTTTGACTACTCGGGAACTCAGGCCTGTCGGGTACTTCGTGAGGAGGGGTACCGGGTTGTGCTCGTCAACTCGAATCCGGCGACGATCATGACTGACCCGGATTTTGCAGATGCGACGTACATCGAGCCGTTGACGTGGGAAGTTGTAGCGTCGATCATTGAACGCGAGCGGCCGGATGCGGTGCTTCCAACGATGGGCGGTCAGACCGGTCTCAACATCGCAATGGAGCTATTCGAGCGTGGAATCATCGGAGTCCCGGGCGCGCCTGAAATGATCGGCGCCAACGCTGAAGCCATTGCGACGGCAGAAGATCGCAAGCAATTCAAAGATGCGATGTTGGAAATTGGACTCGATGTTCCTCGGTCTGGCGTGGCACACGAAATGAACGAGGCACGCAAGGTCCTTCACGAGATAGGACTGCCCGTCATCATTCGGCCGGCATACATTCTCGGAGGTCGCGGAACAGGTATTGCATCGACCTTGGAGGAGTTCGAGCACATTGCGTCGCAAGGCTTGCTCGCCAGTCCGATTTCTGAAATTTTGATCGAAGAATCGATCGCCGGTTGGAAAGAGTACGAACTCGAGGTCATGCGCGACCGGGCTGACAACTGCGTCATCATCTGTTCAATCGAGAATCTCGACCCGATGGGGGTGCACACCGGTGATTCGATCACCGTCGCACCGCAGCAGACGCTTACCGACGTCGAGTACCAAGTGATGCGCGATGCAGCAATTGCGTGTATCCGCCGTGTCGGCGTGGAAACCGGCGGCTCTAATGTGCAATTCGCGGTGGATCCAGCGACCGGGCGCCAGGTGGTCATCGAAATGAACCCGCGCGTGTCGCGGTCGAGTGCACTCGCATCAAAAGCGACCGGCTTTCCGATCGCGAAGATGGCCGCAAGGCTCGCCGTGGGCTACACACTCGATGAAATTCCGAACGACATCACCCGCGCAACGCCGGCAAGTTTTGAACCAGTCATCGACTACGTCGTGACAAAGATTCCACGATGGGCCTTTGAGAAGTTGCCGGGCGCCCGTGGAATTCTTGGCACACAAATGCAGTCGGTGGGGGAGGTCATGTCAATCGGGCGAACCTTCCCGGAAAGCCTGCAAAAGGCGATGCGCTCACTCGAGCAGGGACGTGACGGACTTGTTGACGCGCGATCTGTTGCGTCGTTTGCCGAGTTGTCCGATGCCGACCTTTTCGCGGCAGTTCCAATCCCGCGTCCCGATCGAATTATTGAGGTCGCCGAGTTGCTTCGGCGAGGTTCGTCGGTCGACGACATTCACGAAGCGACCCGCATCGATCCGTGGTTCATCGACCAGATGAGCGTCATTATCGACGAATACCTGTGGCTTTCAGGTCGAACACTGGCATCGCTCACCGCACGGGAGTTGCGGCGGGTGAAGCGCCTCGGGTTTTCCGATCGTCAGATCGCGCAATGTGTTGGCGACTCAGAAGCCGAGGTGCGCCAATATCGGATCGAATGCGGAGTGCTTCCGACCTACAAAACCGTCGACACCTGTGCGGCTGAATTCGACGCGGACACTCCGTATCACTACTCGACATGGGAGGATGAAAACGAGGTCCGTCCTTCGGACCGCGAGAAGGTTGTCATTCTTGGTTCAGGTCCAAATCGCATCGGCCAAGGGATTGAGTTCGACTATTGCTGTGTGCACTCGAGTTTCGCGCTCCGCGAGGCTGGCTACGAAACGATCATGGTCAACTGCAATCCTGAAACGGTGTCGACCGACTACGACACGAGTGACAGGTTGTACTTCGAGCCGCTGACGAAAGAGGACGTGCTCAACATCATCGATGTCGAGCAGCCCTTCAAGGTGATCGTGTCGCTCGGTGGGCAGACACCGCTCAAACTCGCCGGTGAGATTCCTGCCGAACTTGTCGCTGGTACCTCGCCCCGATCAATTGACGCGGCCGAAGACCGCGAACTGTGGAATCGACTCTGCGACGACCTCGGTATTCCGCAGCCTCCAGGTGGCACGGCCGTCACCTACGAGGATGCGCTCGAGATTTGCCGCCGTGTCGGATATCCAGTGCTCGTTCGACCGAGTTATGTACTCGGCGGGCGTGCGATGCAGATCATTCACGATGACGATCACTTACAGCGAGCAATGGCTGAGCTATCCGCGGCGGGCAGTCTCGGACGTGAAGGTGGTCTCAGCGCCGAGCGTCCTGTGCTTATTGATCGCTTTCTCGCGTCGGCAGTTGAGGTCGATGCCGATGCTGTGCGCGACCACACCGGCGAGGTGCTCATCGGCGGCGTGATGGAACACGTCGAAGAAGCCGGTGTTCACTCTGGTGACTCGGCTTGCGCAATTCCGCCACAGACGCTTCCTGATTGGGTCGTGGAAGTCATCCGTTCGTACACAGCAGCGATCGCTGAACGTTTGGACGTTCGAGGTCTCATCAACGTGCAATACGCGGTCGTCGGAACCAACGTGTTTGTCATCGAAGCAAATCCGCGCGCGAGTCGAACGGTTCCTTTCGTTGCGAAAGCAACCGGTGTTCCACTTGCCAAAGTTGCGACACGGGTGATGCTTGGGTCGACGCTCGAAGAGTTGCGGGCCGAGGGCATGTTGCAACCGCCGGTCGAAGGTCATGTGGCGGTCAAGGAAGCAGTGCTCCCGTTCAACCGTTTCCCTGAGGTTGACCCTGCGCTCGGGCCAGAGATGCGATCGACGGGTGAAGTCATGGGCATCGACACAGGCTTTGGACGCGCGTTCACCAAGGCAGAACTCGCAGCGGGCAGCGAACTCCCGAGCACCGGCACGGTCTTCCTCTCACTCAATGACCATGACAAGCCGGCCGGCATCGTTGTTGCTCGGCAACTTCGAGAGCGAGGTCTGTCGATTGCTGCAACCGAAGGCACAGCAGCGCACCTTGCCCGCTTCGGCGTCATCGTCGACCGCGTGCTCAGTAAAGTCGCAGAAGGAGATGGACCAACTGCAGTCGACTTGATTGCCGATGGGACGATCAATTTCGTCGTGAACACGCCCCGTGGGTCATCAGGTCGAAGTGATGGTGAGCAAATCCGCAAGGCTGCGAGTCTTCACCGGGTGAGTTGCGTGACAACCGTAGCAGCAGCGCTGGCTGCGGCTCAGGGGCTCGCCGAGACCGCGCACGCTCCACTTGAAGTGAAGTCGCTGCAGGAGTACCACGCGCGGTGATTGGCTCACGACGCAGGACCGAACGATTTGAGCCTGTTGATGGCCGAGTTCACATTGGGTCGGTCACGTTGCGATCTCCGGTACTGACCGCATCCGGCACCGCAGGGTATGGCACTGAATTGGCTCCCTACGTCGACCTTTCGACAATCGGTGCCGTCGTGACAAAGTCGATTGCTCATTTTCAGTGGGACGGAAATCCGGCGCCCCGAGTACACACCGTGCCTGCCGGCATGGTCAATGCGGTTGGCTTGCAGGGTCCCGGTGTACGCCACTGGCTTGACGATGAACTTCCGGCGCTCATCGACACTGGAGCCGACATCGTTTGTTCGATTTGGGGACGAAGCGTCGACGACTACGCGAAGGTCGCGGCGATGCTCGCCAACGCTCCGAAGCAGGTGGTTGCGGTAGAAGTCAACCTGTCATGCCCAAACCTTGAGGGTCGCGGCTCAATGTTTGCTCATGACGCAAGGTTGAGTGCAGAGGTAATTGCTGCGAGTGCCGCCTGTGGTCGACCATTGTGGGCAAAACTCAGTCCGAATACTGATCGGATCATCGAGGTTGCGAGTGCGGTTGCGAACGCCGGAGCCGAGGCCGTCACGATGGTGAACACATTGCTGGGCATGGTGTACGACCGCACAACGTTTCGTCCGGTGCTTGGCAACGGCGGCGGTGGTGTCTCTGGCCCCGCCATTCACCCGATTGCGGTTCGGGCTGTTGCCGACGTTCGATCAGCGCTTCACGATCTTCCGATCATCGGTGTCGGTGGCATCGTCGATGGATGGAGTGCTGCCGAGTTCTTCATCGCTGGCGCGAATGCGATTCAGGTAGGTACTGCGACGTTTGCCGAGCCGGCGGCGGTCGGCAGAATTCAGGGTGAACTCTTCGATCTCGTCGCCTCTCGCGGATGTTCGTCGATGGTCGAGTTCTCCGAGCACATCAGTCGTGCGATCGGGTGATGCCACACTTTGGTTCTGCGGTCGTTGTAGTTTCGGCGTATGGCACCACCACCACAGCTCACGCAGGAGCAGCGTGAGGCCGCACTTGCGAAGGCAGCTCAGGCGCGTACTGCTCGGGCAGCAATCAAGGCGCGACTGAAGAACCAGACGTTGTCGCTGAAAGACGCTCTCGACTCGA
>JALRBS010000064.1 GCA_023262325.1 Ilumatobacteraceae bacterium | reverse complement strand
TCGAGTTATTTATTCGGACGGTGGAGGCATCGGGGTATACCGCTCGACTGGTAGAGGAAGAACACGACAGCTCACATCGACTTCGAGAACTCGGCATGCGACTCGTTGTCGCAATCGTGCTCGGAATTCCGGTGCTCGTGCTGTCGATGATTCCTCCTGCACAATTTGCTGGGTGGCAGTGGGTTGCGCTCGCGCTTGCGGTACCGGTCACCCTGTGGTCTGGGTGGCCATTTCATCGCGCGATGGTTACCAATCTTCGACATGGCCAGGCGACGATGGACACGCTGATATCGGTTGGAGTGCTCGCAGCGTTGGGGTGGTCGGTGTGGGCACTCGTTGCAACACCCGCTGGCGACATTGGAATGACGATGACGATGAGCGTTACCGCCTCGGGCGGTGATCATCATGTGTACCTCGAAGTCGCATCGACAGCGATTGCGTTCATTCTCGCCGGGCGGTGGTTCGAGACACGTTCGAAACGTCGTGCGGGTGACGCGATTCGCTCGCTGCTCGACCTGGGCGTGACATCGGTGACCGTGCGGCAAGACGACGGGACGCTCGCTGTGATTGGCGTTGACGAACTCACTGTTGGGGACTCGTTCCTCGTGCCACCCGGCGAACGCGTCGCAACGGATGGGATTGTCATCGAGGGATCGTCAACCATCGATATCTCGATGATGACAGGGGAGAGTGTTCCAGTCGATGTGAGCCCCGGTTCCGCGGTCGTCGGTTCAGCGATCAATGGGAACGGTCTCTTGGTGGTTTCCGCGACAGGAGTTGGCGCAAACACGCAACTTGCGCAGATGGCGCGACTCGTTACCGAAGCACAGACCGGCAGAGCACCAATTCAACGGCTCGCCGATCGTGTCTCGGCAGTATTTGTCCCAACGATCATCGGTATTTCTGTACTCACAACCATCGGGTGGCTGCTCTTCGGCTCAACCGTGGAGCAAGCATTTGCTGCCGGTGTTGCCGTGCTCATCATTGCGTGTCCGTGTGCGCTTGGTCTCGCGACTCCGATGGCGCTGCTCATCGGTACCGGCCGAGGCGCCAGTCGTGGAATTCTCATTCGAGGGCCGGAGGTGCTCGAATCAACGAAACGCGTTGACACGCTAGTTCTCGATAAGACCGGCACGATCACCTCGGGCCACATGTGGGTCACTGCAGTCGAGTTCCACGACGGATCATCAACCGAGGAGGTCCTGAGTTTCGCGAGTGCAGTGGAGGCTCACCATCGCCATCCGATCGCACGAGCGATCGTTGATGCGGCGATTGCGCACACCGTTCCGCAGCGAGAGGCGTCCGATGTTGTCGACATGCCCGGGGTCGGCGTACGTGGTGTTGTCGATAACTACATCGTGACGGTGCAACGATCGGCGACTGCAGGAGTGGAGGCAAGCACACGAGTCGACGTTGTTGTGAACGACACCGTGATCGGATCAATTTCAATTGCTGATCGACCGAAAGAATCGAGCGCCGATGCGATATCGGCAATTCGTGAAATTGGATTGCAGCCGATGCTCGCGACCGGTGATCGGATGGCTGTCGCTCAAGACGTCGCAGCGATCGTCGGTATTGCGTCCGTCGACGTTCACGCTGAAATGAAACCGGAAGACAAGCTCGACCTCGTGCGTAAATTGCAGTCAGAGGGTCGTGTCGTCGCAATGGTTGGGGACGGCGTGAACGATGCAGCCGCACTCGCCGCAGCCGACCTCGGTATCGCAATGGGTTCCGGTTCGGACGTTGCGATTCACTCGAGCGATCTCACCCTTGTTCGCAATGACCTCATGTCGGTGCCCGATGCAATACGTCTATCTCGGCGAACGTTACGAACGATCCAAGGAAACCTCGTCTGGGCGTTCGGCTACAACGTCGCCGCAATTCCCCTCGCGATTTCTGGTCAACTGTCGCCGTTTATCGCCGGTGTTGCGATGGCGTTCTCGAGCGTGTTCGTTGTATCGAACAGTTTGCGGCTGCGTCGATTTTCGTGAGCGACACCACAGACGTGCAACACCGCCGTGCGGTCGAGAGCGCCTGGGAAGAGTATGCCGACGGACGTCGTATCAGTGCCGTCGAGGAATTATCAGCAATGGTGTCGACGAATCGGGTGTACCGACTCACCCTGAGCGATCACTCCTCGGTGATTGCGAAGTCGTCAAATTACGGCTCGTTCTTCTTATTTGCCGAAGATCATGATCGCCTTCACCGCACCGAACGACTGCTTGAAGGCGGTCCGTATGAACATTTCATGGCTGCGACCCTGACGGCGGACGGTCGACCGTACGTGTGGTACGACGGCACTATTTGGGTGGCGTTGTACCACGAGGTTGAGGTACGCGATCGACTTCCCAACATTCTTTCGGTTGATCAAGTGAAAAACTTTGGTGAGGAAGTCGCTCGATTTCACCGTGCGACAGCAGCAGTGGCGCGCCTCGTGCCGCCGACCTCAAAGACGGTGACCTCTGACGCAATTGCGCTCTATGACATCACTGCCCATCGCCGTGCCGGTGAAGAACTCGGTCTTGATCCGTCGCGAGTTGACCTCGTGCGGCGGCATACGCATCGTTTTCTCATGGCGGTGCACGAATCGGGGTACGACTATTGGCCAAAGCAACCGGTGCTCATCGATTGGAATCTCGGCAATTTTTCGGTAGACCTCGCCGAAGACGGGTCGTTCACATTTTTTAGCCGATGGGACTACGACTGGTTCCGTTACGAGACGAGGCTGCTCGACTTTTATTTCTTGTCGCGCGTGTCTTCGCGCACCGGTGATCGATCAACGTTCACGTATGGCGCCCATACCCTCTTTGAGCCCCGGTTCCGAACCTTTCTGCGGGCGTATCACAGGGTCTTTCCGCTCAGTGCCGAAGAGGTGTTGTTCTTGAAAGAGGCATATCGGTTCTTTTTGCTCAACTACGTCGTACGTGAGGGTCAGTACTTCTTCCGCCACGACATTTGGCGTCAACTTCTCGTCGACGTTGTCGATCGTCACCTACCGCAACTCGACGAGCTCGATTTCAGTCGACTCCTGCCCGAACTCGGGCTTGTGCCGTCAAATTGAGTGTTCTGATCTCGACAGCATCCGCCTGATATTTGAGGTGTGACGAATGACGATGAGCACGCATAGCACGCATGCAGCAGGAATCTCCCACCGCTCACGTCCGCTCAACGCGACGCCAACAGGAAGCCCGATGACGGTCACGATTGAGGCGAGCGCAGCTTTTTTCGTCACCCGAGACACAATGATCCACGTCACGACGAGCACCGGAAAGAGCACCGGCGTTAACACCGCGAACACGCCACCGCCGGTTGCGACGCCTTTGCCGCCCCGGAAGCGTCGAGTGACCGGGTAGCAGTGGCCGATAATGGCAGCGGCTCCCATTGCGTATCCAAGTTGACGACCGTCAAGTCCGAGCGCGACTGCCGATGCGAGGAGACCTTTCATCCCGTCGAGCACGAACACCCAGACTCCTTTTTTCCAACCGAGATTTCGCGTGATGTTTGCTGCTCCGGGGTTGCCGGACCCGACCGTGGTGATGTCGAGGCCGGCAGCGCGCGCAACGAGAATGGCACTTGGGAATGTTCCAAGCAGATATGCACCGACGATGAGCCCTGCGGCAGCTGCTGTGTTCATTGGTTACCGCCGTCCAAGTGAGACCGGAATCGGCCGCGAATGGTCACCGAGAGGTCGTGGAATGGAGCCCGCCGAGGCAAGCGCGTGCAGACCCTCACCACCGACACATTCGGGATCGGGGCCGTCGAGCGGGATGCCGGTAAAGAACTTGGCGGCCATGCAGCCGCCTTGACATGCATCCCAGGCACCGCAT
>JALRBS010000060.1 GCA_023262325.1 Ilumatobacteraceae bacterium | reverse complement strand
GACTTGCCGAAACGGTCGACTGGTATCGAAACCACCGCGACTGGTGGGAACCATTGAAGGCTCGGCTCGCGAAGTGACGGCTGAACGGTGAGAGTGCTCGTTGCCGGAGCCGGTGGACAACTCGGGCACGACGTTGCAGCGCACTGCACGGCGGCGGGCGACGAGGTGATCGCCCTCGACCGATCTCAACTCGACGTCACCGATCGAGCGCTCGTCCACGGCGCAATCTCGTCAGCCCGACCCGACACCGTCATCAACTGCGCCGCCTGGACCGCGGTCGACGCATGCGAATCTGACGTTGATCGAGCCTTTGCCGCAAACGCATTGAGCGTTCGCTGGTTACGAGAGGCCTGCGATGTCACCGGAGGTCACCTCGTCACGATCAGCACCGACTACGTATTCGACGGAACACTCGATCGCCCCTATCACGAATGGGATATTCCGTCACCACGATCGGTGTATGGGTCATCAAAACTCGCTGGTGAACGAGAAGCGACCGAACGTTCGGCAGTCGTGCGCACATCTTGGGTGTGCGGCCAATACGGATCGAACATGGTGACCACCGTGTTACGACTCATCAAAGAGCGTGACTCCCTGTCGTTTGTCGATGACCAACGCGGTTGCCCGACCTTTACCGCAGATCTTGCGCCAGCACTTCGGCGACTCGCCGTTGATCGTCGAACCGGTGTACACCATCTCACAAACGGGGGAGCCGTGAGCTGGTTCGAGTTCGTGCAGTCGATCGTCGAGTTTGCGGGTAAGGATCCTCAGATGGTCACGCCGATCTCGACCGCTGACCTCGATCCACCGCGACCGGCGCCGCGACCGGCAAACAGCGTGCTCGAGAATTCGGTGTGGCGCGCTGCAGGATTGCCGCTGTTGCGTGACCACCGCGAAGCACTCGCCGAACTCGTCGCAGCGCTGACCTCCCGCGACTGACCCTCGAACTAGGGCAGGATGTAGTTCGTGCGAGTCGCGTACACCCTCGAACAATGCTGGCATCGAGTGCCAGGCGGTACCGCGAGATCAATGTTGCGCCTCGCCCAGGCGATTGAGGAGACCGGTGCGGTCGAACTCGTCGGTGTCGTCGGTCGCCATCGAAATCCTCCCGAGGCCGACTGTGTGCCAACTATTGATGTGCAACGATTGCCGGTCGGTCGTCCGCTCCTGTACGACGCGTGGGACCGTCTGAATTGGCCAAAAATTGAGAGCGTGACAGGTCCAATCGACGTGTGTCACTCGACCGCTGGAATTCCTGCGGTGTGCGGCGCCCCGCAGGTCGTGACGATCCACGATGTTGCGTTTCTGCGTCGACCTGACCGACTCACTCGACGCGGCGCACGTGTGCTTACCCGCGCGGTCGAGCGAGCCCGACTCGCTGAAGCCGTCGTATGCCCGAGCCATTATGTGCGAAGCGACCTCATCGATGCAGGGTTTGACGAACGACGCGTGACGGTCGTGCCTTGGGGAGTTGACATCGTCGGCGTTGACGATGCGACGGCGGTTGAGGTGATCGCACGGCATTCGCTGCCAGATGAGTTCATGCTCGCTGTCGCGACCCTTGAACCTCGAAAGAATCTCAAGCGCCTCGTCGATGCCCACGCGCGCATCCCGCACCCGCCAGCACTCGTTGTCGCTGGTGCGCCTGGGTGGGGTGGCGTGGCCGAAGAACTCCACGACACTGCGTCTGGTGTGCACTTTCTCGGACATGTGAGTGCGAGTGATCTTCAGGCGTTGTACTCGAGGGCTCAACTGCTCGCGTACCCGAGTGAGGAGGAAGGGTTTGGCCTTCCCGTGCTCGAAGCGATGGCAGCTGGAACACCCGTCGTCACGAGCCGAGGCACCGCAACCGAGGAAGCTGCTGGTGGTGCGGCGGTGCTCGTCGACCCTACAGATATCGACTCGATTGCCAACGGTCTCGAACAAGCCCTGCGTGACCGGGAAAACCTCGTTGCGCGGGGCCGAACACGCGCGCACGAACGCCGATGGTCAACGTCCGGCGAACTCATGGTTGACGTGTATCGATCGATCGTGTCGAGGAAGCGATGACGGATCGCATCCAGGTTGACGTCAATTTGCTCTGGTGCGCGCATGGGCGGGTTGGGGGATCGGAGGAATACCTCGTCCGTCAGCTCGCCGGTCTTCACGAACCTGAGGTTCCCGAAGGGGGTGGTGCACCGATTGAGTGCACGTTGCATCTCGGAAAACAATTGTCCTTGGCGCGCATGGAACTCAGCGGTTTTCAACAACGAGTTTCGCGTTGGAATGTTGACCGCCGCCTCCCGCGAATCGTCATTGAGCACAGCGAGTTCGCAGTTCGCAGCCGACGAGCGTCGATCGTTCATCACGGTGGCGGGACGCTTCCTCTTATCCGACCCTCGAGCCCGACCTTACTCACGATTCACGATCTGCAATACCTCAGATTTCCTGAATACTTTTCGCAAGGCCGATTGGCGTATCTGCGGGCGATGATGCCGAGATCTGCGAGGTCAGCAACGCTCATTGCAACACCAACTGCCCACGTGGCAGACACCGTTGCGCAGGCCTTTGACATCGACCGCGACAAATGCGTCGTCATCCCGCACGGCGTGCCACCGCTCGATATGGGCGAATCTGATCCTGTAGATGTTCGCCGACGTCTCGGTATTTCAACAGACCAGATATTCGTCGTGTATCCAGCGATCACGCACCCTCATAAGGGACACGGGGCGCTCATTGCAGCAATCGCCGCGCATCTTCCGGACGTGGTGCTGGTGTTGTGTGGCGGAGCAGGCGCTGCTGAGCAATCCGTTCGTGCTGCAATCGGGGCCTCCGGCGCAAGCGATCGCATTATTCGAGTTGGCAGAGTGTCGGAACGCGAACGAAATTCGCTTATCGCTGCCGCCAACGTGCTTGCCATGCCAAGTGAAGAAGAAGGTTTCGGTGCTCCGGTGGTTGAGGCAATGCAGCTTGGCACGCCGGTTGTGTGCAGCGACATTCCCGCGTTGCGCGAAGTTGCCGGTGGCGCAGCAGTGCACACCTCGCAGGACCCTCTCGATATTGCAGCCGGTATCCGTCACGCGATCGCGCACCGAGCAGAACTCGTCGCCGCAGGCACACACCGGGCGTCGCAATTTTCGCTCGCGGCCTCTGGCGGTGCACTTGCAACCGCATACCGTCGATTGGCGGACAACTCGTGAACATCGTTGTCCTCTGCCCACATTTTGCTCCAGACACCGCACCGACTGGCACCGTCATGACCGGCATTGTCCACGGGCTCGCCGAACGTGGACACGAAATTCACGTCGTGACCTCATTGCCGTGGTATCGAGAACACGCAGTTGATTCGGCATGGACCGGTCGGCTGATGCGAACGGAGCGAGTCGAGTGGGGATCGATCACGCGGGTACACCCATTTCCCGGTAACGACAAACGCAACCTCCTTCGCCGAGCGGTTGGTTTTGTCGGTTTCACCCTGCTTGCCGCAGTAGGTGCGCTACGCGCCGGCGGGCCACTGCGCCGCGTCGACGCCGTACTTGCGATGAGTCCGCCTCTCACGCTCGGTCCGACCGGCTGGTTCGTGGCGAAGGCACGTCGAGGTCGGTTCGTCTTCAACGTTCAGGATGTGTTCCCCGACGCGGCGGTACGCACAGGTGCGCTGTCCAATGCACGCGTCATCGCACTCGCAGAACGACTCGAACGGTTGTCGTATCGAATGGCTGATGTTGTCACCGTGCTGAGTGACGACCTCGCAGAAAATGTGCTCAGTAAATTGCCGCGGTCAGCGAAAAAACAGGGAACGGAGGTCGTCGTCATCCCGAACTTCGTCGACATGACATTGTTTGAAGCGGCTGCAACCGGCGAGTCGTACAGAGCAGAATTTGGTCTTGGGTCGGGGCCAGTCGTCATGTACGCAGGAAATCTCGGCTTCTCACAGTCGCTCGATCTTGTGGTCAAACTTGCGGAAGCGCGCCCGCACCTCACTGTCGTCATCAACGGCGACGGTACGGCACGTGCCGTGCTGCAAACCGATGCCGATCGACTACCAAATCTGCATCTCATTGGGTACCAACCCGTCGAACGTCTTCCCGAAGTGCTCGCGGCCGCCGATATCCATCTCGTTCCGCTGAAGGCGGGGCTCGGTTCAGTCAGCGTTCCGTCAAAGACCTATTCGATTCTCGCTGCTCGACGACCAGTCATCGCGTCGATCGATCGCGGTACCGCCATTGAGCAGCTCCTGAACGAATCTGGGGCGGGGATTGTCGTTGACCCAGATCGCCCTGACATGCTCATTGAAGCCATCGACGCACTTATCGCAGACGAACCGCGGCGGGCCTCGATGGGCAATGCGGGACACAGTTGGGTTCGAGAGCACGCCTCGCCAGAAACTGCCGCCTCGATGTACGAGCGCGTATTGTCGGACCGCGCCGCCGGGTAACCGGTCAATCCTGCCGATAACCTTCCGCCCCGTGGCAGCGACGTCGTCGACGAAGAAGGCAGCGAAACTCGCGGGACGAAATCCCGGCCGAGTTTCACAATTCCAGGGCGGTTCGGTCTTTCCGATCGCGCTCCTGCTCGTCATCGTCTTCGGGGTTGCGTCGATCGTCTACGCACGCCAGACCCTTCCCGGCGTCGGCGGAGGTGATCCGGTCACTCCGATCAGCGAGTACTACGACGTTGCGTATGGGGTGTACCTCTGTGATGAATGGGCGACGATTTCCGACAACCCGGCCGAACTCGGTGCCGATGGTCGCTACGCGTATTCCGCCTACAAAGAAACTGGCGTGTACCAGTACGGCGAAGGTGTTGCAACGGTGCATCCGTACGCCGCGGAACTGGCAGGCGTGACTGCCGACCTCGGCGAGGTTCTTGCGGTGCACGGCATCACGATTTCCGACACAGAACTCACCTTCCCTTCCGATCAAATGGATGGAGCCGTCTACACCGAAGGTGAAACGACATGCGACGTTGATGGAGTCGAGACGATTGCTGATGTGTCCGTGGTTGTGTGGGAATCCGCTGATGACACGAGCAATGGCAATCGTTACATCTCAAAGATGGACGAAATTCCGATCGACGTGGATGGCATGGTCGTGACCATTGCGTTTGTGCCTCGAGGTGACTCAGTTTCGAAGCCTACGTCAGTCGCCGCACTC
>JALRBS010000023.1 GCA_023262325.1 Ilumatobacteraceae bacterium | reverse complement strand
TTCAGCCGTAACGAGTGCGAGGTCGCACTGCAGTGAAGACCGCATCGAGAGCCGCAAACACCGGCTGCGCCGCCATCAACTTTTCGCGATCGCCGAACAAGAGGATCTTTCCCGTGATGAAGGCCTCCTGTGCGTTGAGATTTCCGGTTGCGACTGCGACTGCTGTCTCCCAACTTTGCTGCATACGGACATCTTCTGGCTCTGCTGCGCCAGCGCCGAATGCGGCCGTTCCGTCTCCGATCTGGAGGTGGTAGGTCACTTCACCTTCAGGCCCATCAGTGACAATTTGAGTGACACCGATTTGGTGGTCAGTTGCAAGCGCCGCAAGGCGCTCGCTCTCACCGACCTCGCGACTCAACTCGCGAATCCAGGCCAATGAGAGATAGCCGATCGATTCGTCATGTGCAGGATTCTCGCTCACAGGGCTCATAGTCTGCCCGAGGTGGCACTCGAAGCGGTCGATGAGCATCAGCACGACGGCATGATTGACGAATATTGGTTCGCGTGGTGGGACGGCCAGGGAAGCGGAGGATGCGCGGGCATTCAGGCGGCGCAGGGATCCCGGGAACTTTCGTATTGGTGGGCAGTAATCGATTCGAGAATGGAGGTCATTCACATCGCTGACCTCCATGTGCCAACACGATCAACTCCGTTGCTCGTAAAAGGTGAACTTCTGTGGGCGGAGTTCTCGTGTGAGGATGCTCATTCGCAGTGGACGCTTGCGAATGAGGCGCGTGCGGTCGTCGCAGCACCGTCTCAACCACACGACGGCGTCATCATCGGTCAACCGATTGCGGTCGCATCCGATATCGAGTGGTATGCAACGCACCCGTGCGAAGCGCTTGAGCATGGCATCGGATACTCGCAAATCGGTGTCGTTCATGGGCTCATTGAGTATGCGGGTCGAGCGCCAACTCAGCTTGACGAGGTGGCAAGTTGGCGTTGCCACCGATGGTGGGCCAGCGGAGAAGAACCGCCGAGCCCATTTGCGCGTGCTGACAACCTCGACGTCAGTGTGGCGATTCCCCGTTTGACGGGTCGACCGTGGATGCTTGGTCTGCAGCCGACCGGGTGGGCAATGTTGCCGGGTTCCGACGACGGCGAATCGTGAGACCGATCAACACGACGATGATGATCACTGCGAGGTATGGGCTTGCTGCTGCGAGCAGCCATCCGAGAGAGCCTGCGGCTCCGACAAATGATGACCAACCATCAGAAAAGCCGGTGAGCACCGAACGTTCGCCCGTTGTCACTGGACTATCACCGGGGGAGTAGAGATCGATGGTGACCGTCGACATCGCGACACGTCCGGACAGTGACGCCTGTTGCGCGAGGAGAACCTCAAGTTCGGTTTGGCGTGAGTTGAGTTCTGATTCGAGCATGACCACATCGGACAAGTCGACGGCCTGAGCGAGCAGTCGGCGAATGGTTTCCACCGATTCACGCTGATTGTCGATCCGCACGTCGAGTTCGACAAGTTGTTCGGTGACGTCTTGAGTCCATGAATGCGTTGCGGTGAGCGTTCCGATCCGCTCGGCGTCATCGAGCCCGAGAAGGAAGCCGTCGAGTCGGGCGGGTTCGATTCGTGCGATGATCGTTGCCCAGCCTTGAGTGTCAACCGACGACCTGAGTCCGATATCGCTATTGGTGATGATGCCACCAGAGGAGGTCACGAGTGCTCGGATTGCACTCACGGCCTGCTGCACGTCGTTTGTTTCGATCGAGACGCCCATCTCGACGATGAGATCCCTGTTCAGCATGCTCGTATCGACAGGATTGATGTTGTCTGCTTTTCCAGACATCATCGAGTCGTAGGAGGCACTGTCAGAATCGGATGCCATTTCGGGGGCAGCCTCCTCGGCTGCGTATGACGCGTCGACCGAGGAGGTTGCGACGTCGTCACCGCCTGCACACGATGCGACGAGCAACGCTGAGGCGAGCACGGATGTAGCGAACAAGTGGTACGAGCGTCGTTGCATGGTGAATAAGACGATGACACCAGGCGAGAAGTTCCCTCTGGCACGCTGGAGTGGTGCCGTGGCAGCCGGGTGACGACATCCTCGATGATGAACATCGAAACAATCGACCGAAATACCGAAACGTCGAAGCGGTTGTTGGCCTCGTGGTTGAGGATCGATTTGGTGGTTTCGTCGGAGATGTCGTGAAGACGAATTCGGAGGGTGTGACACTTCGTGATCGAGCAGACCGGCTGAGGGTATTCACCTGGAAGGAAGGTGGATTTCTTCTCGACGGTGAAGCGATCACGCTCGTTCGCCCAACGGTTCATGTGACGCACGTGCCACGCGTGTCGAACGCCGGGGGACTGCTGTCCCGCGACGCATCGACGACAGCCCGAGTGGCCCAACCCCACCGAATCTGGGTTGAGGGAGTACACGACGCGGACCTCCTTGAACATGTGTGGGGATCCGAGTTGCGCGAGCTCGGCATCGTTGTCGAGCCGATGCACGGTGCCGACGACCTGCTCGATGCGGTCACCGAATTCGGGCCTTCACCACATCGAAAACTGGGAGTACTTCTCGATCACCTCGTCGAAGGATCGAAGGAGAGTCGTCTTGCGGCATCAATCACGAATCGATCGGTGCTCATTACCGGACACCCGTACGTTGATGTCTGGGCTGGGATCCGTCCACGAACGATCGGAATTGAGCGCTGGCCAGACGTGCCGATGGGTCAACCTTGGAAGGCGGGCGTGTGCGCTGCACTCGGCGTCGACCTCGAGGGTTTTTGGCCACGCCTCCGGAATGCCGTGTCGACCTTTGCTGATCTTGAGCCGGAACTTGTTGGTGCAGTCGAACGACTCATCGACTTCGTTGCGGTTGATGCGTCGTGAGTGACGCGTCCGTTCTCGTCACCTGAAAACGACAACACCCCGGGTTGCTGCCGTGGCAGTCACCCGGGGTGGTATCGACCGAAACGTGTTGGTCAGACGAAGGCACTCGCAAAGACGAGAGCAACGATCGTCATCACTTTGATGAGGATGTTCATCGCCGGACCAGATGTGTCCTTGAACGGGTCGCCAACGGTGTCGCCGACGACTGCGGCCTTGTGCGGGTCGGAGCCTTTGCCGCCGTGGTTGCCGGCCTCGATGTATTTCTTGGCGTTGTCCCACGCTCCACCAGCATTCGCCATGAAGATGGCGATGGCGAATCCGGTGACAAGCGCACCAGCAAGCAGGCCACCAAGCGCGTTCACGGAAATGAATCCGGTGACCAGCGGCACGACAATGGCAAGTCCACCGGGCACGAGCATTTCACGAAGCGATGCTTCAGTCGAGATTGCAACACAGCGAGCCGAGTCGGGATTCACGCCTTCTTGGCCCTCACGAAGACCAGGAATCTCCCGGAACTGGCGGCGCACTTCCTCGATCATCTTGTTTGCTGCGCGTCCGACGGCATCGATCGTCAATGCGGCAAATAGGAATGGCAATCCTGCACCGATGAACAATCCGATAAAGACATCGACTTGACCGACATCGAGCGAGAGCGAGCCACCGGCCTTAGCGATTGCGTACTCGAAGCTCTTGAACAGCGCTAGTGCGGTGAGGGCCGCTGATCCAACGGCGAAGCCCTTCGCAATTGCGGCAGTCGTATTGCCGAGAGAGTCAAGCGCGTCGGTGACCTTGCGAACCGATGGGTCGAGGTGCGCCATTTCGGCGATGCCTCCCGCATTGTCCGAAATCGGTCCGTACGCATCGACCGAGACGACAACGCCGGTCGTTGCGAGCATGCCGATAGCAGCAACGGCGATGCCGTAGATGCCGCCGGGAACGCCGGCCTCACCGAGCGCCATGTCTCCACCCCACCATGCAACACCAACGCCGATAAGAATGAGAACGACTGACGAGGCGACGGACATCATGCCGGTTGAGATGCCCGAGAGCACCGTCGTGGCCGGTCCGGTTTCCGATTGACGGGCGATCTTCTTTACGGCCGAGAACTGATCTGACGTGTAGATCTCTGCAGCCTTACCGAGCGCCCAGCCAACAATGAGACCGCCGATGACGGCGACGGCGAGTCCCCACGGACGGCCCTCGGCGTACACGGCCTTGTCACCGAAAATGATGTATGAGACAACGACGGTCGCTACGACGGTGAGCCCCATCGCAACGTTCGTGCCCATGTGCAGCGCCTTCGAGAGCGAGTGGCTATCGGTTGAGTCGCCCGCCTTGACAAAGAAGGAACCGATGATCGATGCCACCATTCCGACGAACGCGATCGCCATTGGGAAGACGAGCAACCCGATGTTGCCGGCGTCACCAGCATTGGTTGCGGTGATTCCGGCGGCAAATGCTGCGAGCGAGATTGGCGCAATGATCGAACCGGCATATGACTCGAAGAGGTCGGCACCCATACCAGCGACGTCTCCGACGTTGTCGCCAACGTTGTCTGCGATGGTGGCCGGGTTGCGAGGATCATCCTCGGGGATTCCTGCCTCAACCTTTCCGACGAGGTCGGCACCAACGTCGGCCGCCTTCGTGTAGATGCCGCCACCCACACGGGAGAAGAGGGCGATCGACGATCCACCAAGACCGAATGCAGTCACGATCTCAAACGCTTGGTCCACCTGCAACCAGACGACGAAGAGCAGGTAGGTGAACATCAGGCCGAGCAATGCGAAGCCGGCAACGGTGAACCCCATGACCGCACCACCACGGAATGCGATGGGGAGTGCCTTGCCTGGACCTTCTTTGGCGGCCTCGGCTGTGCGGGCATTTGCCATCGTTGCAACGGTCATGCCGACATACCCGGCGCCGGCTGAGAGCACCGCTCCGAGCACGTAAGAAATCGCTGCGAGCGGAGCGATGACGATCGCAAGAACGATCGCAAGGGCGACGACAAAGATCGCCACCCATGAGTACTCCTTGTACAGGAAGGCACGAGCACCTTTTTGGATTTCGTTCATCAGGAAGACCATTCGGTCGTTACCTGGCGATGCTGCTTCAACGGACTTGTAGTAGTACGCCGCCAACAGCAATCCGGCGATGGCCGAAATGGCAGCAAGGTAGGGGAAGATGTCCACGGTGTGCGAGCCTCCTGTGGGCCTGTGTCGGTCGGGCCCCGTTGCCCAACCGCGTTATTTCGAGAAGAGATGCTACGCCCTTGAAGGGCTCACGACACGGAACCCACATCGATTGGGGTTCGAGAATCGGCAATTCCGTACGAGGTCGTTCGCTGCACGAGCCGACGACCGAGGGGTGCTGTAAGTGACGCAAATGACTCCGCCGTCATCGCTTGACCGTGCGCTGCGCCTGCGGCGCGCGAAATGTTCTCATCCATCAGGGTGCCACCGAGGTCATTGCAGCCTGCTTGCAGCAGCTGACGACCGGCGTTCTCGCCAATTTTCACCCATGACAGCTGAATGTTGTCGATGAGCCCGCGGTACACAATTCGAGCAATCGCATGCACGAGCAATGTCTCGCGGAATGTCGGGCCACGGCGTGCCTTGCGCTGCAGATAGATCGGTGATGCCATGTGCACGAAGGGCAGTCCAACGAATTCTGTGAATCCACCTGTCACCGCCTGCAGGTCTCGAGTGGCGATGAAGTGGCGTGCCCACGAACGAGGATGCTCGATCGATCCGAACATCATCGTGACGTTTGAGCCGAGCCCTACCTCGTGTGCCGCGGCGTGACAGTCGAGCCATTCTGCGGTGGTGATCTTGTCTGGGCAAAGGACCGCCCGGACATCGTCATCGAGAATTTCGGCTGCGGTTCCCGGAAGCGACGACAGGCCGGCCTCCTTGAGACGACCGAGGTAGCTCACGAGGTCCTCTCCGAGCCGTTTTGCGCCCTCGGTCACTTCGAGAGCGGTGAAACCGTGGACGTGAATTGTCGGTGCAGCTTCTCGAACGGCTCTCGTGACATCGATGTAGTAGTCGCCATCGAAGTCGGGGTGAATTCCACCTTGAAGCGTGACCTCGGTCGCACCAAGCAGTTCCGCCTCGCGGGCGCGCTGCGCAATGTCATCGAGGGTGAGCAGGTAAGGGGTGCCTCGCAGGTTGAGCGACATCGGGCCCTTTGAGAAGCCGCAGAACCGACATTTGAAGGTGCAGACGTTCGTGTAGTTGATATTTCGGTTGTGGACCCAAGTGACCGTGTCGCCAACGGCTTCGAAACGAAACTCGTTTGCGAGTGTGGCGATCGCAGTGACTTCGGGACCGCGGGCTGAGAACAGGGTGACGATTTCATCTTCGGTAAGAGGTTCGCCGGCTCGCGCAAGATCAAGCACCCGCTGCACTGGGCTGGGTCGCATCGGCTGGCTTGTTTGCGGGATGAGCGTCGGAGGTTCGTTCGTTGCTCCGGCGTACCAGGCGGAGGATCGATGACCGACAAGCACGACTTCAGCCCCGTCGTGTACGACGTCTGCCGCTGTCGTTTTCTCCGGCCAGATCGCACCCGGGTCGTCGCGTCCGAGGCCTTCAGCGTCGGAGCGGTCGAGGACGGCAAAGTGCAGTGCGGGGTCGATCCATCGATCTGGGTTGTGAACGAACTCGGGATGGGCCGTGAGGCGTGGCGCGAGCGTGTGCCCTCTGCTCTCGGTGACCTCTCGGAGACGATCGAGCTCCGGCCATGGACGTTCGGGGTTGACGTGGTCGGCGGTTACCGGCGAGACACCTCCCCAGTCATCGATTCCGGCGTCGATTAATACGGCGATGTCGTCACTGAGATTTGGTGGAGCCTGAAGGTGAATCTCGGGTGGGAGCACGAGGCGAGCGGCGGCAATCGTCCAGAGGTATTCATCGGTTGGGCAAGCGGGCTCATTTCGCATTGCCGTGCCCGGCTTTGGGAGAAAGTTCTGCACGATTACTTCTTGAACATGCCCGAACAGTTCATGTGAGGCTCGTATGGCAGCAAGAGCGGCGAGACGGTCTTCCCGGTTCTCGCCGATGCCAACGAGAATTCCCGTCGTGAATGGGATGTCGAGTTCGCCGGCCCAGTGGAGCGTGTCGAGTCGACGTTCGGGAGTTTTGTCGGGCGCTCCACGATGGCAGGCAAGGTCCGATCGAAGGGTCTCGATCATCATTCCTTGGCTTGGTGACACTTTCCTCAGTACGGCGAGCTCGTGCCGAGGCAAGGCTCCTGCATTGGCGTGCGGCAACAGACCGGTTTCGTTGAGCACGAGCTGTGCCATGTCGTGCAGGTAGTGAATTGTCGAGTCGTACCCGTGGTCTCGCAACCAGTTGGCGGCGACTTCGTACCGCTCCTCGGGTGCTTCACCGAGGGTAAACAGCGCCTCATGACATCCGTGGCGGGCGCCTCGACGAGCGATGGCGAGCACCTCCTCGGGCGACAGGAAGGGGGACTCGAGGCGTGCTGGAGGCTGCGCGAAGGTGCAGTAGCCACATGAGTCTCGGCACAACATTGTCAACGGGATGAAGACTTTGGGGGAGTACGTCATTCGACTCCCAAACTGTCTGTCTCGAATGGACGATGCCTCGCGAGCGAGGTCGGCGTAGGGCGCCGCGACAAGCGCACGAAGGTCGGCGTCGAGGTCGACCTTGTGGGTTGAGGTAGTGGTGAGCACAACAGGCGTTTCTGCCACGGGAGGGAGGTTACTCGGACTGAGTTTCAATTCCGAACTCAGTCGCCTACTGTGAAGTGTATGGGAGGTTCTTCGGAACAAAAGTCGAACCAGCGAGAGGCGACGGCAATAGAACGGACGCTCGAAGCGGTCGGAGACCGGTGGTCGATTCTTCTCGTTCGAGCCGGATTGCGTGGAATTCGACGATTCGACGACTTTTGCGCCGACCTCGGCATTGCTCGACCTGTGCTCACCGATCGGCTTCGACGCCTTGTCCGACTCGGCATTATGGAACGAACGCCGTATCAGGAAAAACCTGTTCGATATGAGTACCGCCTCACCGAAGCCGGATTAGCGCTTTCGCCAGCGCTCGTCGCACTCGTTCGTTGGAGCGAGGAATACGGTGCGGGTGGCATTTCCGACAGCCGGCTCGTGCATTCAACCTGCGGCACCGAACTTGAGCAGGCGTTCTGGTGCCGTCGATGTCAAACCACGTTCGGACCCCAAGCTGTCAAAGGCGTTGGTCGAGGTGTTGATGCCGGTCCGCAAGCGGATGTTCACAAGGATGTGCCCGCGGGAGGTTCTGCGAAGTAGCGTTTCGTCTTATGTCGCAGACACTCCAACGCGGTCCGGTTTCAGGCACTGCTGTGAAGACGGCAGGCAAACGTAAGCCGTTCCTCCTCGATCTCTACAGCACGGCCGTTGGCAAGAAGTACGTGATGGCCGTCACCGGAATTATCGGTATCGGATTCATCATCGGCCACATGGTTGGCAACTTAAAGGCCTACCTCGGCGTCATCGAACACAATGGAGCACCCGCCTACGACATCGATGTCTACGGCGAATTCCTTCGAGAACTGCTCGTGCCAATTGTGCCGCACGGCTACGCACTGTGGGGACTGCGCCTCGCGCTCATCGGCGCACTTGTACTTCACCTACACGCGGCGTGGTCGCTCACCGTCATGAACCGCCAGGCTCGGCCCGTTCGATATCAGAGCGCCCGCGACTACCAAGTAGCAAACTTCGCAAGCCGAACGATGCGGTGGTCGGGCATCCTCGTCGTGCTGTTCTTGCTCTGGCACCTCGCCGACCTCACATGGGGCTGGTTCAATCCCGGATTCGAACATGGAGCCGTGTATCGGAACCTCGACGCGAGCCTGTCTCGACTGCCCGTCGCCGCGCTCTACATCGTTGCGAATATCGCGCTTGGCATCCACTTGTTCCATGGCGTGTGGAGTTTGTTCCAGTCGATGGGCTGGAACAATCCACGGTTCAACCGCTGGCGTCGAGGTCTCGCAACTGCGATCGCGACACTCGTTGTCGTCGGCAATGTGTCCTTCCCCATCATGACCCTTGCTGGGGTCATCAATTACACGGCTCTCTGAAATCTGGAGGAATTCACTCATGAGCACCACGCTTGACTCAAAGATCCCAGACGGCCCAGTAGGCGACAAGTGGGACAACTTCAAAGCCAACGAGAAGCTTGTCAATCCTGCCAACAAGCGCAAATTCAAGATCATTGTTGTCGGTACTGGCCTTGCGGGAGCATCGGCAGCGGCGACACTTGCCGAGCTTGGCTACCAAGTGGACGCGTTCACGTTCCATGACTCGCCGCGACGTGCCCACTCGATCGCGGCACAGGGCGGTATCAACGCTGCGAAGAACTATCGGGGCGATGGTGACAGCGTTCACCGCTTGTTTTACGACACGATCAAAGGAGGCGACTTCCGATCGCGTGAAGCAAATGTCCACCGGCTCGCCCAAGTGTCGGTGAACATCATCGATCAAATGGTTGCGCAGGGCGTCCCATTCGCACGCGAGTACGGCGGCATGCTCGACAATCGCTCATTTGGTGGAGCACAGGTCAGTCGAACCTTTTACGCCCGAGGACAAACGGGTCAGCAACTCTTGCTCGGGGCCTACCAGCAGCTCGCCCGCCAAATTGGAATCGGCGGCGTGCGATTGTTCAACCGCACCGAGTTCGTCGATGTTGTCGTCGTCGATGGCCGATGTGCGGGCATCGTCGTTCGCGACCTTATGACCGGCGAAATTTCAAGCCATTCTGCGCACGCAGTCGTTCTCGCCACCGGCGGCTATGGAAACGCGTTCTTCCTTTCGACAAACGCAATGGCGTGCAACGTGACCGCAGCGTGGCGAGCGCACAAGCGGGGCGCATTCTTTGCGAACCCGTGTTACACGCAGATTCATCCGACCTGCATTCCGCAAAGTGACGACTTCCAGTCGAAGTTGACACTCATGTCGGAATCCCTTCGAAACGATGGACGAGTGTGGGTTCCAAAGGTCGCAGGCGACTCTCGGGCGCCGCACCTCATTCCAGAGGATGAACGCGACTACTACCTCGAGCGCCTGTATCCAAGTTTCGGAAACTTGGCGCCACGAGACATCTCGTCGCGAGCTGCAAAGCGAGCGGTTGACGCAGGGCAAGGGGTAGGACCGAAACAGAACGGCGTCTATCTCGACTTCGCCGAAGCGATCTCGAGGCTCGGGAAGGCAACCGTCGCAGAGCGCTACGGCAACCTCTTCGATATGTACGAGCGAATCACTGGCGAGAACCCGTATGACGTGCCGATGCGTATCTACCCGGCATCGCACTACACGATGGGCGGTTTGTGGGTCGACTACGAACTCATGACGACGATCCCAGGTCTGTATGCCGCCGGCGAGGCGAACTTCTCGGACCACGGAGCCAACCGTCTTGGGGCGTCGGCGCTGATGCAAGGGCTTGCCGACGGGTACTTCGTATTGCCGTACACGATTTCGAACTACCTCGCTGGCTGGTTGAACAAGAGCGTGCCCGACACCTCGCACCCAGAATTCTCGAAGGTCGAACATGAAGCCCGCGATCGCTATCACCGGTTCGCATCGGTCGGCGGCACGCGCTCACCCGACTGGTTCCATCGCGAACTCGGAAAGATCATCTGGGATTACTGCGGCATGGAGCGAACCGAAGCCGGGCTCGAAAAGGCGCTCGGCGAAATCCCGGCGCTCTACGAGGAGTTCAAGAAAGATCTCCGAGTCACCGGCGGGACCGATGGGCTTAACCAAACGCTTGAGAAGGCCGGTCGAGTCGAAGACTTTTTCGAACTTGGAATGTTGATGTGTCGCGACGCACTTGACCGTAAGGAATCCTGCGGCGGACACTTCCGCGCCGAGTACCAGACCGAGGAGGGCGAAGCGCTTCGTGACGACGAGAACTTCGCCCATGTTGCGGCGTGGGAATCCACCGGAGATCCAATGGCACCACAACGTCACGTTGAGGAACTCGTCTATGAGGAAGTTCACTTCCAGACACGGAGCTACAAGTGAGTAACACACTGAAGAATCTGACACTTAAGGTTTGGCGACAGTCTGGACCTCAGGCGAATGGCGCATTCGAAACTCACGTCATCGATGAGATCACCGACGAAGCATCGTTTCTTGAGATGATCGACATTCTCAACGAGCGGCTCATCGACGAGGGTCGTGAGGCTGTCGTGTTTGACCACGACTGCCGCGAGGGCATCTGCGGTACATGTTCACTCATGATTAACGGTCAGGCGCACGGCCCAGAACGCGGTACTGCGACATGCCAACTTCATATGCGCAAGTTCTCATCGGGTGACACAATCGTCATCGAACCGTGGCGGGCAAGCGCATTTCCGATCATTCGCGACCTGATGGTCGATCGCTCAGCATTCGACCGCATCGTTGAGGCAGGCGGCTACATCACCGCCGCAACAGGCGGCGCGCCAGACGCAAATCTCATCCCGGTGCCGAAACCGGTTGCGGATGCGGCAATGGATGCAGCCCAATGCATTGGGTGCGGCGCATGCGTTGCTGCATGCCCGAACGGCGCAGCCAACCTCTTCACTGCAGCGAAAATCACTCACCTCAACTTGCTGCCGCAAGGACAGGCTGAGCGGTTCAAGCGAACTGAGGACATGGTTGAGACGATGGATGCTCACTTCGGCTCCTGCACGAATCATGGCGAATGTGAAGCGGCATGTCCGAAGGAGATTTCGATCGATGTGATCGCTCTGATGAATGCCGACTATCGCAAGGCGAAGACAAAGAATCGCAAGCAACTCGCGCTGAAATAACCGATGCGGGTTATCCGACGTGTGTGCTGTCGTGATAACGAGCAATCACCTCATCATCGACCGTTAAATCAATGTCGATTTCGAGTTGGCCGTACTCGCTCACAACGCATTCGACTTCTCCGATAAACGTCGTCGAATTCGCCTCGATGACTCCCCCAAATTGCCGATGCTCATCGAGGTGTGGCGCGGTGAGTTTGATGTCGATGAGTGCGTCTTCGACATCACGGCGCAGATCGCTGGCGATGTGAACGGCAACTCGAATCGGTGCGCCGACATCGATCCGATATGGCAGTCGATCAGCGGCAATGATGATCGGAGCACAGGCGGCTTGAAGCGCTTGCAATGCCGGTCGCGGTTGCCCGAGAGAGTCGATGACGCCCCAGCCACTGTTTGCGCAGTGATCGTTCCATGATCGAACGCAGAAGCCGCCCGTCGGCTGGTAGGCAATGCGACGTAGATGTTCGACCCATCGGCCGATCACCGTTGCTTGGTGCGCCTCTGTTGCGTCGATCCACTCCGTCAGGTTGGTGAACAGCGTCGGCGGCGTCGAGTCATCATAGAGATGAATCGGAACTCCCGTCTGTGCTCCATAGATGTCCCACTCAACCTCTGGCCACGTTCCTGAGTCAAGGTTGCGTGTGCACTCGGCGCTTCTTGGCGCTGCTGGAGCGCCAAATTCGGAGACGAATCGAAACAGTCGTGGAAACCTCGCTGACTCCAACGGGAGGTCAGCGATCGGTCCGTCTGTCCATCCGATGTAGAGATGAGAGTCGGATCCGTCGAGCAGCGGCAAGTTCGGAAGAACGCCCGAGTGTGGCGAGCAACGCCGGGTCGAGTCCGCGGATTCGATGGATCGACGTACGAGTGGGTCAAGTATCGAGCGATTCCACGTTGGGGTCTGGTCGCGCGCGAGGCGCTTGGCGCGTGCGACGAGATCACGCATGCGCTCAGGTATGCCGGCGGGGGTCTCGCGTCGCAACGAACCGTCTGCTGGGCGGTTGACCGGTTCATCATGGGCAGACCAGAGGATGATGCTCGGATGGTGGCCGAGCAGGTCGACCATTTCGGTTGCCTGTCGCGATGCTGCCTGGCGAATCGTGCGTCGGTATACCCCTTGCAACGGAAAGTCCTGCATGAGCAACAACCCGAGTTCATCCGCAAGGTCGTACACCAAAGGCGGGGCGATGTGGCCATGCACGCGCAGCACGTCAAGTCCTGAATCAACCGCGGTCGCGATGAGGTGCTGTACCTGTTCGTCGCGAGCATTTCCGAGAGCATTCTCAATCGGCATGAGGTTGGCGCCTTTGAGAAACAGTCGTTCACCATTGACTGAACACACCCAGTCATTCCACGCAACCTCGCGCAGCCCGGTTCGGCGCGAACGAGCGTCGCTCATTGCGCCATCGACGATGATTGATACTGAAACGTTGACGAGATGCGGCGAACCGAGGTCATGGGGCCACCACAGTTGCGGCTGTGGAAGGTCGATACGCCACGAAACCTCGTTCGTTCCACCGGCGAGCGCGACAGTGTGTTCACTGACGACCTCATCGTCGACAGTGGTGCGCGCAATTGCCGTGCGCGCGATGGTGCTGTCGAGGCGGGCGTGGAGTCGTAGGTGGGCGCGATCGGGGTTGGCGTCCTGACACAGCACTCGCAGCGACTCGATTCGCACGGGACCAGAGTCGACAACGCGGACCGACCGCCAAATACCCCCAGGGTTCGGCACCCGAGGACCGTCAGGGTCCTGCAGCACTCCGGTAATCGCGCTGCGCGGACCAGCGTGCTGGGTGGGCGCGTGTACCTCGACTGCAAGTTGATGCTCGTCGCTCAGCCGCCAGAGCGCAGACACGTCGTACGCGTGGGGAGCGAAGTACCCCTCAGGATCAGCAATGTAGGCGCCATCGAGCCAGATGTCGGCCTGATAGAAAATGCCGTCGAACTCAATCCACCGACGATTCTGCGCCTCAAGCGGCGGGAGCGAAATCTTGCGGCGGTAGGTGACCGGGCCGTCGTCGGTATCGAGCAAGTCATCGTTTGCCCAGTGATGTGGCACGTTCACCGACGCCCAGCTCGAGTCGTCGAAGTCTGCCGAAACTGCCTGAAACCGATCGTTGTCTCGTACGACCGCTGCCTTCCAGGCTCCATCGAGCGACCAGGACGTCACGCGTTGAGCGTACCGAAGTATGCAAACTCGTGAACGATGTCGGCTGGATGGAATGGCGGGCGTTCTTGCCAACTAGGTTCGATTCATGAGCACGAACGCAGTACCTCCGACGCCTCCTGCAGATCTCCCACGTTCGCTCGGGGCACTTCGGGCGTCGGGATGGGTTTCGCGGCCAGTGAAAGAAGAGATGCGCACGAACGCGGTTGCGCGAATCGCTGACGGAGAGCCACTGTTCGAAGGTGTGCTCGGCTACGAAGACACCGTCATGCCGCAACTTGAGAATGCGCTACTTGCTGGGCACGACGTGATCTTTCTTGGTGAACGCGGGCAAGCGAAGACACGAATGATCCGTTCTCTTACAGGGTTGCTTGATGAATGGATGCCGATTGTCGCTGGCTCAGAAATCATGGATGATCCGTATGCCCCCGTGTCGCGTCACGCACGAGATGCGGTATCGCAACACGGCGACGACACCCCGATCGATTGGGTTCATCGCAGCGACCGCTACGGCGAAAAGTTGGCGACACCCGATACATCGATCGCAGATCTCATCGGTGAGGTAGACCCGATCAAAGTCGCCGAGGGTCGATATCTCTCTGACGAGCTAACGCTGCACTACGGACTCGTGCCGCGCACGAACCGTGGGATCTTTGCAATCAATGAACTTCCGGACCTTGCAGAACGAATTCAGGTTGGTCTGCTCAACGTGCTCGAGGAACGCGATGTGCAAATTCGAGGGCATCGGGTTCGTTTGCCACTTGACGTCATGCTCGTCGCCTCTGCAAACCCGGACGACTACACAAATCGCGGTCGCATCATCACTCCGCTGAAGGATCGATTCGGTAGCCAAATTCGTACCCACTATCCGCTTGAGGTTGCGCTCGAATACGAGATCATGCTGCAAGAAGCACGACCGGCATCCGTCGGCGATGTGACGGTGGAGGTGCCCGAATACCTTGGTTTGGTCGTCGCTGAGTTCAGCCATCTGGCTCGGGCGTCGAGCCACGTCAATCAGCGAAGTGGTGTGAGCGTTCGACTTAGCGTCTCGAATTATGAGGCGCTTGCGGCCAATGCGCTTCGTCGTGGACTACGAAGTGGCGAACGTGCTGTTGTGGCGCGCGTTGACGACCTAGAAGCGCTCGCTGCATCGTCGATCGGCAAGATTGAAATTGAATCAATGGACGATGGTCGCGAGGGACTCATCTTTGAGAACTTGGTGAAGGGTGCAGTTCATCAAGTCTTTACGAGTCGTCACGATGGGACGCTGACCGCGGCGATCGTGTCCGAGTTCGAAGAAGGTGTTGTTGCGCACACGGGTGCTGATCGAACAAGTGCCGAACTCGCCGCCCTCGTCGATGAGGCACCATCGTTGCGACCCGCAATTGCGCGGTTCATTGGCGAAGATTCGTCACCTGCTGCGGTTGCGGCTGCGGTCGAGTTTGTACTCGAAGGGCTGCATCTCACGCGTCGCCTCAACAAAGATGACATGGGCATGTCGGCGACCTACCGAAGTCGGAGTTGACCGTTGCGCTCGTGGCGTGCGTCGCAGCGCTGAGGCGTGCCTACACGAACGGTGTTCGGGTCCACAGTTCGCCAGTGTCGTTGCGACCACCGACTGTCGTCCCGCTTAGGCGGACAACTTCGATCACTCCAGGGAAACCCGGAAGTTCAACGTCTCCAAATGGTTCGGTCGTGATGCCTTCGGGCAGGCCTTCCACATGTGATGCGGGCATGAGCACGTCGTATCCGGTGGCGTGGTCGCACAGTCGGGAAGCCATATTGACCGCAGAACCGATGTAATCGTCACCCTCAAAGAGTAAGGCGTGACCTGATGCGATGCCGGCGCGCAAGGTCAGTGGCGAGCAGGCACGGGCAGCGCGGCGTTCGATATCCATGACGAATTCGATCGCCCCCGTCTGATCGACTGCGACGACCATGCAGCCATCGCCGAGCCACTTTGCGATACGGACGCCGCGGTCTGATGCAACTTCGCGCACGACGGTTCGAAAGGTGCCAAGAATTTTGCCGGCAGCGTCATCGCCATACGCGGCGGTGTAGTTCGTGAAGCCCGACAGGTCGAGAAAGACGAACGTTCGTGGTACCCGCATTGGATCCGAGGCTATTCCCGCAAGGCAGATTGCACACGATCGGATGTCGACCATTGCTGACCGCTACCGTTCGTTTATGGCTCGCCGGTTCGTCTACTCGCGCTGGGACGGGTCCCAGCGTGGATTTGACGTGGACGCCGACGTCCTGATGGAGCAAATCACCGATGAAGTGATCCACCACGGTGACGTCGCAGCGGCCCTTCGACGTGTGATGGAACGTGGGCTGCGAACAGCCGATGGTCGGCAGATGCCTGGATTGGCAGAGATGCGTGAGCGGATTCGAGAGCGGCGCGAGGAAATTCAAGAATCTGGCGAGCTTGACGGTTCACTTGCGGAAGCGGCACGTGAACTTGCTGACATTCTCGACGAGGAGCGGCACGCGATCGATCAGGCTCGTCGTGATGCTGCTCGTAGCGGGGACGAGCGAAGAGCAACTCATGCGGATGCCGCCGCAACCGAGCGAATGATGCGACTCGATTTGTTACCCGATGATCTTGCGGGGCGGATGAAGTCGCTCGATGGCTACAACTTCGAGTCTGCGGAGGCCGCACGACGGTTCGAGGAACTCTCCGAGCGCCTTCGATCAGAAATGATGCAGCAACTTGTCGATCGTGTGTCTGAAGGCATGGAGTCGGTTACTCCCGAGGACGTGCAGCGGGCAAAGGACATGCTCTCTGCGCTCAACGAAATGATCGATCGGCGTGACCAAGGGGAAGACCCCGAATTCGAAAAGTTCATGGATGAGTTCGGCGACATGTTTCCTGACAACCCGTCGACGCTTGATGAGTTGCTCGAATCGATCGCTCGTCGGATGGCGGCCATGCAGGCGATGTTGAATTCGATGAGCCCAGAGCAGCGGGAGCAACTGTCGAAGTTGTCGCAACAGTTCATGGACGACATGGATCTGCAATGGCAGGTCGATCGATTGTCGTCGGCATTGCAGCAACAGTTCGGTCCGCTGAATTCAGATTCGTCGTATTCCATGGAGGGGGAGAGCCCGATGTCGATGGCTCAGGCCCTTGACGCGATGGCTGAGATGGGTCGTCTCGACGAGCTTGAGGGGCTGATTGATGCGGCGACGTCACCAGCCGATCTCGCCGAAATAGATCCTGAACGTGTTCGTGAGGTGCTCGGAGACGATGCTGCGTCGGCGCTGGAGCAACTTGCACGGCTCACGAATGAACTCATCGAGGCAGGACTTGTCGATCGAGTCGAGGGTCGACTCGAGTTGACCCCACGTGGGCTGCGTGCGATCGGCTCGAATGCGCTGCGCGATCTCTTTACTTCGCTCCGACAAGATCGGTCAGGCCAGCACCATCTCCCGACCATTGGTCAAGGACACGAATCGGCGTACGACACCAAGCCGTACGAGTTCGGCGACTCGTTCCGACTCGACTTGCATCAGACGATTCGAAACGCGATTGCACGGCAAGGTGCGGGCACTCCGGTGACCCTGCACGCCGACGACTTCGAGGTTGAACGGACGGAGCACCTCACTCGAGCGGCGACCGTCCTCATGGTTGACCTGTCAATGTCGATGCCGATGCGTGGCAACTTTCTGCCTGCGAAGAAGGTTGCGATGGCGTTGCACACGCTTATCACTTCACGTTTTCCACACGACTACATCGGACTCGTTGGGTTCTCAGAAACCGCCCGTGAGATCACCGCAGCGCAACTTCCTGAGGTGTCGTGGGACTACGTGTATGGCACAAACATGCATCACGGGTTCACCCTGGCTCGCAAAATGCTTGCACGGGAGCACGGCACGAAACAGATCATCATGGTGACCGACGGCGAGCCGACCGCCCATATCACGTCGCGGGGCGATGTGTATTTCGATTATCCGCCGTCGCCGGAAACGCTCGAAGTCACGCTTCGGGAAGTCGTTCGCTGCACCCGTGAGCACATTCGCATCAACACGTTTGTGCTTGATGCGACAGCGTCTCTTGATCGATTCATTGAACAGATGACACAACTGAATGGCGGGCGGGCCTTCCACACGACAAACGATGAACTCGGCGGATATGTGTTGGAGGACTTCCTCGAGCGTCGTCGCCGAATTACACATCGACGCGCCGGATAATCCGCGCGTCGCGCCTGTTCAGAGCGTTGAGCAATACACACTTGCAGTCAGGTAGTGTGCTATGGGATAATGACGTAGATGTAATTTCACGCGTGTGACCAGGGTTGGTCGGGCGCGCGGCTGGGGAAACCCGAACAACAGGACGGAGCACACATGTACGACCAGATCGGGCCATCCGAAGACTGGCAGGACGACGCGAACTGCCTCGGCGTCGACCCCGACCTCTTTTTCCCCGAGCGCGGCGCGTCAACACGCGAGGCGAAAGAGGTCTGTCGCGGATGTGTGGTGCGCGAGGATTGTCTCGAATTTGCGCTGAGAAATGGCGAGAAATTTGGTATTTGGGGTGGACTTTCTGAGCGTGAACGACGACGGATTCGTCGTCAGCGCGCCCAGGCCGCGCGTGGCGTCGCTGGCGCCTGAGCACAGATGCAAACTCGTTGAAGGTAGTGTGACCTCATGCCAAGCGGTGCAGAGTGGTTTATTGTCCTACTGATTGTGCTTCTCGTGTTCGGGGGGTCGCAGCTGCCGAAGATGGCGAGGAATCTCGGTCGAGCCCAGCATGAACTCAAGAAGGGATTCGCTGAGGCAAATAAAGAGGCTGACGCCTCCGAATCCGACGATAAGTCGTAACTCGCTGTCAGCCGGGGCTGACCTCAATTCGTCGGCGTTTCAAGATTCGACGACGCTCGCGTTCGCTTGCTCCGCCCCACACGCCGTGTTCTATACGGTTTTCAAGGGCGTACTCAAGGCACCTTTCGGCGACAGTGCAACGTCCGCAAATCGCTCGTGCACGTTCAACGCCGGCACCGTCGTTCGGAAAAAATACTGCCGGGGGGTGAATTCTGCAGAGTCCTTCGGACATCCAAGATGTCACCGACTCTGGATCGACAATCGTCTTTCGCTTTCGGTTGACCTGGGTTGGCTCTCGCATGTGTCCTCCTCGTGTTATACGTTGAAGTCAAGTAATACAGTAACACATTCGTAATATTGAGTCCAGCATTTCTAAGGATTCCTTGTAAATCTCACCAGATTCTTACGGTTTCATGTCGTTGCTCGATGCCACACTGCCCGGTTTCTTTACTTCTGCCTCAACGAGGCGTCGCGTGCACCTATCTGGTTGGACGCCCCAGGGCGTGCTTGAGTTCCACGCAACATCGAGTTCGTCGAGCGTGAACCCGCAGCAGTTCGCACGTCGAGTCCATACAGGGCACGGATAGGCTCCAACGCCATGAGTGACATGACCGTTGACGCGCCACCGCGGGCCCACGCTCGCATCGTGTACCAAGGACCGGTGTCGCCGCACTGGGAGGTTTACGCCGACTGGGGTGACGGCAAACTCCTTGATGCTTTCCGAGCGCGGGCGCTCGCGCGTCTCGTCCTCCTCACTGAAAATGATCCGCAGTTCCGCCGGAACCGCGAGCGAATCAACCGTGATGCCGAGCGCGAGCTCATCTCGCTCGAATGGGACCTCGGTCACCCTGAGGACGAGTACGAAGCCTGAGAAATGAGTGAGAGCCGATACCTCAACCGAGAGTTGAGTTGGCTCGATTTCAACGATCGCGTCCTTGCGCTCGCGGCCGAAACAGGAATTCCACTTCTTGAGCGAGTGAAGTTTGCGGCGATTGCGTCGTCCAACCTTGACGAGTTCTTTCAAGTGCGGGTCGCAGCCTTGCGCGATCAGATCGCGGCAGGCCTCAAGGAGACAACGCCCGACGGGCGAACCGCCATCGAGCAACTTGAAGAAATTGGGCGGCGAGTCGCGACATTCGTTGAGCGACAAGAACACATCGTTGCGGAGGCTCTGTGCCCCTCACTCGCTGAGAACGGCATATCGATCGTCACCTGGAGTGACCTTGATCGAAGTGCCCAGGAGGCAATGGAAGCGTTCTACAACGAACGAATTCACCCAGTGCTTACACCGCTCGTTGTCGACCCGGGTCACCCATTTCCGTACATCTCAAACCTCGCGCTGTCGCTTGCCGCAATGGTCGCAGACCCGTCGAGCGCCGAGCGCCGGTTCGTTCGCCTCAAGATTCCGACGGTGTTCCCGCGGCTGCTCCCTGTCGGTGATGGACGCTTCATACCGGCGGAAGAACTCATCGCCGCCCAGCTACACCGACTGTTCATCGGCATGGTCGTTGAAGAATGGGCAACCTTTCGAGTCACACGAAAAGCCGACCTCGCGTTTGAGCAAGATGAGGCGGGAGACCTCCTTGAGGCCGTAGAACTCGAACTCCGACGACGTCGATTCAATCGACCGGTCCGTCTTGAGGTACAGGAATCGATCGGCGAAGAAATTCTCACGTTGCTCATTCGCGAACTCGAAATCGATCCACGAAATGTGACGACGCACTCCACGATGCTCGACCTCACCTGCCTGCAGCAACTGCATGCCCTCGATCGACCTGATCTCAAAGACCAGCCCTGGGTTCCGATTACCGCTGGTCGCATACAAGTCGCCGAAGAAAATGAGCGGTCGATTTTTGACGTTGTTGACGATCGAGCGCTTCTGCTGCACCACCCATACGAGAGTTTTGCAAGCAGTGTCGAAGCATTCATCGCGCAGGCGGCCGATGACCCGTCGGTGCAAACAATCAAGATGACGCTCTATCGCGCCGGTGGGGATAGTCCGATTCTGAGAAGCCTCATTCGCGCGGCCGAACGTGGTGTGCAGGTCGCCGTGCTCGTCGAGATCAAAGCGAGATTCGATGAGGAGACGAACGTGTTATGGGCGCGGCGACTCGAGCGTGCAGGAGTTCACGTCGCGTACGGAATGGTCGGATTGAAGACCCACTCGAAAGTTGTGCTGGTTGTGCGAGATGACGGAACCCGATTGCGTAGGTATTGCCACATCGGCACCGGCAATTACAACTCGAAAACCGCTCGAAATTATGAGGACATCGGGTACATCACTTCAGACGAAGCAATTGGTGATGATGTCGTGCAGCTCTTCAACCACCTCACCGGCTTTAGCCGAAACAACGACTACCGAACATTGCTTGTTGCCCCCGAAGGTCTACGACCGCAACTCATCGATTTGCTCGAGCGTGAAATGGAGTTCGGTGACGACGGTGCAATCGCAGTGAAGTGCAACTCGATCGCGGACCCCGTGATGATCGATGCACTGTACGAAGCGAGTCAGTCGGGCGTAAAGGTCGACATGATCGTGCGCGGAATCTCGTGCATTCGACCTGGCGTTGCAGGATTAAGCGAGAACATCACCGTTCGCAGCATCCTCGGTCGCTATCTCGAGCACAGTCGTATCTATCGCTTTGCGCATGGCGCAGATGACGGTGGACCGCTCTATCTCATCGGTTCGGCGGACCTCATGCCACGAAATCTTGAGCGGCGGGTAGAGGTACTTGTGCCGATCCAACACCCGAAACACCGTGAATGGCTTGATCAAGTTCTCGATTTTGACTTCAGCGATGACATCGTTCGTTGGGAGCAGCAAGCTGATGACTCTTGGGTTCGATGCGGTGACCCACATCGCTTCGCGCCCGATGCGCAGGAGTCGTTATATCGCTGGGCATACGGTCGGCAACAGCGCAGGAAACGCGCGTAACGGTCTGTTTCGCTCGTGCAATGTAAGCCGCTTATGTGAATTCACTTTGTGTTCACCTTGACGCTCGGCGTCATTCACCTTCATTGCGTACCGTCACCCGTGCTCACAGAAGTGAGTACCCGTGAACAACGAATGGAGAATTACGTGACGATACGTGCAACCCGGTGGTCAGCCTTGGCGGTTACCTTCTCGCTCGCTCTTTTGGCATGTGGCGGAAGCGACTCAGCCGACGCTCCGGCTTCCGAGCCCGCAGCCGACGCTCCGATGCTGAGCGGAACGCTTATTGGAGCTGGATCATCTGCGCAAAAGGCGGC
>JALRBS010000017.1 GCA_023262325.1 Ilumatobacteraceae bacterium | reverse complement strand
TCAGCCGTCAGAGCGTCAGCACTTGTCGTTCGGGGTCGTCTTGAGCGAGCAGAAGGTGTGGTGAACATCATCGCCGAGCACATCGAGCCGCTCGTTGCACCGGGTCGTTCGACCAGTCGAGATTTTCGGTAACGGTTCACTTCTGACGTGTCGATGTTGTCTCGTTGAACCGAATTCGTTCTGCGATCATCTCTTTGCCACCTCCTGTGTGGGTTGAGCAGGTGGGTGGTGCGGAAACTGCAACGAATGTTGTCACCTGCTGACCGCAGGTGGGGCAGGTCCAGCGAAACGGTGGACGTTGTCGCACACCGCGTCGCTGAGGTGTCGTCGTTGAACGACGCAATGTCGAGGAATGAGTTTTTGTAGTGCTCGGTCTCCGGTGTGGCATATCGCAACACAAATGACAGACAACTCGGCGAATTGCAAGCCCCGATAGCAGCCATTGCGGACCACCCCGTAGGGGTGAAAAGTTAAAATTTTTTCGGATTCAGTCGTTCGGCGTATCGCGCAGGCCGTCGTTGAAGATCTTGAACATGTCGTAGATCTCTTTGCACTGTTCGCAGACCGGCAGTTGTTTTGGATCCCGCGATGGCACCCACACATGACCGCACAGCGCCTCAAGTGGTGTGCCTTCGATGCGAGCCTGTAACACCTTTGCGACAGCAGATTCACCCGGCTCGACCTTGACGATGTGGGCGTGTTGCGGCTCGCCGGTTTCCGGAACGACCTCGCCGAGTGGTTCGGTTGACGCGGGCAGGGTCTGCAATTCGGACATTGTGTTAGCTGAGGAGTTCTTTGGCGATGCCAACCCAGAAATCGGTCGCAAGTCCGAGGCTCTCAACGTCGATGCGTTCATTGTGGCCATGGAATCGCGCGCCGAAGGTTGCCATATCCATATTTGGCGAGAACAATCCTGCGCCATAACCAACGCGACCCCGCTGTCGGTAGAAGCGGGCGTCGGTACCTCCAACAACGAGACCTGGCACGAGTTTCGCACCCGGGTAGGCAATCTGTGTCTGATGGGTGATGACATCCCAAAGCGCGGTATCGACGGGTGACTCGGTGCCGTCAGCGTGTTGCTCTGGCTCACCGAGTTCAACGTGCTCGGCGAGGTCGCCGATTGCTTCAATGAGCATCGCAGTGACATCTTCAGAAGTGGTGCCGGGCAATGTGCGAATGTCGACAACAAGGTCGACGACGTCGGGGATGACATTCGTTTTCTGCAACTCAACAGGATGAATGACATTTGGCGAGATCGTCGTATGCGTCATTGCGTGACAGGTACGTGCATGACGAACCGGCATGGTTGACAGCGCGTCCCACACTTGCGCCGGATCGAGAAGCACTGCCTTTTGTTCATCAGGTAGCCGCATCGCTGCGACCTGACCTCGCCAGATGTCGGTGATCTGCGTCGTCGGACGAAAGGTTGCGAGGCGGCGGACGACCTCAGCGGCTTTCACAAGCGCGTTGTCGCTGCCCCACGGCATTGAGCCATGCCCTGGAGTTCCAAGCACACGAAGACGCCGCCACGCAATGCCCTTCTCACCGACGTTGATCGTCACGTGGCGATCGCCGTGGTCGTCAACCGTTGACCAGCCACCGAGCTCCGTGAGCACGTAGTCAGCATCGATGACATCGGGATGATGGTCGAACATCCATTCGGCACCCCAGGTGCCACCAGCCTCCTCGTCGGC
Source organism: Ilumatobacteraceae bacterium (assembly GCA_023262325.1). GTDB lineage: Bacteria > Actinomycetota > Acidimicrobiia > Acidimicrobiales > Ilumatobacteraceae > Casp-actino5. The sequence continues at coordinate 1,308 of JALRBS010000017.1, read as the reverse complement.
GACGCCGAAGTAGATGAGGTCGCCGGAGGGGGTGAATCCAGAGTTGGCGAGATGGCGAAACGCAACAGCCATCGACGAGGTGAGATTGAGCATGTCGATTGCGCCACGACCCCAAACTTCGCCATCCACGAGCTCACCGCCAAACGGGTCACGGTCCCATCCCGAAGGGCTCACCGGAACAACATCGGTATGGCCCATGAGGCACAGTTTCGGCGCGTTTGGATCGCGGCCCTCGATGCGTGCAACGACCGACCCCCGTCCCGGCCTCGACTCAAATCGTTCGACATCGAGCCCCGTACCTTCAAGAAAGTTGGTGAGGAGGTCCGAATTTCGCGTCTCCTCACCAGAGTCTGGGGTTCCGTCGTTCACGCACGCGTTTCGAATGAGAGCCTGCAACAACTCGGTTGTTTCACCGGTGAGTTCGTTCGACATAGGTGTCAACGTTAGACGCGAGTCTGCGTTCGCTGCCGACCGGGGAAATCCCGGCATCGTGCGTTGCACACGACTTCCTGCGACACAGTGCGATAGGGTGGCGTCGTGTTCTCGGCAGCCGTCGCTCCTCTCGCCCCCGTGGCAGCGATTATTGCGGCTATTGCTGCTGTAGCAGCTCGGATTCCCGCCGCCGTACCAGTACGAGTACGGAGTCGGCGGGGAAATCGATTGGTTCGCTAAGAACACAAATACCCCGCCCGCTCCGCCCGAACGGCTGAGAGCGGCCGGTCGGGTATGCACGACAGGACCCGATCATGACAGTTGACGACTCCTCCACAACATCGACACCGGTTGCGAATCGGACGCGCCCATCGACGGGCTACGCCCTCAAGATCGCCGTCACCGGTAGCGAGATTGATGCATCAGATCTGTCATCGGCAGTCGAAAGTGTCGGCGCCGAAATTCGATCGATCGACGTGTCAAGTGGACGAATTGAGTTATTTGTCGCCTGCTCGGGAACAGATCAGCAGCACGACGTAGTGAACGCGTTGCACGACGTTTCGCAGGTCACCTCGGTGACCTCGTCAGATGCGACCTTCGATCTGCATGTCGGCGGCAAGATCGTCATCGAAGCGCGCACCGCCCTCACCGGACCAGATGATCTTGCAATGGCGTACACCCCGGGCGTTGGGCGTGTCTCAACGAATATCGCCGAACACCCAGAATCGGTATGGAGTTTGACCGGCCGTGCCAACGCTGTGGCGGTGTTGTCCAACGGAACCGCCGTGCTCGGGCTTGGCGATATCGGTCCCGAGGCCGCGATGCCAGTCATGGAAGGCAAGGCCGTGCTGTTTAAGCAGTTCGGTGGCGTTGATG
>JALRBS010000190.1 GCA_023262325.1 Ilumatobacteraceae bacterium | reverse complement strand
GAGCGTCATCGCAGGCGCGCAAAACGACGACATCCTTCGCGATGAAGTCACACGGTTAGAGACCGAGGTCATGACGCAACTCGTTGAGGTGATCGATGGCGCAAAGGCGATCGGCATCGCCGACCCTTCGCTCGACTCTCTTGCGCTTGCAACCTATCTATCAGCGGTGTCCTACGGACTCGTCCTCGCAGAAGTGAACGAACAAAAGCCTGACGCTGACGCACTAGCGGAAGTGATTCTGCGCGGCTTTGCCGCGTTCATGCCCACATAGTCGCGGGCTCAGTGCGCCGCTCTCGAAGGTGTGTGAGTCCGCAGGTAGCATCAGCACTCGTCATCCCGCCCTCGTAGCTCAGGGGATAGAGCATCGGCCTCCGGAGCCGTGTGCGCAGGTTCGAATCCTGCCGAGGGCACCAACGATTTCCGTGTGTTTCCTCGGTTTCAGACCATCTCGTGTAGATGCTGACCTGCCACTTACCGCCGCCAAACGCCCTTCACCGCCGGTAAATCGGCAACGGGACCAATCGATGGAACGGGCGATACTTGCAATCTGATCGATAACGAAATAAGACACTGAACGTCGCACGTGGCGATCTCGTTTCGAGTCTCGGACTTGCAATCGTTCGCGATATCGCTGCGGCTCACGATGGTTGCATCTCGATTGACCAAAGCGACTCTCTTGGGAGTGCTCGATTCACGATCACCATTCCCGATGCACGTACCTGAACGTCAGTAGCAGACGTTTTCCGGTCGAGGCCTCGACCCCGGCTAACGCGTCGAGTGTTGCACTAATCGGATGGGTCGGTGCTTCGGGCCTTCGCCAGTGCTGTGAGTAGGCGCATTTCGAGGTCGATGTGCGCAGCGAGGTCGATGGGTTCGGGGCTGATGGCGGTGGGGGCGTTGGCGAACACCAGGACGAGCGCGATGAGCCGTTCAGTCACCAGATTCGCGGTGTGGTCGTCGAGTTTGAAGTTTTGCGTGATGGCGTTGGTCAATCTCGTTGCGAGAGGTCGCGGGCCGCTTGGGACGCCATCGGGGTGGTTCGCTGAAAGCCAGAGGGTGAGTCGGGCAAGGCGAAGGAGTTCGGGTCGAATTCCTAAGGATGTTGTTCCAGGCCACGAGAAAACTTCGGCCGCTTCGATAGCAGCGGCGGGGTAGATATCCGCAAGGAGTTCGGCTTTTCCACCGAAGTATTGGGGGATATACACATGGGCGACGTCAGCTCGTTCGGCAATCTCTCGGATTGTCACCTGCTCCGGGCCGACCGTCATCAGCACCTCAAGCGCCGCTGACCTGAGCGCTTCCATCGAAGACGCCCGAGATCGGTAGCGACGTTTAGGCGGATCGGCGGGGCCCTTGACCATGCCAAAACGATAATCGACGATATTTATCGGTAATTAAAGGCATTTGTACCACTGGTATATTAAGCCCGTGGTGGGCAGTTGGACCCGAGACCTCGATCGACATCGGAGAACCGCACGCTCCTGCTGGGTGATCTTTGTCGTCCTCATCGGTGCGACGGGATTGGCGGTCGGTCCAACAGGGTCGGTGGATGCCTACGGGGTTGCCCCATGGATTGATGCCCCTGGTCCGGGTGGAGGGACGGTCTACTACTACGACGCAGCTGGTTTTAATTGCGGAGTAACCCTCGCCAAGACCTGCCACTTTCTGGAAGTCGCCGGTTCGGATTGGACTACAACTCGA
>JALRBS010000092.1 GCA_023262325.1 Ilumatobacteraceae bacterium | reverse complement strand
CCAGGGGAAGACGCCGCTAAGGCCGCCGGTATCGATGTCGTTGTCGGAAAACACCCGTTCAAATACAACAGTCGTGCGCAGATCGTCGGTTCGACGGATGGCATGGTGAAAGTCATTGCGAAGCGCAACCCCGATGGCTCTGCCGGTCAGATTCTTGGTGTGCACATGGTTGGCCCGTGGGTGACCGAACAACTCTCGGGCGGGTATCTCGCTGTTAACTGGGAGGCGACAGTTCAAGAAGTCGCCGAATTTATCCAGCCTCATCCAAGCCTGAGTGAGTTGTTTGGTGAGACGATGTTGTCGATGACGGGTCGATCGTTCAACGGCTGAACAAGGATTCGGAAGGTAGATGCAAGATGGCTGATGTAGTGCTCCCTCAACTGGGCGAGACGGTGACTGAGGGAACGATCACTCAATGGTTTAAGAAGGTCGGCGACACTGTTGCCGCCGACGAGCCCCTCTTCGAAGTTTCAACGGACAAGGTCGACACCGAGGTGCCAAGTCCGATCGCGGGCGTCGTCACTGAAATCCGAGTTGCCGAAGGTGACACGATTGATGTCGGTTCGATTGTTGCGGTTGTTGGTGACGCCTCAGGGTCGCCGGTTGCGTCGGCGCCTCAACCTGAACCCGCACCTGTTGCAGCTCCGGCACCGGCGCCAGCGCCAGCGACTGTCGCTGAACCGTCGTCGGTCGTTGCGACCCCACCACCTGCTGCGCCGGTTCCTCAGCCAGCCCCCGAACCAGTAGCCGCCGCACCTGCCCCGATGCCGTCCGGGCAACCAGTCGCGGGGGCCGATCACCGACTGTTATCGCCCGTCGTACGCCGACTTGTCGTCGAACACCAGTTGAACGCCGATGCGATCATTGGAACCGGACCGGGTGGACGTATAACCCGTGAGGACGTACTGAACCACCTTGATCGATCGGGCGGCGCTCCAATCTCGCCGGTCGCGACATCGCCTGCAGCAGCACCGAGTTCGGCTGCGGTGGCACCAAGCGTTTCGCCAGGTCAGGTGCCGGCGACCGCGCCAGCATCGCGCCCGTCGGTGAGCGCACCTCGTGCGAGTGGCCGCAGCACTTCCATTTCGTTGTCAAAGATTCGCAAGCTCACCGGTTCGCATATGGTTGCGAGCAAAGCGACGTCTCCGCATGCGTTCAGCGTCGTCGAGGTCGACTACGCAAATGTGGACCGAGCACGTTCTGCCGCAAAAGGCGAGTTCAAAGCAGTTGAAGGCTTTTCGCTGACCTACCTGCCGTTTATCGCACGCGCACTCGTTGACGCCCTGCAGGAGTTTCCACATCTCAACGCGAGTGTCGTCGGCGACGAGCTTGTCGTGCACGGCTATGTCGACCTCGCAGTTGCAGTTGACCTGTCGTACGACGGTCTCATCGCACCGGTCGTTCGTGACGCCGAGACAAAACGGCTTCGAGCGATCGCTCGAGAGATCAACGATTTGGCTGATCGTGCCCGTACTCGAAAGCTTGGACCTGACGAGATTCAAGGCGGCACCTTCACAATTTCGAATAACGGCTCGGCAGGATCGGTGTTGACAATGCCGATCATCAATCAGCCACAGGTAGGCATCGTGTCGACCGATGCCATCGTTCGTAAGCCTGTCGTTGCGAATCTTGCTGACGGTGGTGAAGCGATCGTGGTGCATCCGGTGGGCAACCTCGCAATGAGCTGGGACCACCGAGCCTTTGACGGCGCGTATGCCGCCGGGTTCTTGAGCCGGGCGAAGGAGATTCTCGAGAGTCGAGACTGGGCGGCTGAGCTCTGAGCGAGTTGATGGAGCGTCCGACGTGACCCAGTTGCGAGTGCGCTGGCTCGGACGAGTGGCGTACCGCGAGGCACTCGAGGTGCAGCGGGCAATGTTCGCTGGACGCGATCACCACCTGCTCCTTGTTGAACACGATCACACGTTTACTTACGGACCGCATGCGGATCTTGACGTCAATCTGAGATGTGACCCCTCTGCGGTCGGCGCAGATCTTGTCGCCGTCGATCGAGGCGGAGACATCACCTACCACGGGCCGGGTCAACTCACTGGATACCCGATCATTTCTCTGCCACGCGGTCAGGGTCCGCTTCGTCATGTGCTCGCCGTCGAGGAGGTGCTCATTGGCGCGTTACGAGCGCTCGGAGCCATCTCGCCCGGTCGGTTACGTGGATACCCCGGTGTCTGGCTTGATACGGAGAGCGAGGAGCCCCGAAAAGTTGCGGCGATTGGCGTTCGCGTGGCCCGAAATCGGACGATGCACGGATTCGCACTCAATGTGACCACCGACATGGCGTATCTCCGTCAACACATTGTTGCCTGCGGTATACCCGATCGTCCGGTGACGTCGCTTGCCGAGGAGGGACTCGGCGTCACCATGCGTGACGTCGTCGATGCCATCACCACCGAAGCCGCATCAGTCTGGGGAGGCGGTGCTGCTGACCGTCAGGACGTCCAATGGCGAGAAGTGCCAACTGACCTCGCCCCCTTCACGCGGGGGGAGGGCGCAGGGGAGCCTGTACGGCTGATGAGTCGTGCTCGAGCAGCAGGCCTTGATGCAGGCCTCGCAATTGAGGAGCGAAAGCCCGAGTGGCTGCGGCCGGTGGTGCGTCACGGTGACGAAGTGCTGCGCATGCGAAAGGTGCTGAAGCGAAATTCATTAGCGACCGTGTGCGAGGACGCTGGCTGTCCAAACCTCAGCGAATGTTGGGCTGCCGGAACAGCGACGTTTATGGTGCTTGGCGAGCGTTGCACTCGCGCCTGTGGGTTCTGCCTTGTCGACACGCGCAAGCCCGAAGGTGTTGACTCAGACGAGCCGACACGTGTTGCGACGACGGTTGCCGAACTGCAGCTCGGACATGCCGTACTCACGATGGTCGCTCGTGATGACCTGGCTGACGGGGGGTTTGCGCATGTTGCAGCCTGTGTTCGCGCAATTCGAGCGCAATCGCCGACGACGACGATCGAAACCCTCGTATCGGACGCCGCTGGAGATCACGAGGCCGTCGAGACACTCGTCAGTGCTCGTCCCGATGTGTTTAACCACAACATTGAGACGGTGGCGCGACTTCAGCGAGTGGTGCGACCGTCGGCTGGATACGCCCGAAGTCTCGGCGTACTTGCCTACGCCAAGTCACGGGGGCTTGTCACGAAATCCGGGCTCATTCTTGGCATGGGAGAGACGCGAACCGAGATCGAGGGTGCGATTTCGGATCTGGCAGCGATTGGGGTCGACATCGTGACAATCGGTCAATACCTCCGTCCGACGACACATCACCTGCCGGTCGCACGGTGGGTGTCGCCAGAGGAATTCGAGGAAATTCGGCACTACGCACTTGCCACGGGAATCAAACATGCTGAGGCCTCACCCTTGACGAGATCGAGTCACCACGCGGAGCAAGCCTTTGATGCTGTGAAGGTGTCGTTGACTCGATCAGGTGCAGCAACCGCTGCGCGTGATTGACTATTTCTATGACGTCGAAGGTGCCACTCGTTGAAGACGAACTGATCTCCCGGGTGGAGGCAGTTCGACAGTCGATGGCTGATCACGAAATCGACACCGTCCTTCTTTCGGTCGGTCACGATCTTCCGTACCTCACCGGGTACTACGCAATGCCTCTCGAACGACTCACGATGCTCGTGCTGCCGCGCAATGGCCAGGCCTCGCTTGTGGTGCCGGCGTTGGAGGCACCGCGGGTCGCCCCGATGCCTCGCATTTTTGACGTCGTTCCGTGGGGTGAAACGACCGAGCCGCTCGATCTTGTTGCTGACATGTGTCGGCACTTGAGTCGAATCGCGGTAGGGGACCAGACATGGGGTCGATTCGTGATAGGTCTCGTGCAACGTTTGCCTTCGGTCGAGTGGCGGCGCGCCGTCGACGTCATCGGGCCTCTTCGAATGCGCAAGACCGAACACGAAATTGCCTCGCTTGCCGCAGCAGCGAAAGCCGTGGACGACATCGCAATTGCCTTGCAGTCGGGTGAGATTCCACTCGTTGGTCGCACCGAAGCAGAAGTCTCGGCAGACCTTTCCGCAAGAATTCTGGCAGCGGGTCACCAAAAGGTGAATTTCGCGATTGTCGCCGCTGGAGAAAACGCAGCGAGCCCGCATCATCATCCTGGAGAGCGGGTGATTCGTTCTGATGAGGTTGTGCTGTGCGACTTTGGGGGAACGATGAATGGCTACTGCTCCGATATCACGAGATGCGTTGTGACAGGAACGATTGCTGCCGACCTCGCCGCTGCGTACGAAGTGCTGATGAATGCCCAGGAGATCGGCGTGCAAGCCGGCCACATTGGCGAGAGTTGCGAATCGGTTGACGCAGTGACCCGCCAGGTGATTTCAGATGCGGGCTACGGTGAATTCTTCATTCACCGAACCGGACATGGCATCGGTATGGAGGAGCACGAAGACCCCTACATCGTCGATGGTGACGAACGTGTCCTTGAGGCGGGGTTTGCCTACAGCGTTGAACCCGGAATTTATGTCCCAGGCAAATGGGGTATCCGGCTTGAAGACATTGTCGTCGCAACCGATGATGGTCCGCGCCGCCTCAACAACGCTCCACGAGCGCTGTTCTCAGTGCTTCAGTAATCAGGCCTCAGGTTCCACCGACAGCAAAGAGTTGGTCGTCGGCGGTCTCCGTGTACCCCGTGAGTTGAATGGTCGTATCAGGACCGCCGTAATACGCAAGGACGCCGTTTGCCAGTGAGCAGTAGACCTTGGAGCCACCGACGACCGGGACCGACGCGCAGGACGCAACCTGGCCGGCGAAGACCGCCTCGTAGGACTCGGCTGGTGCGATGTTGCGGGTTGCATCAATGCGGAGCCGCTGTGCGGTCGCTCTCGACCAGAACTGATGGGTGAGTTGAATGTCGCTGACTTTGGTGTCGTCAAGACCATTGGTGCATGTCGCCGATGTGAGATCGCAGGTGCGACTCAATCCAACTTCGACGAGATAACGCACGGTGCCAATGGTGACCGAATGCTCGGCGCCGCGCTGTGACACAGTTGCAGTAGTTGTCGTATTCCCGTAATTGACGTGGATTTCATAGTTGGCCGTGAATGGCGTCTCGCTCGTCGTTGAGAAGGCATCGAGCACCGCTTCGATACCGAGGTCGTCCACAGCCACCTCGTCAATGAGCTCTGGTCGAAGGCCTACAGCACACGCGCTCACTGCCATGGTGATACAGAGCAGCGATCCTGCGAGCGGTAGCCGACCCATGAAGGTTCAGGCTACGGCAAGGTCAGACGTCATTCGTTGTGCCCGATACCCTTCGCCTGTGGCTTCCACCGCTATTGAGCTAGATGCAGCGACGGTGTTGTTGCAGTGGTCGGTTGGGGGAATGTTTTTTGGGTGGTGGACAACGCGCCATCGCGAGGTTGGGCTCGGCTATGGCTGGATGTTGCGGATCACCTACGGGCTAATGGCTGTTGCGGCATGCATCGTTGGCCTTCGCTACGGTGCTGAGGCTGTCCGTGAGACGACGTCAGCACTTGTCGCCGTCGCAACGCTGTTGGCGTTGTCGTCCTCGGTGGTGCGTCGACGCGCTGGTGTGCAAGGGGCACTCAATGAGCACGATCGGCGTAGCGAGCGTGTTGCTGCGATGACAGGAATCGAACGAAGTATCGACACGTCAACTTACGACCTTCGAAGAGGTAAAGAGTTCGATCCGCGATGGGATCTCGCACCCGTGCTCGTCGGTTGTGTCGGTCTCATCAGCGCCGGACTTGCAGCTGCAGGGCCCGGGTTATGGACCCACGGCGTCTCGCTCGCGCGTGTCCTCGTTGGAGCCTTATTTCTTGGAGCGGTAACGAATGCGATGCTGCTTGGTCATTGGTACCTCGTTCAGCCCGGGCTGCCTCGTCGACACCTCAACGATCTTGTGAGCGCTCTTGGGCGAGTATGGCCGCTCGAGGTGGTTTCCTTGCTCTTGCCGACCGGCATGGCGAGCGTGCTGAGCGGGCGAATCGACGACGGTTGGGGTGGCGTGCTTGGCTGGTTTTGGGTCGCATGCGCCGCAACGACCTTGGGTCTCGTCATCGTGACGAAGGCAGCCCTGCGAGAGCGTGCGTATTCAGCGGTGATGGCTGCAACCGGGTTGTTATATCTCGCAATTTTGACGGCATTTGGAACCGATCTGGTTGCGCGCGCGGTGCTCGACAGCGCTAGTTGACCTGGCGATCGTGCCCTGCCCAGTACGGCTCGCGAAGTTTGAACTTCTGAAGTTTCCCTGTTGCCGTGCGGGCGAGTTCAGACCTGAACTCCACCTTCTTCGGACACTTATAACCGGCAAGTTTCTTCTTCGTCCACGCAATGACGTCATCCTCGGTAAGTGAGGACCCGGGAGTGGTGACGACGAGCGCGGTGACAAGTTCACCCCACTTCTCATCAGGAATTCCGATGACGGCCACTTCGGAGACGTCAGGGTGTTGGAAAATCGCGTCCTCGACCTCAATCGATGAAACGTTCTCGCCCCCAGAGATGATGACGTCCTTCTTCCTGTCTGAGATCGTCACATACTGTGCGTCGTCAATTGAGCCGCCGTCGCCGGTGTGGAAAAAACCTGACTTGATGGCCGCCGCAGTGGCATCTGGTTGTTCCCAGTAGCCCTCCATGATCATGTTGCCGCGGGCGAGCACCTCGCCGTCGGGTGAAATGTCCATCGTGCAGCCGATCACTGGCGCACCCGCTCGGTTGAGCATTGTGGCGCGTTCACCTGCTGAGAGATCGTCCCATTCTTCACGACCTCGGTTCATCGTGAGCACCGGGGCCGTCTCAGTGAGCCCGTAGATCTGCACAAATTC
>JALRBS010000042.1 GCA_023262325.1 Ilumatobacteraceae bacterium | reverse complement strand
GTCAATAATTAAGCCTGGTCTCGTCGTTGCAGACGACAATTCGTTCGAGGCAGCGGTCGCAGCGACTCATGCGTCAACTGTGCTCACGGAACGTGGCGATATCGAGGGTTCGGTTGCGCTCGATGACCTGACGACCACCGCCGTCACAGAGGCAGTCGATGACGCGGTTTCGCGTCTCACCGCGGACACCGTCGCAAAATATCTGTTCTCGTCGGGCTCAACCGGCGCTCCCGAAAGGCGTCATCACGACTCATGGCATGCTCGCCGCGAATCAGCAACAGATACGCCAGGTCTGGCCGTTTCTCCGCGATGAGCCGCCGATACTGCTCGACTGGCTGCCATGGAGCCACCTCTTTGGCGGAAGCCACAACCTCAACATGGTGTTAACGAATGGCGGAACACTCTGGATCGATGACGGTCGACCTCATCCAGATCTCGTCGGAAAAACTGCTGCAAATCTCGCTGAGGTCCGACCAACGATCTATTTCAACGTTCCAGCCGGCTACGCGACCTTGTTGCCGATTCTCGAAGCGAATGACGAGATTGCCTCCGCATTTCTCGAGCGGTTACGCATTGGATTCTTTGCGGGCGCGGCGCTCCCGCAGCAGATTTGGGACCGCATTCGGCAACTTGTTGCTCGACACGACGCCCACATGACGATGACAACTTCGTGGGGACTCACCGAAACGTCTCCTGCGTGCACTTCTGCGCATTTCGATATCGAACGAAGCGACTGCCTCGGCGTGCCGTTGCCTGGTGTTGAGATCCGACTCGTCCCCGTTGATACTCGGTATGAGGCACGAATTCGAGGCCCGCACGTGACGCCGGGCTATCTCGGCCGCGACGACCTCACCGCAGACGCGTTCGACGAGGAAGGTTTCTTTCGAACGGGCGATGCAATGTCATTCGCCGATGACACCAATGCAAACGCCGGCCTCATCTTTGCTGGCCGAACCGCTGAGGAATTCAAGCTGTCCACCGGAACATGGGTGCAAGTTGGAACACTTCGACCCCAGCTCATTTCGGCCTCCGACGGTCTCATCACCGACGCCGTGATCTGTGGTCACGACACCGATGCGGTATCAGCGCTCGTCTGGATTAACCCTGTGCGAGCCTCGGAACTTTCAGAAGATGGGGTTCCCGGGGCACACCTTCGGGAGGATCTCGAAGCGACACTGACGCGGCTCGCTCATACCGCTAAAGGATCGTCCGGAAGAGTCGAACGACTCGCCGTGCTCACGACGCCGGCGGCACTCGACGCCGGCGAAATCACCGATAAGGGGTACGTCAACCAGCGCGCCGTGAGAGAAACTCGATCAGCGCTCGTCAACCTTGTCGTCAGCCAACCCGATGCTCCTCAGGTCGTTCGAGGACCCGCTCGCTGAACGCTAAATGTTGCTTAGATGAGCCCGAGTTCACGCACTGCGTCGCGCTCTTCGGCAAGTTCTGCGGTTGAGGCATCAATCTTCACACGGCTGTACTCGCCGATCTCGAGCCCCTGGACGATGCTGTAATTGCCGTTCTCGCAGACGCAAGGGAAGGACGAGATGATGCCCTCTGGAACCCCATAGGAGCCATCTGACGGTATTGACATGGAGACCCAATCACCCGGCGCCGTGCCGAGCGACCATGACCGAATGTGATCGACGGCAGCGTTTGCGGCCGACGCCGCTGACGAGGCTCCACGAGCTTCGATAATTGCCGCACCGCGCTTCGCAACGGTTGGTATGAACTCGGAGTCGACCCATTGGTGGTCGCCGACTGCCTCGTAGGCATTCTTGCCCGCGACCTCACAATGAAAGAGGTCTGGGTACTGCGTGGTCGAATGGTTACCCCAGATCGTCATCTTCTTTACGTCGTTTACCGACGCGCCGAGCTTCTGAGCGATCTGCGTGACGGCTCGGTTGTGGTCGAGGCGGGTCATCGCCGTAAATCGACCCGGGTCGAGATCTGGGGCATTCTGCTGCGCGATGAGCGCGTTCGTGTTCGCTGGATTTCCAACGACGAGCACTTTCACATCGCGGCGAGCTGAACGCGACAATGCCGCGCCCTGCGGTTTGAATATGCCGCCGTTGGCCGAGAGAAGATCGGACCGTTCCATGCCGGCTTTGCGTGGCATTGCACCGACGAGCAACGCAACGTCGGCGTCACCAAATGCGACATCCGCGTCATCGGTGCAAATGATGTCGTGCAAGAGCGGGAAAGCCGAGTCGTCGAGTTCCATCTTGACGCCGTTGAGCGCCCCGAGAGCCGGAGTGATTTCAAGAAGCTGCAACACCACCGGGGTGTCCGGGCCAAGCATCGAGCCTGAAGCGATGCGGAAAAGGAGCGAGTAACCGATTTGGCCAGCGGCACCGGTGACCGCTACGCGTACTGGAGTCGTCATAGCTCTAAGCGTACGTCCCGCTCCCCGGAGTTGACCAAATGATGTGAAATTCGTCGGATGGTTCAGACGCCAGTGACATCACGAATGGCATTCGCATAAAACGTCTGGCCGTCGTCAAGCAGGTGAACACCATCCTCGGCAAAACAGGCTCCAGAACAATTCTTGGACTCTGCCTCCCAGTCGATCACGATGAGGTTGTCATCGGGACCATCCACAGACGCCAGCAAGGCATTGTTCGCTGCCTTCCACTCGAGGTCGCCACGAACATTCAGCATGACAACAAGCGGCACATCGCGCACGATGTCGAGCAGCGTCTCAAGGTCGGATGACGAAATAGGACCGTTCGTTCCGAGATGGATGACGATGACGTCCCCAAAGGTCCCCGCGTCTTTGAGCTGCTGAATGAACGGTAGTGAGGTCTGCAACTGGCGGTTCTTTTCAGCGTTCACCGTATACCCGCGCTCACGAAGCACTCCTGCGGCGCCGAGCATGACCGAGTCACCAAGGGCGAGAAACTCAACCGGATCTCGCTGGGGTGTGACGGTGGCAACGATCGAAGTTGCAGAAGTGTCCTCAGTGAGGTCTGGGGTTGGCTCGACCGTGTCAACGTCGTCCGTCGTGACCTCACCGAGTAGTTCTTCGACCGATGTCACTTGCTCTTCGCCTGCGGCGATCGTCGCCTCAATGGTGTTGAGTTGGAGGTCAGCCGTCGCAACGCGATACGCCGCAAATGCCACAACCAACGTGGTGAACACGAGTCCAAATGCAACACCTCGTCGAACCGCAGTGGTCGCCTGTGACGACCACTGCTGCCACACCGTGCCGAGATCACGACGCCGAATCGGCATCTCAACCCATCGGTACGACAATTCGGCGAGACCGCCCGCCAACACGATCGCGATGACAAACTTCGGCAGACCAAGCGAAACCCCCGCAACCTTGCGGAGCACCTGGTAGATCGGCCAGTGGTAGAGATACAGGCCGTAAGAACGCGTGCCCACCCATTGCAGTGGCCGCATCGACAGCACGCGACCGACAGTCGAATACCGATGCACAACCGCGACGATGACGGCGAGGGTTGCCACATCGGTCCACACAAAGCCCCCACGGAACAACCGCACGTCCGCCACCATTCCGGCGCCATCAGGATCCGACATGAGGAAGTGCAATCGGAACATCATCACGACAAGCGCGAGAAGTCCGAGAACGGCGAGCACATCGAGACGGCCCGGACGGTGGCGAAGCCGACTTCGCATGACTGTCGCTGGCCGCCAAACGACGGCAAGTGCGGCTCCAAGCAACAAGCCACTCGCCCGCAGCGGTGTCGCAAGGTAAAGCATGTCGGCTTTAGAAAAGCACCGACCGCCAATCGTCCAATACGCGTCTGGGGTTACCGAACACTCGCCGATCGGTCCGCTATGTGCAAGCAATCCCATCACGAGCGTGATGCCAACAGCCGTGAGGACAAAGGTCAAGATGATGCTCCCTAAGCGACCAGCTCGACGGCGAAGAAGAGCCACCACGACCAACGGCCAAATCACATAAAACTGCTCTTCAACCGCGAGGCTCCACAGGTGGCGCAGTGGCGCGAAATCACCCGAAGACGCGTAGCCAGCGCCAACCCAAAGTTGAAACCAGTTCGAGCCGTACAGCGCCCCAGCGATGACATCACCACGTACGCGACCCAATGTCGACGGCTGGGCAATCAGCGCGGCAACGGCGACGAACGCCATCAACAGTCCGAGTGCCGGCAATAACCGTCGAGCGCGACGGCCCCAAAACGCTCGAACATTGATCTGGCCCGATTGTTCATGTTCGGCGAGCAGCAACAGCGTGATGAGGTAGCCACTGATGACAAAGAACACTTCGACGCCAAGAAAACCGCCAGGGAGCCACGAGGAGTTGGCGTGATAGATCATCACGGCAATGACTGCAACCGCACGCAAGCCGTCGAGTCCCGAGATGTGACGAACCGAGTTCAACCCAGGCGACCGAGGTGTTCGGTTCTGTTCGTTGACGAAGTTCGCCATCGCATTCAAGTATCGCCGCTGTGACCGCCGATGTGGCATCTAGTGACGGAAGTGACGCGAGCCGGTGAAGACCATCGCAATGCCTGCTTCGTCTGCGGCGGCGATGACCTCTTCGTCGCGCACACTGCCGCCGGGCTGAACGACGACAGCCACCCCTGCGGCGACTGCCTCGTCGAGACCATCGCGGAATGGGAAAAACGCGTCGCTCGCGCATACGCCGCCTCTCGCGCGACCATCAGCACGTTGACCAGCGATGCGCGCCGAATCGACCCGATTTTGTTGCCCGGCACCGATACCCACCGCCTGCAGATCCCTGGTGTACACAATCGCGTTCGACGACACCGCTGCACACACGGTCCACGCAAATTCGAGTTCACGCCACTGTTCATCGCTGGGTTGAACTCGCGTCACGACGCGCCACGAGTCACGGTCGGCGTTGATCGCATCCGGGTCCTGCACGAGCAGGCCGCCGTCGATCGAACGTGCGTGCAATGGTGTGCCAAATGGCGGGTGCCCAGATAGCACCCGCAGATTGGAGCGGGCGGCAAGTATCTCGAGGGCATCGTCTGCGTAACTCGGCGCGATGACGACTTCGGTAAACACTGGGGCTAGCGCTTCGGCCAGCTCACGTGTCACCGCACGGTTCACTGCGACAATGCCGCCGAATGCGCTCACCGGGTCGCAGGCGTTTGCCTTTCGATACGCATCGGCAATGTCCGACGATACGGCGACACCGCATGGATTCGCGTGTTTCACAATGACTGCGGCTGGTTGGTCGAATCGATGTGCAAGGGTCCAGGCCGCGTCTGCGTCGAAGACGTTGAGATAGCTCATTGGCTTTCCGCCGTGTTGCACGACAGTGTCGAACCATCCCCTGTCGCCCTGACCACGGGTCACATCGCGATACCGAGCCCCTCGCTGATGTGGATTCTCGCCATAACGCAGTGTGTCGGCGCGTTCGAACGCAAAGTGAAGCGAGCGCGGCAGTTCGTCATCAGTCGGTTGCTCGTCGTCGAACCACGTGACGATCGCGGCGTCGTAGGCGGCGGTGTGGGCGAACGCGTCACGAGCAAGTCGACGACGCAGATCGAGCGATACTTCGCCGCGCTCTCGAAGGTCTGCGAGCACGCTTTCATAATCGACAGGATTCACAACAACGGTGACGCGGTCATGGTTCTTCGCAGCGGCGCGCACCAGTGCTGGTCCGCCGATGTCGATGAGTTCAACGCCGGGGTCTGATGTGAATGGGTACAGATTCACCACGACGAGGTCAATTGGATTGATCTCGTGCGTTGAGAGATCGGAAACATGATCACTATCACTCGTGATCGCAAGAATTCCGCCGTGAATCTTCGGATGAAGCGTCACTACTCGATGGCCGAGTATCGGCGGCATACCGGTGAGATCAGCGACATCGGTGACCTCGATCCCTTCGGACCGAAGCGCAGCAGCTGTGCCACCTGAAGAGAGCAACGACCACCCGAGTTCGCTAAGCGCACGCGCGAAATCAGCAACTCCCGACTTGTCGAACGTAGAAAGAAGTGCGGTCGGCACCGGCCGCTTCAGCCCAGCCCGGAGACGATCTCCGCCATGAGTTCGCCCGCTTCAGTCGGGTTCAAACCAACGCGAACCCCGGCTGCTGCAAGAGCGTCCATCTTGCCCTGAGCAGTGCCTTTGCCTCCCGAAACGATCGCCCCGGCATGACCCATCTTTTTGCCCGCTGGTGCGGTGACGCCAGCGATATACGCGCTCATCGGTTTCGAGACGTGCGCACTGATGAATTCGGCAGCCTCTTCTTCTGCCGAACCACCAATTTCACCGATCATGATGATGGCGTGTGTCTCGGGATCAGCCTCGAACTCGCGAAGGCAGTCGATGAAGTTGGTGCCCGGCACCGGATCGCCCCCGATACCAACACAGGTCGACACACCGATACCTTTTTGCTTCAACTCGTAGAGCGCTTGATAGGTCAGCGTTCCGGATCGACTCACAATGCCGACGTTCGGCCCTGTAGCCGTCGGAGGGAGCGCGATTTCTCCAGCGGTGATACCGATGTTGCACTTGCCTGGGCTGATGATCCCAGGGCAGTTCGGGCCGAGGAGTCGAGTGTTTGGGTACTTCGCAACGAGCGTGTTAAACACACGCGCTTCATCTTGGGCCGGAATGCCTTCAGTGATGCAGACGATGAACTCGACACCTGCGGCTGCCGCCTCGAGAATCGCAGCCGGTGCTGCCTTCGGTGGCACGGCGACAAACGATGCGGTTGCACCTGTTGCAGCCACGGCGTCGGCAACGCTGTCGAAGATCGGGATGCCGTCAACGTCCTGTCCACCTTTGCCGGGCGTCACACCACCGACGACATTCGTTCCATAGTCGCGATTTCGGAGCCCGTGGTACTTGCCCTGCCCGCCAGTGAGACCCTGAACAATGACCTTCGTGTTCTCGTTTACGAAAATTGACATGGTTCGTCCTCTCAGTTCTTCGCCAACGCCACAGCGGTGCGAGCTGCTTCGAGCATGGTTGCTTCCGACCGAAGTTTTGATTCGGGGATTCCTGCCTCAGCAAGAATCTTTCGCCCCTCTTCGGCGTTCGTTCCGTCCAGTCGGATGACGATCGGAGCACGAAGGTCAACTCGTCCAAGTGCCTCAACGATGCCCTTCGCAACTTCTTCACCGCGGGTGATGCCACCGAAGATGTTGATAAAGATCGACGTCACGTTTTGGTCGAAGTTGATGACCTCGAGCGCAGCGGCCATCACGTCGGCGTTCGCGCCGCCACCAATATCAAGGAAGTTCGCGGCGGTTCCGCCAACTTGGTTGACGACGTCGAGCGTCGACATCGCAAGGCCAGCGCCATTGGCGATGATGCCGACCGTGCCTTCGAGGCCGATGTACTGGAGGCCATGAGTCTTCGCGAGTTGCTCTCGGGAGTCGAGTTCCTCGGTTGCCGCGTACTCCGCCCATTCAGGGTGGCGAAATGAGGCGTTACCGTCGAGTGTCACCTTCGCGTCGAGAGCGTGCACCTCGCCGGTCGGCTTCAAGATCAGCGGATTGATTTCGGCAAGGTCGCAGTCGCCTTCGGTAAAGCACCGATACAACTTGACAAGGATGTCGGCCGTTCCATCGAGCGCCCGCTCGGGAATCTTCGCATCGATGGCTGCCTGCCGGGCTGTCGCAGAATCGAGACCGACGACCGGGTCGATATGGAGTTTGACAATGGCATCCGGATCTTTCTCGGCAACGGCCTCAATTTCAACTCCACCTTGGGCAGACAGCATGAGGAGGTGCTTCTTCGCAGCGCGGTCAAGCGTGAAACTTGCGTAGTACTCCTCGTCAATGTCTGAGGCGTGCTCGACCCATACTCGCTTGACGACATGTCCCTTGATATCCATGCCAAGGATGTTTCCGGCGTGCGTACGAACCTCGTCAGCATTGTTCGCAAGTTTGATACCACCGGCCTTGCCTCGTCCACCCACTTGAACCTGCGCCTTGACGACGACGGGATATCCCGCGCCTTCGGCAGCGGCAACCGCTTCATCGACGGTGTCCGCCTTATCCCCCGGACTCACCGGAATGTCGAATCGGGCGAAGTACTGCTTGCCCTGGTACTCGAAGAGATCCACGTTCTCAATCCTCTCGTTCGTCGAGTGTTGACTCCAACCACGCGCTGATGCCTTTGAGCGACGCTCCTGGTTGGAAGATTTCGGCAACGCCTTGCTCGCGAAGTGCCCGAGCATCAGCATCGGGAATGACGCCACCGCCAAAGACGAGCACCTCACCGAGGTCACGACTCGTCAATTCCTCCATCACACGTGGGAACAACGTGAGATGTGCTCCGGAAAGCAGCGAAAGCCCTACAGCATCTGCCTCTTCTTGCAGCACGGTCTCCGCAAGTTGCTCCGGAGTCTGATGGAGCCCCGTGTA
>JALRBS010000011.1 GCA_023262325.1 Ilumatobacteraceae bacterium | reverse complement strand
ATAAAAGAGCACGCTGCCGCGAGTCATTTCGGCTTGCGCCTCCGACATTGCGAGCCCGACGGTGTCCTCAACACCACTCGAACCGGCGATGACATGGGTTGCGCCGTTCTCGGCCGTGAAGTCGGTGAGCGCCCACATCGTGTTGCACTGCGCGTGATAGTCGGCCGGAAATGGAAAGAAATCGAATGCCATCTGATCACGGTGCAGTTTCTGTTGGGTCTCGCCTGGCTCAATCGAAATGATCTGCGTGAGATGGAGCTGTACCGCAGTGACATGACTCAGAAAGGCTTGAACCGAACCGACCACCGTCGGGTTCATAATGAGTGCTCGCGACGTTGGGCACCGTGCAACAAGTGCGCCAGTTCGTCGGGTGAGTTTGCCGTCGTACTCATCGCGGCCAGTCGCCGAGGCATCGATAAACGGCGCCGCCTCAGATTCGAGCGCGTCCATGACCTCAGGAGAGACGAGGTTGTCGATGATTGCGTATCCGAATTCTCGGAGGTGCGTCGCGACCTCGTCGGGTTGAACATCAGGCGAAAAGTGGTGGAGCGCCACAACCCGATGCTACGCCGTGACGGGCGCCAACCGCTCGGCGAACTACGTTGACGCAATGGCGCGCGTCGTGGTTCATGAAGATGATGTCGGGTTCTGTCAGGGCGCGAACGATGCCTTTGTTGCCCTCAGCGAGACGGATGGCATTTCGTCAGGTTCCGTCATGGTGCCGTGTCCGTGGTTTCTTGACATCGCCAGACGGGTCGGCGCATCACCGACCGAATTCGACCTCGGCGTGCATCTCACGCTCACCTCGGAACACGACGGGTACCGGTGGGCGCCGATCACCCGACCGTCCGCTGCCTCTGGTCTCGTCGACGATGACGGATACATGTGGGCTCGCGTACGAGATGTCCGCGCGAATGCACACCCTGACGCAGTCGAAGCGGAGTGGCGCGCACAGCTCGATCGAGCGATCGCGGCGGGTATCGATGTCACTCACCTCGACGCACACATGGGTGCCGCACTGGCACCCGAATGGTGCGACCGATACGTCGCGCTTGGCATCGAGTACGGCATTCCCGCGCTCATGACGAGTCGGCTGTCGGGGTACGGTCCGCGCAACCACCTCGATGGCGTCTCCGACGATGATTTCTCAGTCTTCGTCGATCAGGCCCGGGACGGTGGCATGCCCCTGTTCGACGAGGTACTTGAAACCGATTTTCGGCGTCCCCGTGGTGCACCCGTCGACTACGAGCGCATGCTCAGCGCGATCGATGACAACTCGCTCGTGTACTGCGCATTTCACCCCTGCGCACCCGGTCCGGGCGAAGTCGAGCGCATCGACACCGAGTGGTGGCATGTGCGCACCGACGAGTTCGAGATCTTCGGTCAGTCGGCGTGGACGCAGTGGCTTGAAGCCCAACCGTTTGAGGTCATCACCATGCGCACATTGCGTGATGAAATGCGCTCTGCGCGCAACACTTCGACCGGCGAGTAACGCTCATTCAACTCAGTCGATGCACGAGTGTGCCGATCGCCGCGACGACTGAGGCTCGGGCGAAAGGATCGGCGTGAACATGACCACCTTCGGTGAACAAGTGCGACACGTTGTCATAGGTGATGAGGCTGGCGTGACCATCCGCAATGAGTTCCTCTGCCGCCTCGGCGTCGCCATCACCAAAAAAGAACTCGTCATTGGTGCCCACATGAAATTCAGCGGTCACCCGAGGCGGCCAGTGCTCGCCGAACTCTCGAAACGGGATGCACGAGCCGATACCCACGAGCGCCCGCACTCGCACATCGGTTTGGGCAAGGAATTGTGCGGGCAGCACACCGAGCGACACACCTACGGCTATGCATCGACCTTGCCAAGACTCAACCGCACCGACGCCGCGTGCGATGACCTCGCCGAAGCCGAACTCAGCGGCATATGCAACACCGTTGTCGATGTCGTCGAACTGTCGTCC
>JALRBS010000006.1 GCA_023262325.1 Ilumatobacteraceae bacterium | reverse complement strand
GAGTGGAGCTAAAGGGAATTGAACCCTTGACCTCTTCCATGCCATGGAAGCGCTCTGCCAACTGAGCTATAGCCCCGAAGACTCGTCACGTTAGCGAGACGAACGCCGCGCCAACAACGCGCTACGGCGTGTCCGCCCAGTCGACTTTCGGCACATCGCGGTACAAACGCTCGATGTCGTAGAACTCGCGAAGTTCCTCAATAAACACGTGCACGACAACGTCACCGTAATCGAGCAGTACCCACTGCTGTTCGCGCACACCTTCCGTACGCACGGGTGAGCGTCCGGTCGATTCACGACACTTCGATTCGATCTCATCAATGAGCATGCGAACGAGTCGACGATTCGACGCGCTGACGATGACGAAATACTCGGTAACCCCGAGCACCTCACCTACTTGCAGCACCCGAATGTCGCTCCCCTTCGCGCCGTCGGCAACTCGAGCGGCCGCCATCGCGAGTTCCCGTGACTCGTCGTCCATATTCGTCACAATCGGCTCGCTATGCCGAGAAGTTGTCGCATTGCTGTCACCGTACCGTGCGCCATGTCAGGTTGAACTCGACCAGTAGGTGAGATCTGCCGGCAGAACTCGTTCGAAATCGTCAAGGAATGAATCGCCGAGCGTCACGACAATGTCAACGCCAGCAATGTCAGTTGGGTTCAGCGTCGCCGTCACGTTGCCAAACAATTCGCTGAACGACGTCGCTGCAGTCTCGACCTGATCGGGGTCATTCACCGCAATCGTCGTACGTTCCGGACGTGAGGCCGAGTCCACAGAGGTAGACACCGATACGACATTGAGTCCGGCAACTGTCAATCGACGAACGGCAATAACGGCGAGATCCGATGCCGTTGGCGACGAAGTGCCGTTCACGTCATCGAAAGGAACCTCAACCCGAACAGTCGCGTTCGCAGTAGGTGCGGCAACACGTCGAGGAGCGATATGGGCCATCACAACCGTCATCTCCGCAGGATCAAACGTGAGCACTGCGCCATTGCCATCCACATCTGGAGCAAGCAGTTCGCTCGCTCGCAATCCGCGTACGCCAATCGAACCAGCGAGTAGACGTCGCAGAAATGACTCAATCGAGGCAGGCACCGCATCGTCAGACAACGGGCTGTCAGCGAACACGTCGGCAAGTGCCGGCACCCCACCGTCGACCGCATCAGCAAACTCCGACCAGGCTGAAACTGCGAGTGAGTACGACGCAGCGACGTCACCATCGCCAGTGGCCGCTAGCGACGCTGCGAGCACCGTTGCTTCAGTTCCGCCAGCCGACATGAGCGATGCGAACTCCGCACGGGTCAACACCGCAACGAGGTCAAACGAAATATTCGTCAATGACTCGACGTCGATCTCAAACAACATGTCATCACCGACAAATGCGCTATCGCGCAGCGTTCGGGGTATCGGCACCACACCCGACGACACATCAGCGTCGACCGAGAGCGGCACGACCGCGCCGCCCACACCGTCAGGCGACAGCACGATGACAGCCGCCGACACAAGTTCACCTGCGGTGTCAGTCACACCCACAAACGCTGTCGATGTGAACGGCAACTCAACGACTGGTCGCTCCGCCGGAGCCTCAACGACCCCACCGATAGTTGACGAGGCGAGGGTGCGGGCGCCGATGAACGCGAACACGACGACAACGACGAGTGCCACCGCAGTGCCGGCCGCCGTCCACGTCGTATACCGGCGTCGCAACTCCGCGGAAGCGGTCACGATCCCGCCACGCGATACAGC
>JALRBS010000215.1 GCA_023262325.1 Ilumatobacteraceae bacterium | reverse complement strand
GTCGGGCGTGTTCGAAAAGGCCGCTCTGGTGTTCGGTCAGATGGACGAGCCGCCGGGCGTGCGCCTGCGCGTGGCTCTGTCGGCCCTCACCATGGCCGAGTACTTCCGTGACGTGCAGAACCAGGACGTGTTGTTGTTCGTCGACAACATCTTCCGTTGGGGGGGGGCCGGTTCCGAAGTGTCGACTCTGCTCGGCCGTATGCCTTCAGCCGTGGGTTACCAGCCCACGCTCGCCGACGAAATGGGTCAGTTGCAGGAGCGCATTACGTCAACCCGTGGCCGTTCGATTACCTCGCTTCAGGCCGTGTACGTGCCTGCGGACGACTACACCGACCCGGCGCCATTCACGACGTTCACACACCTCGACGCGACGACCGAATTGTCACGTCAGGTTGCAGCGCTCGGTATCTACCCGGCGGTGGACCCGTTGGCCTCGACGTCAACGATCCTCAGCCCAGAGGTCGTTGGTGCTCACCACTACAACGTTGCCCGACGAGTTCAGGAAACGCTGCAGCGTTACAAGGAACTCCAAGACATCATCGCAATTCTCGGTCTCGACGAACTTTCCGAAGAGGACCGACTGACGGTGAACCGTGCACGTAAGGTGCAGCGATTCCTGTCGCAGCCGTTCTATGTCGCTGAGGTCTTCACCGGTCTCAAGGGCGAATATGTTCCCGTTGCTGAAACGGTGCAGTCGTTCGAGGCATTGATCGACGGCGAACTCGATGATGTTCCCGAGCAGGCATTCCTCAACGTGGGCAACGTTGAGCAGGTGCATGCGAAGGCCAAGGCGCTTCGGGAGAGCTGAACGTGGCGTCCACCATGAACGTTGAAGTTGTCTCGCCTGAGTCGGTGTTGTACTCAGGCGAGGCCACCATGGTGATCACGCGTACCCTTGGCGGCGGCGAGATCGCCTTTCAGGCCGGACACGCGCCGTTTCTCGCCGCCCTCACCGCAAGCCATACACGGCTCTTTCTTGCTGATGGCTCGATCGAGAATCTCGCAGTTCACGGTGGATTCGTTGAAGTGAGCAACAACAAGGTCTCGATACTTTCAGATACCGCAGAAATGGCGTCACGGATCGATATCGATCGCGCACGTGCGGCTAAAGAGCGAGCCGAAGAGCGGTTGCGTCACGAGAACGATGCAGAAGCAGTGGCTGCATTAAGCCGGGCGCATGCCCGTCTGAATGCGGCCGGCGTTCAGCTGTAATCGATCGCCGAAAATTCTTGCAGCTTGCGCACGCGGTGTCGCGCGTCGATAAACCGAACTGTTCCTGAGCGAGACCTCATGACGAGGCTTTGGGTTCTCGCGCCGCGTGAGTCGAATCGCACGCCGCGCAAGAGTTGTCCATCGGTGAGACCCGTCGCCGCAAAGAAGCAGTTATCGCCTTGAACGAGGTCGTCCTGGGTGAGCACCCGATCAAGATCGAGTCCAGCGGAGAGCACGTTTGCGCGCTCTTCATCTGTTTGCGGACATAGCTTCGCCTGAATTTCTCCACCCATGCTCTTGAGCGCGGCTGCGCTGATGACACCTTCGGGTGTGCCACCGACTCCGAACAGCACATCGACACCAGCATCAGGCCAGGCTGAGGCGATCGCACCGTAGACGTCGCCATCACGTATGAGTCGAATGCGGGCACCCGATGCACGAACTTCGTCGATGAGTTCTGCATGGCGCGGGCGGTCGAGAATGACGGCGGTGAGGTCGCGTACGGTTTCTCGTTTCGCCTTGGCAATCCATCGAAGATTCTGTGTTGCGCTCGCATTGATGTCGATCGACCCGACCGCATCTGGTCCCACGGCGATCTTCTGCATGTAGAACGACGGACCTGGGTCAAACATCGAGCCCCGTTCACCTACGGCGATCACCGAGAGAGCGTTGTTCAGTCCATAGGCGGTAAGTGTCGTGCCATCGATCGGGTCGACCGCAACATCAACCTGAGGATCGCTGCCATCGCCAACCATTTCGCCGTTGTAGAGCATCGGCGCCTCATCTTTTTCGCCTTCGCCGATGACGACAATGCCGTTCATCTGAACGGTGGAGAGGCTGAGCCGCATCGCATCGACAGCCGCCGCATCGGCGCCGTTCTTGTTGCCACGGCCAACCCATCGTGCTGCAGCAAGCGCTGCGGACTCTGTCGCTCGAACAAGTTCAAGCGCGAGGTTGCGATCGGGGCGCCGATCATCAGAAGTTGACATGCCAACACGGTAGTCCGAGGAACTACGGTCACGAGGATGGGTCGACCGCCAACGATCGACATGTGTATTTCGACAAGAGAGCTCTCGGAGCCACAACCGTCTCCGACGGGCGATTCCGTGCTTGCCATCGAGCGCGGCGCCGGTGGTGACACTGCTTTCGTTGCCTTTTCACTGCGTGGTGGGAGCCAACATCGTCGCGAGGTCGCCGTGGCACCGCGTCCCGCCCGGGGTGGAAGTGGTGGCGTGTGGTGTTGGGGTCCTGATGGCGTTGCGATCGTGTATGTCGATGCCGCGAACGAACTGCGTTACGACCAAGGCGGCTCAATGTCGTCGACGCTCCTCGTCCCACCCGGCAACGTTTCGAGTCCAGTGCTCTCGCCAGATGGTCATCAGGTCTTTGTCGTCATTGATGAAGGTTCGATTTGGGCGATCGACCTTGACGGAGCGGCGGATCCGTTGAGGATTGACGACGGTCGGCATGAATTTTGCTGGGATCCGATTGCGGTCGATGTCAACGGTGGAACCGTCGTGCACTGGCAGGCATGGTCGCCGCCGGATATGCCGTGGGATCACTCGGTTCATGTGGCTCGCAACCTCGCAAGCGGGGAAATCACCATCGTCGAGCGGCCTGGGCAGATTCAGCAACTTCGAGCGGTAGGAACTTCCCGCATTGCGTATCTCAGCGATGCATCTGGGTGGCTCAACCTTTGGTTGGGGGAGGATCACCTCGTCAACGAGGCTTCTGAACATGGTGGACCGACGTGGGGTCCTCGTGAGCGCACCTTTGCAGGTTCGCCGCGCGGAGACGCCATTACGTTCACAAGAAACGACGACGGATTTGGATCCTTGTGCGTGGTCGATGTTGCAACGGGCGCGATCACTGAGATCGGCCGGGGTGTACACACACAGGTGCAGTGGGTGGGCGACACAATTACTGCGCTTCGATCTGGTGCCGTCACCCCGCATCAGCTTGTTGCCTATCAATACGACGATGCGCTCCGTACGTGGACGCGCAACGTTGTCGATGCTGGTCCGGCTGCGCAGTGGCAGGACGTTGACCTAGTCGAACCGAGTACGCATCGAGCAAGTGGAGCCGATGGCGTCGTCGTACCATTTCGACGGTACGAGGCTGGCCACGGGAGGTGCCTTGTGTGTGTGCACGGCGGCCCGACCGACCAGTGGCAGGTGGAGTTCATGCCGAGGGTTGCCTATTGGAGATCCCAAGGTTGGGATGTCATCGTTCCTGACCCGCGTGGTAGCACCGGTCACGGACGGAAGTTTGCGCTTCTTGGTCAGGGTGAATGGGGAGGCGCGGACGTCGACGATGTGCTATCGGTCGTTAACTATTGCCAGCAGCAGGGTTGGGCAACTCCAGCGACCACGGTTGTCATGGGTTCTTCCTCGGGCGGGTTTCTCGCGCTCTTGGCTGCCGCACACGCACCGACAAGTTGCGCGGGTGTAATCGCGCTGTACCCAGTGTGTGAACCGGCCTCTCTTGCGCAGACGACGCATCGATTTGAGGCGCATTACACCGATGCACTGATTGGGCCTCCGGGTTCTCCAATCCTCGAGGAGCGTTCCGTTCTGCGGCATGCAGCCTCGCTATCGATGCCACTGCTGCTCATGCACGGCACCGACGATCCGGTTGTCTCGATTGAACAGTCGCGGTCGCTCGTGCGATCGGTTCGCAACGCCGGTGGTGATGTGACCTATGAAGAGTTCCTTGGCGAAGGTCACGGATTTCGGATGGAGGAGCACAAAGTGCTCGAATACGCGCACGTTGCGGCGTTTCTTGCACGTGTTTGCCCATAGACGTCGAATACGTGGGTTGTGCGCTCGCTAGTCTCGCTCTGTGGCCGATGACGCGATGGATGACTTCAACCCCGATGACCCGGACACTGTCACCGTGTTCTATGACTTGTCGCTGTGGGATACCGATCAACGTGCTGCGCTCATCGAATCATTTGCGAACGAATCGATTCCGCATGCGTGGCGCTCCAATGAGATTGTGATTCCAGAGACTTTCGAAGCCGTGGCGGACGAAATTTTCGACCGTCTCGACGATGAGTTAGGCCCATTCCCAATTCTGCTCGCGGAGGATGCCGACAGCACCGAGTTTCAGCTCGAAGATTGGCCAGACGACGAACTTGAGATGATTCGAGAGCAACTCGTGGTCGCCGAAATCCCACATCGCTGGCATGGAATGCAACTGTTCGTCGCAGTTGAGGCAACGGACGATGTCGATGACTTGCTTGACGCTATTGAATCTGGGGATGTCGCAGTCACGGAAAGTGATGCACCTGACGGGGTGCTCAGCACGCTGTTCTCAATCGGTGACAACATGACGCGGTCGATCGATGATGCAAGTTCACGGGCGCAACTCTTTGATCTGGTTCCCGTACTGAAGGTGAGTTCGCCTCCGTACGGACTTGCTGCGCGCCAATGGGAGTCGATTCTCGACAGCGTGTCGGCTCTCGCCTCAGCGTTTTCATCCGACACGTTCGAACCTGAGCTCATTGAGTCAGCGGCCCGAGATCTTCGCGATCGATGCCGCCCATGGGTCTAATTTCGCGCAGGAAACGACCGGAGGGTCGCCGACCGGTACGCTCCGATCATGTTGCTAGCAGAGCTCGAGGTGTATCACTCGAGACCTGCCCAGCCGACGCGACGAATCGCTCTTGGTCACCTCATGTTGCCGATCGATCCGCCTCCCGGTGTTGGGGGACTGCTGCTCGGTGCCGTTGCTGCACGATTTGCTCGAGAGTGCGATTCGGACGACCTGAGCAGCATTGAGCGCTTACTGTCCGAAGTTGCTGATGGTGTGCGAATCGTGCAGCCTCGCCTTCGGCATCGATACCAGGTCGATCGGCACGGTCTGGCGATGAGTCGCCACCGCCTGTGTGCCGATGGCGACGACCTGAATTTTGAGTTCGATGAAAAAGGAAGCGCAATGTCGCAGGTACTCGGAGCGTTGTACGCGATTGAACGCCTTGAATTGGGTCTCCGACTTGAGATCGCAGCCGTAGTGCGCAGAGGTTTGCGATGGCGTGGACCGATCGGCCCGGCGCTCATCGGCTACCTCGCCGGCTCACAACATGCGTCCATCGCTGCGCTTGCTGATCCGCGCGGTTGGGCCCTTGAACGGCTTGGTTTTACCGTCTCCGACGTGTCTCCTTCGACTCGCGAAATTTCGCGTCGATATCGACAGCGAATGCGAGACGTTCACCCTGATCATGGTGGCGATGCGGAGAGCGCGAGCGGAGCAATTCGTGAGCTCGCCGAAGCCCGACGAATTCTTAGTTCGCAGTCCTAGAGGCAGCTCCGGTGACGTCGCTGATCTCGTCGAGATCCCGGTGAGCCGTTTCCGGTAAGCGAGTGAGCACGAGTACGAGGGCTACGGCCTGTCCAATTCCGAGCGTGGCCATCACGGTGCCGTACGAACGTCCAGTGTCGAGCAGTGAGCCCGCGCCCAACAGTCCGGCAACCCCGCCAAGGAGCGCTGCGACCGTGAGCAAACCAGCAGCGCGACCGCGGTTGCCTGTCGGAAACAGCTCAGCCCGATAGACCGCGAGCGCAGGATAGGCGACCCCGCCGAGTAGCCCGCCGCCAAATGCGCACATCCACATGACAGTTCCGGCGGCATGGAATGACGCGATTACCAGCAGGGCCGCGAAGGGAAGCGCGACGCTGATGAGCACTCGTCGGCCTCGACGGTCAGCCAGCCGACCGCCGATGATGAGTCCAACGGCCGCAGGAGTCGCAGTCGAAAGTGAGAACAGTGCGATTGAACTGCCGGACATTCCGCGGACGTCGCTGAGGTACCGATTCTGAAAGAAACTTGCCGGTGCGACGAGCAGGTTGACTCCGACGAGAATCGCAGCCAGCGTGACAAAGCGCCCACGGTTGATCGGGACACGTTCGACGTGCGGAGCGAGATATCGCACCGACTCCGGCAGTCGTCGACCGATGTCTCGCGCAACAGTGATCCAGATGAGGGTGATGAGAAACACCCACCGCCAACCCGCGGGTCCGGTATCGGTGAGCGGGAGCGAAATCACTGCAACTCCGGCACCGAGCCCGCTCGCCATTGCCATAATCCCGACGGCATAGGCCCGCGAGTTCTTCGGCATTTCTTCGGCGGCTACCACCGCTATGAGGAAGTCCAGCGCGAGCCCGACCGGCCTACCGAGCGCTTGGGTCGCAACGAGAAACTCGAAGTTTGGTGCGATGGCGCCACTTGCCGTCAGGATCGGTGCCGCCCACGCCGCTGCAATGATGACGGTACGCCGGCCGATGCGATCTGCAGCGATCGCAAGTGGAATCGTGACAAGGATGCCTGCACGCACGAGAGCGCCAGCAATTCCAACCGCAGTGTTGCCGACCCCGAAGTCATCGGCGGCGAACGTGACGGTCTGTGTAAAGGCGGTGTTCGTGAAGGCCGAACTCATCGCGGCCGCTGCGAGAAGCCCAAGCACGTGCACCTGGCGAGGGGTCATCACGTCGGGAGGTGCCCACCACAGTTGGCGCAGAGTGACTTTTTCACCCCGCAGTGTCGCTCGACGCGAACGCCGGACCGTGCGAATGATGAGCGGCAGGAAGAGCCAGCTGAACCACGGGATACGCACGCGAAACGTGGTCGTCTCAACAAGCGTGCCTTCTCGCGACGTGACTTGTCGCGTCCATACTTCGAAGGGGCCCTCGACCGCAGCGAACTCGTGCGTGCCACCGTCGGCGTTGACGCATTGTTCCTGAACGAGGTCATCGCGTGCACAGAGAATGACGGCACGGCTTGCGTCGTTATCGGGCCACCGACGCGTGATCGTTCGGCTGCCCCTCGTTTCCGTCACGGCGGGAGCATACTGTTGCGGTGCCGAACGCCGACCACGATCGAATGAGCGCTCCGAGCGAGCCGACGATTCTGATCGACCACACCGGGCCGCTTGAGGGCCGTGTGCGTGTTCCAGGTGCAAAGAATTCGGTGCTCAAGTTGATGGCTGCGGCACTACTCACCGATGGAACCAGTGAGATCACGAATGTGCCGCGAATTGTCGACGTCCAAATTATGGGCGAGTTGCTTACTTCGATCGGCCTCGAGGTCCTCGAACATGACGGTGCCGTCACGATTCGTCAGACCGGAACGTTGCTCACCGAGGTACCGGAGGCACCGGCGCGGCGCATACGTGCCTCAATCAACTTGCTCGGGCCACTCGTTGGTCGCTGCGGTCACATCAGGGTCGCGCTACCAGGGGGAGACGACTTCGGCACCCGGCCAATCGACCTTCACCTCGCAGCACTTGAATCGATGGGTGCGACCTGCGTGATCACCGAGGGAATTCTTGAGGTGCACGCTGAAGCACTTCACGGTGCGGACATTCAGTTCGCATTCCCAAGTGTTGGCGCCACGGAGAATGTGGTGACAGCAGCCGTCGTCGCCGATGGAACGACGACGATTCGGGGTGCCGCGCGAGAGCCAGAGGTCGTGGATCTTTGCAACTTCCTCCTGTCAATGGGGGCTCAAATTTCAGGCATTGGTACGGCAACACTGGTGGTTGAGGGCTGTTCGTATACGTCCTTCGGTGACGTCACTCACCGCGTGGTTCCCGATCGAATCCAAGCGGCGACGTATATCGCGGCTGTCGGTTCCACTGGTGGTTGCGTCGACATGATCGATGCGCGCGCCAATGACATGGGCATGTTTCTTCGTCGATGTGAAGAGATGGGTCTGGTCTTCGAAGCCTTCGATGACGAGGCAACAGGACTTCGCGTTGAGGCGCGACAGCGCCTCAACGCCGTCGATATCCAGACCCTGCCGTATCCAGGTGTTGCAACGGATTACAAACCGTTGATCGTTGCGATGCTTGCCGTGGCAAATGGGACGTCGATAGTTACTGAAAACCTCTACCCGGGTCGGTTTCGATACGTCGAAGAACTCGTCACGCTCGGCGCGCAGATTCGAATGTGGGAACACCATGCCGAGGTGACTGGTGTGCCGCGACTTTCAGGCGGCTCCGTGCGAGCGCATGACATTCGTGCAGGCGCAGCGATGGTCGTTGCGGGTCTTGCGTCCCAAGGTCCGACGGTAATCAGCGGTGTTGGTCATATCGATCGCGGGTACGACGACCTCGTCGGTCGACTACGAAGCATCGGTGCGATGATCAACCGAGTCGACTAACGACTCGTCACGCACGGGTCGACTGACTCGCCGTTTCACAACGGCGAGTAATCCGACCACCACGACGATTGGTACTGCGATGAGGAGCAGCTCGTCCCACCCACCTTGATGGCCGATGACGACCGTTGTCATTGACCACGAATTTCTCACAATAACGATCGTACGCGACACCCGAGTTTGCTCGCAGGATCGCGACTACGTGACGATCGGGTGGTTGAATGGAGCGGACATGTTGGAAAAAGTGCTTGCAACAATCGAGGTCATTCGTCCGGTGCTTCAGGCCGATGGTGGCGACATCGAACTCATTGGCGTCGACGAGGAGACTGGCGTCGTATCCGTTCGTCTTGTTGGCGCGTGCGGCACCTGTCCTGTATCGACACAGACGCTCAAGGGCGGAATCGAACGAATCATGCGTGATCGGGTTGACGGCGTCACTGAAGTCATCGACGTTGGGCTCGTGGAGAACACGATCTAATGGCGCGCCCGCCCGCCGATCCCGAGGCACTATTTCAGGCGGCGCGCAACGGGGACCGTGCGGCAACGGCGCGACTGCTTTCGCTCATTGAGCGTGGTGGTGACCCAGCACGAGTTGTGGGTCGGCTCGCTTACCCGATGAGCGGCGATGGTTACACCGTCGGACTTACTGGCGCGCCAGGAGCGGGTAAGAGCACGCTGACGAGTGCAACCATTGGGCATTTGCGATCTCTTGGACTTGAAGTTGCAGTCCTCGCGATCGACCCTTCCTCTCCGTTCACTGGAGGCGCCATTCTTGGTGACCGCGTTCGAATGCAAGATCACGCGACGGACCCAGGGGTGTTCATTCGCTCGATGGCAACTCGTGGCCATCTCGGTGGCCTTTCGCTCGCAACTCCGGAAGCTGTTCGTTTGCTTGATGCATTGGGGCGACGATGGATTCTCGTTGAAACCGTCGGGGTTGGGCAGGTCGAAGTTGAAGTTGCAGGTAAGGCGGATACGACGGTTGTCGTGGTGAACCCTGGCTGGGGTGACAGTGTTCAGGCGAATAAAGCCGGCCTCATGGAAATCGCCGATGTGTTCGTCATCAACAAAGCGGATCGCAAAGGTGTTGAGGAAACTCGCCGAGACCTTGAGCAAATGCTCGACCTTTCGGACCTACCCCACGATGCGTGGCGTCCGCCAATCGTCGCAACGGTCGGGAACACCGGACAAGGCGTTCCCGAGTTGTGGGACGCCGTCGGTGCACACCGCCAATTTGCCGAGCAATCTGGGCTACTTGTTGAACGTCGAAATTTCCGTGCGGCAGAAGAACTCAGAGAAATCGTTGCGAATCGATTGCGCGAACGTGCCCGTGAGCTGTGCACTGGTGAACGGTGGGATGAGGTGACGAACGATGTCGTCGGTCACCGCGTCGACCCTTGGTCAGCAGCCGACGAGATGCTCGCCCCAGTTGAGGCGTAATCGCGGCGCGAGTCATCGCGCGCCCGGTCAATCGCGTTGACGACGAATGCCGGCCCCGGTCTACCACGGCAACGCCAACGTTCGGCAGTGTCACGAATCTGCGAAGCCGACCAACCGGACCGAAGCGCGGAGACGATTGCTCGGGCGGTGTCGCGGTCTCCTGCGTGGGGGTGAAGAATTGCGAGCGTTGCTGGAACGCTGAGCACCGGAATGCCGTCGATTGAGGTCACATCCTCCTCGCTCAGTCCGCGGGTGAAGTGAGTGATGACTTCGTCTGGCGGGCCAGGCCAGGAGCCCTTACGGCAGAGCAGATGCACATGCGGATAGTCGTTGAAGCCGTCAAGATTGTGCAGGCGTGCAGCGGCACCGTGCGAAATGACACCGTTACCGGCGCCGAGAGTTGCAAGCCGGCATCGTTGGCGCCAACTTTCGGGCACCGTCGTCGATCGAAGCACACGATGCGCAGGTCGGTCGAGAATGCCGAGTTCGATGAGGCGACGTTCTCGATGCCACGACACCCCGAGCTCTCGTGCCACCGTTGCATGGGCGACACCGTCGTGCAGGCGCAAATGTTGGAAGAATTCAATCATGAGCGCAGAGTGGGGTGCTCTGCACTGCGGCCGGAAATTTAGCGGCCGGTGAACTCGGCTTTGCCGGGGCCATGCTCAAGGAAGCTCTTCACGCCGATTTGGGAGTCTTCCGATCGAAATACCTCGGCGAACCGATCCCGCTCGATCGCGAGCCCCTCGTCGAGCGTGCCATTGAGTCCAGCATCGATCGCATCTTTGGTGAGTGCCTGAGCGATGAGAGCGCCCGACGCAAGCGAGCTTGCGAGTGCAAGTGTGCGTGCTCGCAACTCGTCATGTTCAACCACTTCGTCGGCGAGTCCAATCGCCTTCGCTTCCTCGGATGCAACCTGTCGTCCAGTGAGACAAATTTCTTTTGCTTTGCTCGCGCCAACGATGCGAGCGAGCCGTTGCGTACCACCGCCTCCCGGAATAATGCCGAGGAGAATCTCAGGTTGTCCAAAGACCGCTTTCGTCGATGCGACTCGATAATCACAGGCCATCGCCAGCTCGCACCCTCCACCAAGTGCGTAGCCTGCTACTTCGGCAATCACCATGCGTGGAAGCGCTGCGAGGGCGTCGAGCGTGCGGTGGAATCGGGCGGTGATCGTCGTTGCCTCATCGGGACCTCCAAATTCTGAGATATCGGCGCCGGCAGCGAAGATTCGCTCACCGCCGGTGACGATCACCGCGGACGGAAGGTCGACCTCGAGCGACTTCACGATGTCGTGCAACTCATCGAGCACGGCTGAGGACAACGCGTTTACCTTGCCGTTTTTCAGGGTGATGATGGCGACGCCATCGTCGCTGCGCTCAAGTTCAACTACTGGATCATGTGCCATGCACCAAGCATGGCCTACGCGGCTACCGAATTTCGAGCGCGTCGCGATAACAGGCGACAGTCCGGTCGGCGATTGCTGACCACGAATACGAGGTTTCGACGAGCGCTCGACCATGTGCTTGAAGCGACTGGGCGAATTCCTGATCATCGATGACCCGGCGAATACACGCTGCAAGCTGAACTGAATTACCCGGCTCGAAGGTGAGTGCGGCGTCGGTTCCAGCGACAATTTCGGCGAGTCCACCTGTCTCCGCGACGATGAGCGGTCCTCCACCGGCGAGCGCTTCAAGCGCAATGACACCGAAGGGTTCGTAGAGCGACGGAATGACGATGCAGGCAGCCCGATGAATCGCCGCTCGCAACTCATGGTCCGATAGATACCCGGGTAGATCGATGAGATCGCTTACACCGATCACGTCGATCTGCGACTGCAAGTCAGCGAGATACGAACCTCTGCCAGCGATCGTGCAGCGAATGTCGGGATGCGTCGCTCGCATCTCGGCCAATGCGCTCGCGATGAGGTGGAAGCCTTTCTCGTATTGCACCCGACCCCACGCGAAGACAAGGTTCTCGTTGGGCGATTCATCAAGTTGAGGGTCGGGCGCGGCCCACCACGACGGATCGATGCCACCCGGGACACTTCGCACCGTCGAGGGATCAAGTTCGAAATCAGTCGTCACTTGGCGCGCAAGCAGGCGGCTGATCGCAATTACCCGACGTGATGCCGACGCAAGCCACCACTCGATCCCATTGACATCGGTTGGCACACCGGGTGGGATATGTCCGCCGTGGCGGCTGCGCTCGGTCCCATGAAAGGTTGTGACGAGCGGAGCCGAGTGTTGCACCGAAGCAACCTGCGCAGCCCACGCAACTTCCCAGTCGTGGGCGTGGACGACATCGGCGCTCCAGTCTCCGAGCTGCGTCGTTGCGGCGACAAAGGCGTGGTTAGCCGAGGCGACTCGTGCAATTGCCCGATCCGGGAGCCACGGCAGATCGATATTTACGCGCAGGACGCGAACATTGCGGGCGTTCGTGAAGGCCTCGGTCGATGGGGCCCGTGGCGCAATAACGACGACATCGTGTCCACCGTCTGCCAAGGCATGGGCGAGTCCGTCGACGTGCGACGACCTGCCACCGGTCGACGATGGCGGCAACTCCCAAGCGAACATCAACACTCTCACTGCCGCGCACCATAGTCTTACTGCGTGACCAGCGCTCGTTTCGTCGACCATCGCCTGGGGGACATTGACCTACATCTGTTTAATGAAGGCACTCACCGACGGTTGTGGGAGGTGCTTGGTCCGCAACCTGTAACCAACGGAGTTCGCTTTGCAGTGTGGGCACCAAACGCCCGCGCGGTAGCAGTGCTAGGCGATTGGAACGGGTGGAACTCGATTGGAATGGAACCTAATGGTTCCTCGGGTGTCTGGTCGGTCGTCGTAGACAACGCACGTCCCGGACACCACTACAAGTTTCTCGTCACCGGCGAGCATGGCCGAGAGGTGCTCAAGGCCGACCCGATGGCCCGACGTTCTGAATTGCCACCAGGTGACTCATCGATAGTTCCTGATGACACCGAACCGTTCGCGTGGCAAGACGCGGACTGGATGCTGAGGCGTCAGGCGACGCTTCAAGGACTCCGGCCGATGCGGATCTACGAAGTTCATGCGAGTTCCTGGCGGCGTGACCTCTCACATTGGGATGATCTTGCGGAACATCTTTCAAAACACGTTGCAGAACTTGGTTTTACCCACGTTGAACTCTTGCCGATCGCCGAGCATCCGTTTGGCGGGTCGTGGGGCTACCAAACCACAGGATTCTTTGCCCCGACGGCGCGCCTCGGCGATCCCGATGGCTTTCGGCGATTTGTGAATCGACTCCACTGCGACGGCATCGGTGTGATTCTCGACTGGGTACCTGCGCACTTCGCGAAAGATTCGTGGTCGCTCGGCAGATTTGACGGCACCGCGTTATACGAGCATGAAGATGCACGCCGCGGCGAACACCCTGATTGGGGGACGTTCATCTTCAACACGGGTCGAACCGAGGTCCGAAATTTTCTCGTCAATAACGCGCTGTATTGGCTCGATGAGTTTCACATCGACGGGTTGCGAGTTGATGCGGTCGCGTCCATGTTGTACCTCGACTATTCACGCGACGACGGCGCGTGGATTCCGAACGAGCACGGCGGGAATGAAAACACCGAGAACGTTTCCTTCCTGCAAGAAGTCAACACAGTTGTTGGTGCGACGTTCGGTGATGTGATGATGATCGCCGAGGAGTCAACTGCGTGGCCGAAGGTGACCGCCCCGGCCGACTCGGGCGGACTTGGCTTCAGTCACAAATGGAATATGGGATGGATGCACGACTCACTTGCGTACGCCCATCGAGAGGCGGTCCATCGTCGCTATCACCATGGCGAACTCAGCTTCAACATGTTGTACACCTACGGTGAACGGTACGTGCTCCCACTCAGCCACGATGAGGTCGTCCACGGCAAAGGGAGTCTGCTGGCGAAGATGTCGGGTGACGATTGGCAGAAATTTGCCACGCTCCGCCTGCTCTACGGTTGGCAGTGGAGCATGCCGGGGCCACCGTTGTTATTTATGGGCTGCGAATACGCACCGTGGTCCGAGTGGAGCGAAGCGCGAGGTCTCGATTGGTCACTTGCTGAGCACGCACCCCACGCCGGCGCAGCCACGCTTGTTCGAGAACTCAACAGGCTCTCCGAACTGCATGCGGCATTGTGGGTACACGACACGAACTCCGACGGCTTCGAATGGCTCGATGCGGGTGACGCGGAGCACTCGATCTATTCGTTTCTGCGCCATGGCAGGCCGAACGATGCGAGCGTTGCGGTCACCGCCAACTGGACTCCGGTACCGCGACACGGTTACCGCCTTGGCGTGCCTACGGGTGGAAATTGGCAGGTTGTACTCGATACCGATGCAACGCAATTCTGGGGCGGTGGGTTGCGTGACGGGTCTCACAGCCCGAGTGTTATGACGGCAAAGGCGCAGCCGGCACAGGGTCAACCGTGCTCGATTGAAATTGACCTTCCGCCGCTTGCGATGCTGTGGGTTGTGCCGGAGAATCGATAAGCGTGCCCCCAGCCCCGCCGAACGAGGGTCGGTCACTTGCAGCCTCGTGCATCGTGCTCGGAGCGGCTGTCGGGGCCTTTGGAATCGCGTTTGGGGTTGGCTCGGTTTCCGCCGGAGGCTCGGTCGCAGTCACCTGTGCAATGTCGCTCCTCGTGTTCACTGGTGCCTCTCAATTTTCGGCGGTCAGCGTTGTTGCGGCAGGCGGAAATCTCGTTGCGGCACTCGGCGGCGCATCGCTCCTCGCAGCGCGCAACGGTGTGTACGGACTTGCAATGTCAAGAACCCTGACCGGTGGAATTGGGCGACGAGCGATTGCTGCTCAACTCACCATTGACGAGTCGACGGCGATGGCAACCGCTCAGCCCTCACACGATCAGGCTCGGACGGCGTTTTGGTGGACTGGCTTGTCGGTCTACGTGTTCTGGAACCTTGGGACACTCATCGGCGCGCTCGCAGGAACGGCAATCGACCCCGCCACCTACGGGTTTGATGCGGCCTTCCCCGCTGGATTTGTCGCAATGGTTGTTCCCCATTTGAGGTCGCGCGAAGGGAGACGTGCTGCGCTCATCGGCGGAACATTGTGCATTGCGCTCATTCCGTTCCTGCCGATTGGGCTACCAATTCTGTGCGCCGCTCTCGGTGTCCTCGTCGGAGTACGTCGGACATGACCTGGACGCTCGTGCTGCTGCTTGCTGCTATCGCCTACATCTGCAAGTTCGTTGGTCTTGTTGTCGTTGGCGGTCGAGAACTCCCACCAGTAGCGGAGCGCTGTCTGGCGCTGATTCCAGCGACCCTCGTCTCAGCGCTCATCGTAAGTTCGACATTCGCCGATGGAAGTTCGTTGATACTTGATGCCCGCGCGATTGGCGTTGCGAGCGCGGTCGTCGCAGCATGGCGTCGCGCGCCTCTTGTCATCGTCATTGTCCTCGGTGCGGCGGTTACCGCGGCCGTTCGTTATTTCGGCTGGCTGCCGTAGCAAAGTTGAACGCCCGCGACAGCTAGTGAGCGACGTTTGCCGACACTGATGCTCGCAACGCGGTTGCCGCATCTTCCGGCGGAATGACATTGATCATCACTCCCGTACCGCGCTCAAAACCTGCCTGTGTGACGAGATTTGGCCAGATGTGGATGTGCCAGTGGTATTCGCCATCGTGCTCGTGGGGAGCGCTATGGAAACCAACGTTGTAGGCGAGATCACCGAGCGTCGTGCTGAGAATCTTCATTGCATCTCGCAGGCTTCGACCGATCTGGGTGAGCGTCTCAATTTCGGTTTCCTGAAGATGTGCGGCATGCACCTTAGGCAAGATGAGCAGCTCAAACGGGGTGCCGCTCCAGTAGGGGCACACCACCATGACCGCATCATTTTCGAACACCACACGCTCGCCCGTGGAACGTTCGGCTTCAATCGTTGTGCAGGCGACGCAGCCCCCAGCGAACCGAGCGAACGCACGCTCTTCCTCGAGCATCTCGCCAGGCACAAACGGCAGACCCATGAGTTGACCGTGAGGGTGTGCGAGAGAGGCACCCGCCTCGCGACCGTGATTTACGATCGCTTGGGTGTAGCGAATATGTGGCAACTTGGCGTGCGCATCGAAGCGTCGCTGTAGCGCAACCATGAACTGCTCGGCGGCATCATCGTCGAGGTCGCCGAGGCTTGACGTGTGATCGGGGGAGTACACAAACACTTCGTGCAGACCGGTGCCATCGGCGGTGACGTGTACCGGCCCGTCGTGGTGAACCGAGAACCCATCGTCACCAGTGAACGCCGGGTAGAGATTTGGAACGACTCGGATCGTCCACGCTCCCGTCTCATCGATGGTTTCGAGGGCCGGAGGCGTTGACTCTTCGTTGCCCGGACAAAACGGACACGGGCGATCATCGGGGCCATCAAGCACTCGCGATCGTGGCGCAAAATCGGTCGGACGTTGGGCACGACCGGGCACAATCGTCACCCATCTACCGGTCAACTGGTTGAGTCGTAGTTCACTCACAGTGATTCTCAGGATATGTGCAATTCATGAGGTTTTGGCGTCATTGCGTCACTGCGTTGTCATTGCGTCTTCATTGCGTCGATAGATCGAAAGGTGACGATCTGAACCTGACGTGAACGGAGCGAGCGTGGAGTCTTCGTAGCGGGCATCAAGACGTAACCCCGCGTCGCGCGCCATATCGTCAATCTCGGCCGGCGACGAATACCGGATACTCCACGGTCGGAGTCGTACGTGGTCACCATCGGACAACTCAATGAAATGTCCCTCCGCGACACCAGTCACCAGCGACTGCCGCGAAACCGACAACACGACGCGATTGGTGCTCATATGTCGAATCGAAATTTCTTCAGTGCGGTCGACCTTGTCGATCGGCGGCACAACTGCCTCGACGATGAGCACCCCGCCGTCCGCAAGTGCCTCGGCTGCGCTCGAAATACATTTCGACTGAGCCTCATGTTCGGTGAGGTTGAACAACGTATTAAACGCAATAAACACGACCGCGTAAGGACCGCCGGGAACTTCTTCGGTCATGTCCCCGCAAACTGCGTTCACTCGTCGGTCAACGTCGGCATTCGACAGACGTTCAAGCATGTGAGTGCTCGAGTCGATGCCCGTAACCGAAAGTCCTCGAGACGCAATTGGCAGGGCGAGCCTGCCGGTACCGACGCCGAGTTCGCAGACTTGGCCACCGCGTGCATGATGCACGACGAGGTCGACGAAGGAATCAATCGGGCCAAGATCGCCATACCACTCGTCGTACACATCGGCGAATGACCGACCGTACGTCTCAGAGCCATAACCATCCACATCTGCAACCTAGCGACATGTGGACCCTCGAATGCCTAGCCTGATGGGGTGCTCCACGAGCTCACCTACCTTGATCACGCGGCGACGACGGCGATGCACGACGATGCAGTCAGCGCGATGCAGCGTTGGATGACCGACGTCTACGCAAATCCGAGTGGGAGCCATCGATTTGCGCGGATAGCCCGCCAGGCCGTCGATGAGGCACGCGATGACATCGCTGCGACGCTCGGAGTTCGATCGAGCGAAATCGTGTTCACCGGCAGTGGCACTGAAGCTGACAACCATGCGATTGCAGGCACCATTGCCGCCCGCGGAGGGCGTGCAGTGTGTTCGGCAGCAGAGCATCACGCGGTGCTCGACCCCGTCAAGCACCAAGGTGGCCGCGTGATCGGAGTCACCTCCGACGCATCGATCAACCTCGACGAACTCGATTCGTTTCTGCGAAGCGCGGATGACATCTCGATTGTCTCGGTGATGACGGTGAACAATGAGGTCGGTACGCGAACCGACCTTCGCCAAGTTGTGCGGATTATTCGAGCTGCGGCGCCGAACGCATGGATTCACACCGACGCGGTTCAGGCGGCATCATGG
>JALRBS010000113.1 GCA_023262325.1 Ilumatobacteraceae bacterium | reverse complement strand
GTTCACCTACAACGGAATTTTGCCCGGTTTTGATCCGATCCTGCACGTGCCTGACGACCAGGGTCCGTGGGTTGAGTGGCTTGACTCGCTCGGCTACGACGTCTCGGTTGGGTCGCACGAACTGTTGGCAAGCGAACATGCACGGCCGGTTGAACACAGTGTCGGTGCGTTCGTGACCGACACGTTTCTCGACTGGCATGCGAGTCAGCACGATGGTTGGTGTGCACATATCAGTCACCTCCGACCGCATCCGCCGTATTCGGCAGCAGGTGAGTGGTCAAACGCGTATGACCCGAACACAATTGACGCGCCGATAGGTGCCGAGCCGCAACATTGGTTTCATCGCGGCGTGCTCGAGCGCACCCAGGCCGCAGCACCAACTGACCCGAACGACCTCGCCGTACTGCGCGCCCAGTACTTCGGCATGGTAAGTCACATCGATGAACAGGTCGGTCGAGTCTTCACGGCGCTCAAGGAACGTGGCGACTGGGACAACACAGTCATCATCGTCACCGCCGACCATGGCGAGATGCTCGGTGACCACGGTCTCATTGAGAAGCTGGGATATTGGGAACAGTCCTACGCGATTCCGTGCATCATTCGTGACCCTTCCCGCATGTCAGGACATGGAACCGCCCCCGAGTTCTTCACGGAAAATGTCGACATCATGCCAACCGTTGCAGAACTCATCAGCGTCGACATTCCTGCGCAATGTGATGGTCGTTCTTTGATCACGTTTCTCGACGGCGACCGTCCAGATGACTGGAGGACAGCGGCGCATTGGGAGTACGACTGGAGAACAACACTCATCGGTTCGGTGCCACACGAATGGCCGAACGATCGCATGCTTGAGCGGCAACACCTCGCTGTGACCCGCACCGACACTCACGCTTACGTTCAGTTTGGTAACGGCGACTCCTTGTGTTTCGATCTTGTCGCCGACCCAACATGGCGAACTGTTACCACCGATCCTGCGGTCATCTTGCCCCTTGCGCAAGAGATGCTCACCTGGAGGTCCCGGCACACCGATCGTCTGCTCGCCGACCTTGTCATTCGCGATGGTGGTATCGGTCGTTGGCCGCCCGTTGACTGGCAGCGATAACGGTGGCGCTCGCAACGCTTGCCGCGCTCGCCGCGGCTGTGCTCCACGCAACATGGAATCTCGTTGCGAAACGCGCAGGGGATCCGTTTCTCGCAATTTGGGGACAGTTCCTCATCGCCGGATGCCTTGCGTTGCCCTTTGTCGTTGTGCTCGGCGGACTCCCGGCGGGTGCATGGGGGTGGGCGACGCTGAGTGGAATCGTTCACTTGCCGTACCTCACTGGTCTTGCCTATGCGTATTGTCACGGTGATTTCTCTCTCGCCTATCCAATCTCGCGAGGAGGAGGCGCGCTCGTTGCGGCTGCGGGCGGGTTGTTGCTGCTCGGCGACGATCTCGGAGTTCTTGCAGTGGTGGCAATTTGCATTGTGGTTGCCGGACTTGTCGGGCTTTCTGGGGGCGCGCCGCGACAGCAGGTGCTCGTTGCGGTGTGGGTTGCGGTGACCGTCGGGTCGTATACGACCGTCGACAGTCATGCGATTCGTACATACCCGGGTGTGACGTATGTGTTCGTTGTCTTCGTCATGATCGCGGTCGTACTCACGGTGTGGGGTGTCGCGGTTGGGCGCGGGCGCGAGTTGCGTGCATTGCCTCGCGACGCGTGGCGACGGATGTCGTTGACGGCGGCGATGTCGATGGTGACGTATGGACTTGTGCTCTTTGCCGCTCAACGTGCGGCAGTTGGATACGTCGCAGCATTACGCGAGTCGAGTGTGCTCATCGCCTCAGTGATGGGGGCAAGGGTGCTCGGTGAACATCGGGGTCGTGCGCGGCAGGTGGCGTCAGGCCTAGTGGTCGCTGGCCTGGTGTTACTCGTGTCGGCGCAATAACGACTTCGCCAAGCATTTCCTTCGACCACGTGCAATCGGTCGACATCTGACACGATCAGGGTCCTGTCCGAGAACCTTGCGACTTCACAGGGCGTGTCACCGCACGCATCTGACAAGGTGCTCACGTGGGCGACGTTGCCGCTCTATCTCGGCGGGTTCCTCGGGCCGTTCGGCACGATGATGGTGATCTCCATCTACCCCGAGCTGCGAAGCAGTTTCGACGCATCGACGCAGGCGGTGAACTGGGCCTTCAGCGGATACATGATTCCATTCGCAATTTTGCTGACCGTGTCGGGAACCATCGGTGAGCGCTACGGGCGAAAGCGCGTCATCACGATCACATACGTGATCTACGCGCTCGCGTCCATGCTCTGCGTTATGGCCCCAAATCTCGAGGTGTTTATTGCTGGTCGACTGCTGCAAGGTTCCGCCAACGCGTTCATTACGCCGCTGCTCATTGCCGGGCTCACCGAGACGATTGCACCGGCGCGTCTCGGTCGAGCGATCGGTGTGTATTCAAGTTTCCAAGCGATTGGAGGAGCGGCGGCTCCATTCGCCGGCGGCATCGCAGCAGCGTTCAACTGGCGTATCGCGTTCGCTGTGATCGCCGTTGTTGGACTCATCCTTGCAACGCAACCTCCGGCTGGCGAACCTCGACCAGCGGCGGCAGCACCGCCGATCAAACCGTTGCTCACTCCGCGCATGATGGTGTTGTGGGTCGCGGGACTCACAGCGGCTGCCGGTCCCGCAGGGCTGCCGATGATCGTCGGCCTGTACCTGCGCGACGAACTCAACGTTGGCTCGTCGACGACGGGATTCATTTTGTTATTTGGTGGAATTGGCGGTGCGGTCTTTGGCCCAGTGTGGGGTCGATTGCTTGACCAGTGGGGTCCGAAGAAGTCGGCGGTGTTCGCGTGCCTTTCGGTGCTCATTGTTGCGGCACCGCTTGGGTTCATCACCGGGTCGCTCATCTTCGCGTTCGCATGGACTGCTGTCGGCTCACTCGTCGGATTCATCATTGTTGTGTTGTCGAGCCTTGCTGCGCTCGCAGTGCCCGACAACCGCGGCGGAGCGTTGTCATCGGTGTTGTCGTTCCGATTTCTCGGTCACGCAATCGGGCCATTGGTGTGGGTTCCGATGTTTACGTGGGATCCGACATGGACCTTTATCACCGCAACTTCGCTCGGTTTGATCACGCTCGTAACACTTGTTGTTGCATCACCCGCAACATCAGGGTGACGACGATTTACGCGAGGTCGTAGGTCGCCACGGTGCAGCTCACCGCGAAGATGGGGATCGGTTCGCAGAAGTGCACTGTTCCTTTTGCCCCACCCGCTGCCGCGGCGACGGTGATGAATGTGCGAATTTCGAATCCGCCTTGGCCAGCGTCGCTGTACACCTGAAGGTCGTTGTATTTCTCAGCGTTGAGCAGCGCGTCCTTGTCATTCGCGCACCACAGCCTCATGAACTCGTGATCCCAGGCTTTGTTGATCTTGCCGGAATCTGGAGTGGCAGGCCAGTGCGAGATGCCTCCGGTGCCGATGATTGCGATGCGTTCTGGCAGTGCGTCGCAGGCACGTCGCATCGCCTCACCGAATGCCCATGCCCGATGCAGTGGTGCGAGCGGCGGTCCTTGGCAGTTCACATTGACCGGAATGACGGGAATGTCGTAGTCGGGCGTCAGGAAGTGCAGCGGCACCATGATGCCGTGGTCGAATTTCCATTCTTCGGCGTATGCGATGTCGGTGCTGTTCATCACTTCGGCGATGAAACGCTGGGAAATATCGCGATTTCCTCGCACCTGTCGTCGTTGAATGCCGAGCCAGCCCGGGTCTTCGATCGGGCCTTCGTAGGTGTCGGCCATGCCGATTGCGAATGACGGCATGTTGTTCATGAAGAAATTTGCAAAGTGCTCGGCGGCAATGATGACGAGTGCATCAGGTTGCGCGGCGTGCAGGTCGCGGCTCATTTGGTGAAACGACTCGTAGAACCTGTCGCGAACCTCAGGGTCGGCCATGTGGGCGCGACCGGTGATACCGGGAGCATGCGAACACACGCCGGCGAAGACGAGGCTCACGATGAACCCCCGCCAGCCTCGTTGTGCGCAACGACAACTTCGTCAATTCCGGTCGTCATTGCGTACACGCCTTCGCGCACTGGACCGTAGGTGGCGATGCCGTCGC
Organism: Ilumatobacteraceae bacterium; assembly: GCA_023262325.1. Classification (GTDB taxonomy): domain Bacteria; phylum Actinomycetota; class Acidimicrobiia; order Acidimicrobiales; family Ilumatobacteraceae; genus Casp-actino5. The sequence continues at coordinate 1,727 of JALRBS010000113.1, read as the reverse complement.
GCATGCGCTGCAGGTAGTCCTGCCATTCAATGTGATGAAACGCCGCGAAATGCATGAGGATCTGCCCGTTCACACCAATGTGAAATAACTTGCCGATGTCGGGAGCGACGAGTGCCTCTTGCTCTTCTTCGGTGAGGTCGTACGGCTCGAGCACCGCGTGCCGGTTGTTTGAGTACGCGGTTTGCAGCGACGGCGTTCGGTTGAGCTCGTAGAGAAATTTCTGTACTGCGTAGAGGGTCACGACCACTCCACATGCAATGCATTGGGACCACGAAAGGTGATGTTCGGGAAGTACGTCAACGACTGGTCATCGACGAGCCGAAGGTTCGGGAGTCGTTCGGCGAGAAGTTCAAGCGCGATGCGCGCCTCCATGCGTGCGAGGCCGGCGCCAAGGCAGAAATGAATTCCTTTGCCAAAACTGATGTGTCGGTTCGCCGTCTCTCGAGTGATGTCGAACTCTTCAGGGTTGTCGAATCGGTCCGGTGAGTGGTTTGCCGATGCAAAGTTCAACATGAGTCGGGTTCCTGCAGGGATATCGACGCCACCGAGCGTGGTATCGACATTCGTGACTCGCCGCCACGAAATTTGACTTGACTCGAATCGCAAGGTTTCTTCAACCGCGTTCGCAGCGAGCGAAGGATCATCGATGAGGGCCTGCCATTGGTCTCGTCGTGGCAACAGGCACAGCAGCGTGTTGCACATGAGCGCTGTCACGGGGTCATGTCCAGCAAATGAAATGCCGTAGACCACCGACTCGACCTCTCGATATGAAATGCCTGTTTCCGCATTTGGGTTCGTGTCGGGACCCGGGTCGGCTTCCCACGCGTCGAGCAACTCAGAGGTGAAGTCGTCGGCGCGGTTGTCACGACGGGAGGCCACAAAGTCGCGGCAGTATCGCCAATAGTCGATCATGCCTTCGGCAATTGCCACTTGTTCGGCCTCGGTCGGTTGTCCCCATGAGAACGCCTTCCGGTTGACGCACCACGACTTGATCATGCGGTCATCTTCGGGCGGGAAGCCAATGAACCTGAAGACGATTTCGGCTGGCAGTGGGAATGCGAAGGACTGCACGAATTCGGCAGGTGACCCATGTGCAATCATCTCGTCGAGCAGGTGGGTTGCTCGGCTTCGCATGTAGTCCTCGAGCGTCTTCAGGCGACGGTTGCCGAACCCTTGGCGGGTGAATACGCGAATGCGGGCGTGATCGGGCATCTGCCGGTTGGACATGACCGCGACCGGGTCGAAATCTGGTGCGGCCAGCACATCGCGAGCGGCTGGGCACAGCGGCGCAATTGGATCTTGCACGTTGCTCGAGGCGTACACGTCGGGATTCATGAACACTTCTTCGATGAGGCTCATGTCGGTGACGACGAGATGTGCGAGTTGGTCCGACCAGAACACGGAATGTTCGTCCCGCAGTTCGTTTGCAATCGGGTACGGGTCAGCGAGGTACTCGGCCGACAGCGGGGACCAGGAGGCGTGCACGGGACAGCCCGATGGCGCAGTCGAACGTTGCTCGGGTGGGCGGTGATACGTGTTCGTCATGGGCGTTGCCTCTTGCTATGCAACGTAGTGACCCACAGCGCTCCGAACAAGAGTCGTGCGGTGTGCGCAGGCTCTCTCGGTCGTGCTGCAGATCATCGATCGTGAATAATGAGTGCGATGGCTGCCGATAAGAGCTTCGTTGACTACGAAACAATCGCAGACGCTGCGCTGCGCAGGGTGGC
>JALRBS010000065.1 GCA_023262325.1 Ilumatobacteraceae bacterium | reverse complement strand
TCGTGTGCACGGAACCCCAGGTCACGGTTCAACGCCGTTCCGCAGTGACAACGCACTGGTGCGCGCTGCTGCCGTTGTGCAGAGAATTGCCGAATATCGTGCGCCCGCTCGGTTCCACGAACACTGGAACACACAAGTTGCGAACATGGACATCGATGACGAGACCAAAGCGATCATGCTCGACCCGGCAAAGATCGATGACTATCTCGAATCGTTTCCGCACCGCGGTGGTGCAGCCCATCTATGGAGTTGCTGCCACACCACCCTGAGTCCGAATGTTGTTGGCGCTGATCGCACGATGAAGACGAATGTCATTCCTGATTCCGTCGACCTCAATATCGATATTCGCACGATGCCCGGCGATCACACCGATGAAGTCACGGCGCATCTTCGCGACGCACTTGGTGACCTGTACGACGTCGTTGACGTCGAAATCATCATGAATGATCCGGCCAGCCTTTCGCCGACCGATACGCCGCTGTGGGACTCGGTGCAACGAGCGGTGAACAGGCCCTTCCCTGGTGTGCCGATCACACCTCAGCTCATCGTCGGCTTCACCGATGCCCGCGTCTTTCGCAATATGGGCGCGATTGCCTACGGAGCCGGGTTGTTCAGTCCATCGGTGTCGCCCGGTGATTTCAGCACGCGATTTCACGGTCACGACGAACGCATTGACGTCGAGAGCCTTGATCTCACGACACAGTTCTGGATCGACGTCGCAAAAGATTTGCTCGGATAACACGCACGCCAATCGCTGCGCATTCACTGGTGGAGACGATGGGAATCGAACCCACGACCCCCTGCTTGCAAAGCAGGTGCTCTAGCCATCTGAGCTACGTCCCCGTGGCTGGCGGTGAGGTTATCGGTTATTGCACCGAAGAAGACTCTCCTCTTTCGCTTGCTGCTAGTTGTCCTTGAGGGCAACGGCGTTTGGTGTGACATTCATCTTTGGCTCATATTCCGCCACGTCAACTTCGCTCTTGGTACCAACAAATTTCGCCCGAAGTTCGCTGCGACACGAATCGCACGGACCATAAAACTCAGCCGAGACCGAAGTCGAGCACCGCGGGCAGAAAAACTCCATCGATCTCAATGTACTGCGACGTGTCAGTAAAGACCGATCAGCCGTCCAGACAGCGCAATTGATGCAAGCACCATCGCAGTTCGGATGAGTTTCTCACCGCCGCGAACAGCGACGTGTGCGCCAAGCCAACCGCCGACCATGAACCCGATGGCAAGCACAATCGCCGGAAGCCACACGATCTTTCCGGATAACAAGAACACCGGCAGTGCAACGACGGTGACCGTGAGTGAAACCACCACTTTGATGCTGTTCGCCATGACGAGGTCGAAACCAGCACGGGTCAAGGCGGCAAGCAGGACGAGCCCGATTCCTGCCTGAAACGCACCACCAAAAATTCCAATGAGCCCAAATACGAGCACGGTCACCCACATCGCCCACGGCTCGACACCTTCACGAGCCTTCGGCTTGCGCACCGTCATCACGATAAGCGGAATCATCAAGACGCCGAACACAATTTCGAAGGTTCGATCTGGAAGTCGACTAATCGTCATCGACCCGACGAACGACCCGACCAGCGTCGGAACGAGCACAGGTACCGATCGGGAGAGTCCGTCGACACCGAGTCGACGAAATGACATCGTCGCCGATGCCGTCGATGTGAGAATGCCAAGCCGGTTCGAACCGTTCGCGCTGTTGCCCGGCACGCCGGCAAGCACGAGCAACGGCACCGTCAGCATCGACCCGCCTCCAGCAACGGTGTTAATGATGCCGGCAAGCGCACCACCGGCTGCAAGCAGCAACATCTCCCACCACGTCACGGTGCACCACCCTACGGTTTGCGTACGCTCGGATTGTGCTTCGTCAACCGCTGAACCGACGCCGAATGGTGAATGGTGAGTTTGTCGATGAGGCCGACAGCGACGCAGAGTATGACAACGACGACACCGGAGATGAACACCGACCTCGCGGCGCCGTTCGAAATGGATCAAATGCGAGCCGGCTACTCGCGACGATCATAGGAGTTGCGGTGCTTGGCGCCCTTGCAGTCGGCGGAGCGCAGTGGATCAGTCAAGACCGTGATGTCATCCCTGAGGTGACCGGGTGGAGCGCGGTCGTGACCGCAGATCGAATGAGCGGAGCGCTCACCCTCTGGTCACCCTCCCTCGAACTACTCGCCACGGCAAATCATGGCGAACGAATCGCTGCAGTGCTCGACGGCGGCGGGGTAAGCGCCGTGGTGCTTCCCGACAGCGTCATCGTCGAGCCGTTCGATCTGCTTCCGACGATCATGCCGATTCCAAGTGGTCATCGTGTTCGCGCACTGTCGACCAGCAACGACCTCACCGTCGTTATTGGCAACGATGCTGGAGGCAATCTCGTCATCATCACTGACCGCGCGGGCGCTCGTCCATCCGTCATCGATCTCGGCGCGATCACCGGCGAGCCAAACCCTCGGTACTTCCCCGCCGACATCGAACATGACCTCAACGGCACGCTGTTCGCAATCGCTGACACCGTCAACTTTCAAACTGTTCTCGTGAGCCCAGACTCCGAACAACCCGTCTACCTACCTGACCTCGCGCTTGCCGTGCACCCGAACCTTGTCGTCACAAGTCAAACCGTTGGTGATCGGGCCGAAATTGGACTGTTCGACCCCAACGGAGATCGAATCCGAACGATCAGCACGCCGGCGGTTCGCGGAGGAACGATTTCAGCGGATGGTGAACGTTTTATCTTCGTCACGCGAGACGGTCGTGTCATGCGCGTGAGACGGACGTCGAATGACCTCGAAGATCTCGGCGGCCTCGACATGCCGGATCTTGAGGTCGTCACCGACGTCACACCGGTCGTTGGTGGCAGTCGACTATGGGTACGTTCGGCGCACAGCGCCGCCGTCGTCGCCCTCGATGGGCAGGTGCTCGGCAGATGGGTTGGAACCGGCGATATCACGAACGAAACCCTCACCATGTCAAGTCGATGTGCAATCGTCGAGGCCGACGGAGTGAGTCGCCTCGTCGACCTCATCAATGGCCGCGAGCTCGCCGATGTCTCTGGGCTCGTCGGCATCTCACAAAGCGACGACGGCTGTCTGTTGACGGCGATCCGTTCAAGCACCCAGTCGACAGTGCTCGTCGGACGTTTCAACGTCGTCGATCTCGTCGGCCGACGCGTCCTCGCAATGGCGCCAGATTCATCGGCGGTCATCCTCACGAGCGAGAGCGGTCCGGTGTTACTCGACATCAAAGACCTCGCGATCGCCCTCAGTGGTGGCTCCGCGGCGTCTGCGCAGCGCATCGAGACCGGAGACGATCTCTATGTCATCGTCAGCGGGTTTATCGACACTGGGGTCGTCGTCGATGGCTGAACGACCGATCGACAATGTGTTGATAACAATCGCCGCGCCTAAGGACCTGGACGACATCGTCGAGTTGTGCCAGGAATATTGCATCGCTGATGGACATGCGATTGATCTGACACTCATTCGCAACGGAGCACGAGGACTGATCGAAGACTCTTCCAATGGTTTCATGCTCATCGCACGGGAGTCCTCCGGCGTCGCCGTTGGATACGCCGCAGTGAGCACTGGTTGGTCAATCGAGGTCGGTGGCCGCGACTTCGTGCTTGACGAGATCTATGCGCGTCGTCGTGGCGTAGGCATTGGCGCCTCGTTGCTTCGCGCAGTGGAACACGAATGTGAGCGTCAAGATGTTCGTCGCATCTTCCTCGAGACCGAACGTCCAAATAACCGCGCCCGAACGCTCTACGCGCGTTACGGATTCACCGAGGATGACTCCATCTGGATGTCAAAAGAACTGTGAGCGCAACGACGGCACTCGGTCGCATGTTCGCCGTCGTGCTCACCGCTGCGCTCGTCGCTGCGGTTTCGGCACTCGCGCTGCGACCCGACGACCGCGACTACCCGTCTCACGTCGCAGCAACCCTCACCGTGACTGCGACCGGTTGTCGCAACGAAGAGGGCTTTGGTATCGGAACGATCATCGAACCCGGACTGGTGCTCACCTCAGCGCACACGGTGCTCGGGGCGACACGTATCACCGTTCGCCACAACGACGAAGAGTGGGACGCTGCAGTTGTTGCGATCGACACTAAGAACGACCTCGCTCTAGTTGAGATGCCAATGGTGAACATCGACCCGATGCCGCTCATCGACACCGCGCTCACGATCGACAATGCGGTCGAGCAAGACGGGTCTGTCGTCGTGGTTCGCAATGGTGCCTTCGTCACTCAACCAGCGACAATTGTGCGTCGCGTTCGCATCCTCACCGAAGATGCGTATATCGATACCGAGGTCGAACGCCCTGGCTATGAACTTCGAACCAACATCAGACCTGGTGACTCAGGCGCACTCGTCGTCCTCAACGGAAAGGGGGTCGCGGTCGTCTGGTCACGTAGCCGACAACAAGATGATCGCGCGTGGGCGATCGATCCGGTTACTGGCGGAGAAGTACTCGCTGATCACTTGGCGAACGGAATCGGAGCCGAGGTTGATCTGGCGCGGTGTTAACGCGTTACGCGATGTCCGACGCGTTCCAAAAACCGGGAAGAAGTTCTCCGTGGCCGTTGGCGTGCGGCCGGTCGCGCCGCGGCGATGGCGGCTGCGTTCCGCCTTGGCGGGCCGCGGGGGTCGGTGCCCGCGCGGGGCGTTAGGGCGAACCTGTGCCGTGCTCTTCGATCGGTTCAGCTTGGGCG
>JALRBS010000039.1 GCA_023262325.1 Ilumatobacteraceae bacterium | reverse complement strand
TGGGCAGTGTCCGGTCCACCCGGACTGTGCGCATTCATGGCGCGCCTCGGGGCCTTCGGCGAACCCTTCGATCTCGTCGTGTCGGGTATCAACCCAGGCGCCAACGTCGGCCGATCGGTGTATCACTCGGGCACGATCGGGGCGTGCCTCACGGCGCGCAACGGCGGTATTAGCGGTATCGCTGTCAGTCAAGCGGTGAGCGGATGGGGTGTCGAAGGTCAGGCGTGGGACGACATCGTTGCCCACCAAGTCTGGCCGACCGCGGCAACCGTAGCCGACGAGTTTGTCGGCGGATTACTCGCCGGCGGACTGCCCAGCGAACCTGTCGTCGTGAATATCAACGTTCCGAACTGTGCGATCTCGGACATCAAAGGCTGGCGTGCGACAAGCGTCGATTATCGAACGATTCGCAGCATGTCCTCAGCGACCCTAAAACCTGTTGAAGGACACACCGACACATTCAGCGTCACATTTAGCTATGGCGATCCACTTGCGCTGCCCGAGGAATCCGACGGTGGCGCCGTTGAGGCCGGGTACGTCTCCGTCGGCTACCTCTCTCGGATTACCGCAGTCGATCGCACCGACATGGGCAGTGCCGAGGCAGCACTCAACTCGCTCCTTGGCTGATAACGCAGTACCCTAGGTTGCAGCAACGGGGAGCTCGCTCAAGGCGGGCTGAGAGGGTGGTCGATACCACCGACCCGACGACCTGATCCGGGTAATGCCGGCGGAGGGAGCAATGGAACAACCACAAGTGACTGAGGAAACAGTTGTCGTAGTACTCGGCGCGGCACACATCGATCGATCGATCGCAGCCCACGTACCGGAAGATGCGTACGTCATCGCCGCTGACTCGGGCCTCGACCACGCTCGCAGCGCTGGCATCTCGCCGGATGTGCTCGTCGGTGACCTCGATTCGATTTCACCCCGCGGGTTGAAATGGGCGACAAAACATATTGAAGTCATCGCGCATCCACCCGACAAGGACGACACCGACACTGAGCTCGCACTTGAAGTCGCCGCGACGAGGCATCCCGCTCGCCTCATCGTCATTTCGGGAGGTGGCGATCGGCTCGACCACACGCTCGCAGTGCTCGGCGCGCTTGCTCATGTGAACCTCACGAGCATTCCAACGATTGATCTGTGGTGGGCGACGCACGCGGTTCGCGTCGTGCACGGCCCGGGCCGCACACAGTTGAAACCGGCCGTCGGCTCGTTGCTGTCGCTCGTTGCACTCACCGGCCCCTGCACCGGCGTCACATTGACCGGCACGCAATGGACGCTCTCCAACGAAACCCTCGATGTCCTCGATGGCCGAGGCGTGAGCAACGTCGTCGACGGTGATGTTGAACTCAAACTTATGACCGGCGTCGTCGCGCTGTTTCACTCACGAACTGAGAGTCAATGATGCGCCAACGCAACAGATTCTTCCTCGCCGCCGCCACTCTCACTCCCTGCCTCACCTCAATTTCCTGCGGGAGCGAGCCAAACTCAATCAGGCTGGTGACGTATTCATCGTTTCCCGCCGAAGGTGCCGGAGTGAATGATGCTCTGGCGGCATTTAGCGAACGCACCGGGATTGACGTCACCATTCTCAACGCCGGTGACGCAGGAACGATGGTGACGAAGGCGGTACTTGCGAGCGGATCACCTGAAGGTGACGTCATGTGGGGAGTCGATAACACACTGCTTTCTCGCGCAACGGCGGCTGACGTGTTCGATGGTTACCTCCCCAAGGCAAGCGTCGGATTCGATGATGAACTCCTTGCACTTGGAGATGGAATCGTCGTACCGGTCGATTTCGGCGATGTCTGCGTGAACTACGACCGAGCATGGTTTGATGCCGCTGACCTCACCCCTCCAACACATCTTGAACAACTCGCCGATGCGCAGTACGCCGGCTTGCTTACGGTGCAGAACCCCGGCTCATCGTCACCGGGTCTGGCATTCATGCTTGCCACCATCGCACGGTTCGGTGACGGTTGGACCGACTATTGGAGTGCACTCGTCGAACATGACGTGCTCGTCGTCGACGACTGGGAGCAGGCGTACTACGGCGCATTTACCCGTGCCGGCGGCGACCGTCCGCTTGTTGTGAGCTACGGGTCAAGCCCCCCATTTGAGGTGCTCTACGGGGATGACCCTGAGGCGACGACCGCCCCCACCGGCGTGATCGAAGACACCTGCTATCGCCAAGTCGAATTCGCCGGAGTGCTGCGCGGGACGAAATCTCCTGATGCGGCCCGACAACTCGTCGACTTTTTGGTGTCAGAGGAATTCCAACAGCACGTCGCACTCGATCTGTACGTCTTCCCAGTCGCCGATGTCGCCCTCGACCCTGTGTTCACGAGACACGCGGTGATTCCAGACTCTCCGCGCGTACTCACTCCGGCCGCGATTGATGCCGGTCGCGCCGACTGGATTGCGCAATGGAACATGATCGCCGGCTAAACCGACCGCCCCGATTGACAGTCGTCGCGTTCAGCGCGATACCGATCATCGTCATCGCCATCTTCGTGCTGTTACCACTCGGAAACCTGGCCGTCACCGCATTCTCACCCACCGCGTTGCGTGCGACATTGACCGAGAAACGAACCTGGTCAGTGCTCGGCGCAACGTTCCTCCAAGCAACCGTGTCGACGCTCTGTACCGTCGCAATCGGCATTGTGCCCGGGCTGTCGCTCGCACGTCACAACTTTCGCGGACGTTCCACCGTGCTCGGTCTGCTCGCAGCGATTTTCGTGCTACCCACGGTGGCAATGGCAGCCGGGGTCAACATGCTGCTGCCCGGCGATAGCCGTGGATTGCTCGCAATCGTCATCGCTCACACGATCTTCAACCTTGCGGTCATCGTGCGATCGCTCGCCGCAACACCGATTCCGTCACCCCTCGAACGGGCCGCGCGCACACTTGGCGCAAGCCCGGTTCACGTCTTTCGAACCGTCACCCTTCCGCTCATTCGGTCGACGTTGACAAGCGCCTGTCTCATCGTCTTCACGTTGTGTTTTACGAGTTTTGGGGTCGTGCGAATTCTCGGTACAACACGTGCAACAACACTCGAAGTTGAAATCTGGCGCGAAACAATCATGTTCGGACGAATCGATCGAGGCCTCGTACTTGCACTGCTCCAAGTTGCAGCCATCGGCCTCGTCATCGTCGCGGTTCGAACACCTCGCGCTGCACATTTCGATACGTCACCGCGCACACCGCACACACCGATGTCACGCCTCTCCGTCGTGTTGCTCTGCAGCGCGCTTGCGAGTCCAGTCATCGCGCTTGCGCTCGGTTCAATTCGTGCAAACGGTCGCTACACCTTGAGCGCGTGGTCCCACCTGTTCGATACCACGATTCGACCGGGACTTTCGCTCGGCTTCAACCCGCGCAATGCGCTGCTCTCGTCGCTTCTCGTCGCACTCGTGGCAACCTGTATGACCGCGATCATCACCGTGTTCGGTGTGCTCTCGAGTGCGCTACTTCGCCGAGTCGGCTTCATCCTCAATGGGCTCACCCTGCTCCCCCTCGTCGTCTCTGCCGTCACGATTGGGCTCGGCCTACTCATCACCTTTGACCGCCCACCGGTTGACTGGCGTGCCAACTGGATGCTCATCCCACTCGGTCATGCACTCATCGCCACTCCGTTTGCGCTTCGTCCCGCGGTGGCGGCACTGCGCACGCTCAACCCACGAAGAACCTCTGCAGCACAACTCCTTGGAGCCTCACCATTGCGAGCCCATATCACTGCGATTCGTTCGGTTGCCATGCCTCCACTCCTCACCGGAATCGGACTCGCCACCGCGATCTCACTTGGCGAATTTGGAGCGACGAGCATGCTGTCTCGCTCGGGGTCCGAGACGCTGCCCATGGTCATTGAGAAACTGCTCGGTAGAACTGGCGGCGACTTCTACGCACGTGGGCATGCACTTGCGTTACTGCTCTCGCTTGCCACGATGGGGGCGGTACTGATGATGGACAGGTGTGCGGAACGGGTACGACAGTGAGCGGCATCAGAATTGAAGACCTTCACGTCTCGATCGACGGGCGAGCGATCGTCGACATCGGCATGCTCGACATACAGTCGTCCACGACCACTGCGCTCACCGGCCCATCTGGATGCGGCAAGTCGACGCTGCTCGGCGCGGTCTGTGGAATCGTCGAGGCCGATCGCGGGCGAATTCTCGTCGGTGGGATTGACGTCACGAACGTGCCGACCCATCGGCGCGGCATCGGACTCGTGTTTCAGGACAACCAACTGTTTCCACACCTCAGCGTGGAACAGAATGTTGCCTACGGGTTGCGTTTTCACGGAGTGAAAGCACCAGATGCGAAACAACGGGTACACGAGATGCTTGCGCTCGTTGGACTCGACGGTTTCGAGCAACGTTCGGTGACGAACCTTTCTGGAGGCGAAGCAAAACGTGTTGCACTGGCACGCGCGCTCGCCGTCCAACCGCAAGTGTTGCTACTCGACGAGCCGCTCAGCGCACTCGACGCTGACCTTCGCGATCGACTGCTCGACGATCTCGTCACATTGCTCTCACAACTCGGCATGACCTGCCTGTGGGTTACTCACGACCTTGCCGAGGCGCGACGTGTCGCTACCTCAATTCGTCGAATGAATGAACGAGGATCACTCCTCGACGAGCCGGTGCACCGCACTGCATGGAGGGTCGTTCCAATCGCTGCTCACGACACGCACGATCTACGTCGGAGTGTGCTCAGAGATGGCACCCCGACAACCGATGTCGTGTTCGAAGGCGACGACACCGCGCTGCATTTCGCCGCGGTCGACGACTCCGGACGAATCGGTGCGATTGCCTCATGGTTCCTGCGTGAACGGACCGGCTCTGCGCAACGCGGACTGCAACTTCGAGGCATGGCAAGCGAACCCGAGTTCAGAGGCTCGGGTGCTGCATCATCGCTTCTACGCGCTGGTGACGGCCTTGCGCAATCAGTCGGCGCTACCGAGATTTGGGCGCGAGCTCGAGATACCGCGCTCGGTTTTTATGAACGTCACGGCTTCATCATCGTCGGCGAGGGGTACCTCGACGCCACGACAGGGCTCGCACATCACGACATCACCCGTCAGGTTCGCTAGCGACCGCCTTTCCGTCACTTCGACCAGAACGTTCACACTGTCAGGTGAATCGCACACCCTTTGGCGAAAGCTCGTCGATTGACAACACCTCGCAGGTCATCGAACGAATCGTCGAAACCTTGCTCGAACCCGCGTGTCGCGCGGACGGCTGGGAGATGCCAGTTGCAGATGAATGGCGGCTTCGCTTGCGCGCAACGTGCCGCGACCTACGCGAGGCATCGATGTTGATGCGCTCTGTCGACGCGCCTCGTACTGGCATGGTGTGCGCCCCAAGGTCATGACAACAACCGGCGGGATGGTGAGTGTCCACGCACGGGGTTGGCTCGATAGTGACGTCGTTGCTCGTCATCGCCAGTCACTCATCGAAGCAACCGACGAACTCGAGAAACTGCGCCACGTCGACAATGTCGTCGTAGCGCGGGCGGTTCGATCCGCGATCGCTGGGCTACGCGACGACCTCATTCCGATGATGAACCGGGTACTCGAATTCGATGGCTGGTCGAGCTGGGAAGCGCGCTCGATCACACCATTGCACTCGCGCGGACCAAACTTTGTGCGCTCGCCATCGATCACCGACATCGCCACGCGAGCTCAACGTCTTGCCGCAGGTCACCACGAACCAAACGACCTCAGCGTGATGCTTCGTTTCATCACACGCATGCCCCACCGACTCCGCGCACTCCTCGGCGACATAGATGATCCGGGATCCTTCGTCTCGCAAACGCTCAACACGTTGTCTGCGACAACAGTGAACGAGACAACAATCGAATTTGCATCTGCTGCGCTCTCCGCGCTTGGTGTCCAGGCACCACAGTCGCTCCACCGCATCATCGACTCGGCTCGACGTTCACCTCAACGGGCGGCGGCTCTGCGTCGCGTCATACCTCGGCTCACCACGTTCGAGCTCGCCTTCTGGGCGCAACACCTCACGAAACCTGTCTCCGATTCAGCCATCGGCATCGACCCGGTCGCCGACCACGTCCTGACGACAGCGTTTGTCACTCGACTGCTTGAACAACCTGAATCGCTACCCCAGGTGCTCTCTACACCACATCTCATTAGCAGACTCGTCAGCGAACCCCTCTTGCCAGCGAACGTTGCCGAATCGCTCTACATAGAAGCAACGCGACAACTTGGAGGGGGCCCCGTCCTTGCGGCCCTCGTAGACGCTCACTCATCCTTTACGACATTGAATGACAGTGCACTCCATGGGGCAGCTGTGGCACTTGCAGCATGCCTCGACGAACTCGGTGCAACCATCGACTTGCACTACGTCATCGCGAATTCCACCCGAGGAGCAGTTCCGATCGGGAA
>JALRBS010000096.1 GCA_023262325.1 Ilumatobacteraceae bacterium | reverse complement strand
TGCGCAATCCTGGCTCCCCGTTGCGGTTGCGGCGTTTCTCAGCGTCGTTGGCAAACCGTCGACGAATGGCAGATCATCCGACGCCTCGATCGTCACGACGCGACCATCGAGAGTGACGCCGTCGTAGGCATCGACGGGCGTACCGATGTTCGACGACCACGCGGTCGAGAATCCGGTAACCGCTACGATGACGGTCGCTGCGCAGATCGAGGACTCGCGGATAATCGTTTCTGTCGAATGTCGGCATCGAAGCGCGGCGTATTCGAAGGCGCTGTGCCCGAGCAGCGTAGGTTCGGCGGCAAGCGCCGCTTCGAATGAGGGCAAGTTCTCGCATGAATAGAGCGCAGCATCGAGGCTCTCGATGACCTCTTCTTCGTCAATTGATGAGACGGCTTCATCGACTCGCCGCGAGCACGGGTCTGACGCTGCTGGCGGAGTCGATTGTGCCGCGCATCCGCCAACCACGATGACGACTCCGACGCAGAGAGCGTGCCAAATTGAACTCGCGCCGAATTTCACCACTTCATGTTCGCCTGTGGGCGAGGTGCTCGCAAGCCATGCGGATAGGGTCATGGGTCTGGCGACGTGGCCGAGTGGTTCAGGCAAGGGCCTGCAAAGCCCTGTACATGGGTTCGATTCCCATCGTCGCCTCTAGGTGGGAGCAGTTTGCTCTGACACCAACAGCAGCCCAGACGCCTTCTAGGGTCGCAGCATGGCTGACGAGCGACCGAGAATTTCGCCACTTACCGAACCTGACGATGAGGTAGCGGCATTCATTGAACGTGCCGGTTTGCGTGGGCCCGACGGCACTGCACTCAATATTTTTGGCACGCTCGCGCATCACCCCGATCTTCTTCGTCGATGGATGGTGCTCGCCGGCCACGTCATGGCAAAGAACTCGTTGTCCCCACGAGATCGAGAGATCCTCATTCTTCGAATCGGTGTTCGATGTGGCTCGAAGTACGAGTTTGCGCAGCACGCGCAAATTGCGCTCAACTGTGACCTGTCGTCAGATGAGGTGCTGGCGACCAAGGGAGACGTCGAACACTGGCCTGGCACGTCACACGAGCAAACGCTGCTCCGTGCAGCCGATGAATTGCATGATTCGCAGCGACTGAGCGATGCGACGTGGTCCTCGTTGACCGAGGTGTACACGACCCAACAAATGCTCGACCTCATCTTCACCTGCGGGCAGTACACGCTTGTATCGATGTTGTTGAATAGCGCACAGGTCGAAATCGACGAAGGGGTTCCCGACCTTCTGTGACGTGTTTGCGGAACTGCGAGTTACCCACCGAGAAACGGCCGAACCTCAATCTTTCGACCGCACGCACGTGACGCCTCACGCGCTAAGGCGACTGCCTCGTCGTGCTGATCACATCGAAGTATCCAAAACCCGCTGATGTACTCGGATCCGTCGTGGTGCAACCCAACCTGGTGCTCACCAGTGGAACGTGCATCGATGAGAAATGCATCGGTTGGATCGCAGAGTCCTCCGGCGATGACGAGGCGATCTTCTCGAACGAGTCGAGCGTTGAAGTTGTCGATTCGATGCATTTCTTCGGGCGTTGCGGTCCCCGTTGCGTTATCAATTACACCGAAGAAATACCGCATCGTTGTTCCTTTTCATGCCACTTGACGGACCGGCTCAGCGTAGGTTGATTGCTTCGTAATAGACGATATGGCTTGAGAGCGGCTACCGTTACCGCACCGGTTTGATGCTCAGGCGAAATCGGTAGAACAACATGCTGATGAGTCACTGCGAATGACGAACCTCGATGCCCTAGTCAGGGTGGTGGTGCCGGGTCAACACCTGCTCGTGCCGCTGTGCGGCCCGCGTGATGCGTACCTTCGGACGATTGAACAGGCGTTCCCTGACGCCGTCATTCATCTGCGCGGCAATGAACTTGTCGTACGAGGCGGTCAGGCCGACCTTGTGGGCCGTCTCTTCGAAGAGCTCGTTGCCTTGTTGGAGCGCGGACAACAACTTGATGAGACATCGTTGCAACGAATTATTGCGATGGTGCGAGCCGATGAGCGACCCTCCGAGGTGCTCACACATGACGTGCTCCGTGGGTCGAAAGGCCGTCACGTACGCCCAAAAACCGCCGGACAGAAGCGCTACGTCGACGCGATCGCGAACAACATCATCACCTTCGGAATCGGTCCTGCCGGCACCGGAAAAAGTTGGCTCGCCGTCGCGATGGCGGTGAAGGCGCTGCAGGCCAAAGAAGTGCAGCGAATCATTCTGACGAGACCGGCAGTTGAGGCAGGGGAGCGACTCGGGTTTCTTCCGGGCGACCTCATGGCGAAGATCGATCCGTATTTGCGGCCGCTCTACGACGCGTTGTACGACATGGTTGACACCGAGGGGGCGCAGAAACTGCTCGAACGCGGTGTCGTTGAAGTGGCGCCGCTTGCATTCATGCGTGGGCGAACGCTCAATAACTCATTCATCATTCTCGACGAGGCACAGAACACGACTCCAGAGCAGATGAAGATGTTCCTTACTCGTATCGGGTTTGGATCAAAAGTTGTGGTGACCGGCGATGCAACGCAAGTTGACGTTCCCGACGGACGAAGCGGGCTTAACAACCTCGAGGACGTCCTCGGTGGCATTGACGGGCTCGCCTTCGTGCGACTCGGCGCCGCTGACGTGGTGCGTCACCGTATTGTGGCTGACATCGTGGCTGCATATGAGACTCGGGGATCGCGTTGAAGGAGCCGTCAAGTCCCACCGGCGACAGCATGGTGACAGCCGCTGTCGTCTCCGAAAACCTGCAGGATGACGTCCCCATCGAGCTTGATCGTTGGGAAGCGCTGGCGCGCGCAGTACTCGAGCACGAACAGGCCGTCGGCGAACTCACGCTCACGTTCGTTGATCGCGATGAGATCACCATGCTGAAACGAGAACATTTTGGTGATCCAGGCGCAGTACCGACAGACGTTCTTGCCTTTCCTCTCGACGACGAGTTCTTTG
The DNA here is from genome assembly GCA_023262325.1 of Ilumatobacteraceae bacterium. Taxonomy (GTDB): domain Bacteria; phylum Actinomycetota; class Acidimicrobiia; order Acidimicrobiales; family Ilumatobacteraceae; genus Casp-actino5. Next base: position 19,516 of record JALRBS010000096.1, on the reverse strand, counting down.
ACCCAACAGTTCCGAAATTGCTTGGCGACGTCGTCGTTTGTCCAGCGGTCGCGCTCGAACAGTGTGCGCATCACGCCGGCACGCTTGATGATGAACTTGCACTGCTCGTTGTGCACGGAATTCTTCACATTCTCGGGCACGACCACGACGAACCGAGCGCGACGGAAACGATGCGAATGAGAGAGTTGATGCTTCTAGAACTGCTGCATTGGCACGGTAAGGCACCTGCGGGGTTCCGCCAGACACATGATGAAGAGGTCGTGTGATGAGTAGCGGGAACCTCATCATGTTGATCGTCATCCTGCTGCTGCTTGTCGTGCTCGTGTTTCTTGCACTCGCTGAGATGGGTCTTTCGAAGATGTCAAAGCCGCGAGCGGCGGCGATCGCAGAGGAACATGGTCGAGTCGGGCCAAGCCTGATGACGTTGGTGCAACAGCCAGAGCGATGGATCAACCCGTTATTGCTGACGGTCAATATTTGCCAAACGGTCCAGGCGACGTTGACCGGAATTCTCGCCGGCAACCTCTTTGGCGGTGTCGGCGTTGCGATCGGTGTCACGTTAAACGTCATCGTGTTCTTTGTGGTCGCCGAGGCGGTACCCAAGACCTACGCGGTCCTCAATCCTGATCGGGCAGCGCTGATGTCTGCTCGCCCGGTGCGAGCGCTCACGTCCTTTGCTCCGTTGCGATTGATCTCGCAGGCCCTCATCGGGTTGACGAATGTGTTGGTGAAAGGTCGCGGGCTTGAGCAAGGCCCATTCGTCAGCGAACAAGAGTTTCTCGGCATTGTTGAAGCCGCCGCTGAGGATGAAGTTATTGAACACGAAGAGCGCGAACTCATCGAATCCATTATCGAATTTGGTGACACGATCGCTCGCGAGGTGATGGTGCCGCGACCCGACATGGTCATCGTCGCAAATACCTCAACCGTCACTGACGCTCTCAACTTGGGCATTGCGCATGGCTTCAGTCGCTTGCCGGTGTACGGAAGCGACGAGGATGACGTTGCAGGACTCGCATTTACGAAAGATCTCATTCGCGCTGAACGAGAAGGTCGTGGCGACCTCCCAGTACTCGATCTCGTGCGTGATGTCACGTTCATTCCTGAGAACAAACCTGTTGCACGCCTCATGCGCGAAATGCAGGAAGGAAAGTTCCATCTCGCAATCGTCGCCGACGAATACGGCGATATCGCTGGACTCATCACACTTGAGGATTGCCTCGAAGAACTCGTTGGCGAAATTGTCGATGAATACGACGCCGAGGAAGTCGAAATTGTGACGCTCGCCGATGGGAGCCTCCTCGTCGATGGAACGATGCACATCGGCGACCTGTCCGACGAGATCGGCATCGAATTGCCGGATGATGACGTCGAAACAGTCGGTGGACTTGTGTTTTCTTCGCTCGAACGTGTTCCAGAACCGGGTGACACCGTCGAACTCGCTGGTGTCGTGTTTCGGGCGGAGTCAGTTGAGGGACGCCGTGTTCGTCGAGTTCGAGTAACGCCACCACCGCGTGAAGATCTCGCCGAAGACGGTCAATCTGTCGAATCCGACGCCTAAATCGCGCACGCCGACGGTTAGGTTTCGAACATGGATGTTCGATTAGACGGAAAAGTGGCACTCGTGACGGGTGCGTCGCGAGGCATTGGACAAGCGGTCGCAGCAACGATGGCGGCGGCAGGCGCAAAGGTCATGTTGACCTCGCGCAAGATCGACCAACTCACCGAGGCAATGTCGACGATGTCTGGCGAGGTCGACGCTGTGGCTTCCCATGTCGGCGACCTCGACAGCGGCGAGCGCACCGTGGCAGCAACAATTGAGCGTTTCGGGTCGCTCGACATTCTCGTCAATAACGCCGGAACGAACCCGTATTACGGTCCAGTCCTTGGCGTCGATCAAGGTCGCTGGGACAAGACTTTTGAGGTGAACCTTCGTGGACCGGTGTTCTGGTCCGCAGCGGCACATCGCGCCGCCTTCGCCGAAAAGCCGGGTGTCATCATCAACATGGCATCGACGGGTGGTATTCGCCCGGGAGGGCATCTTGGCATCTACAACTTGACGAAAGCTGCGCTGATTCACCTCACAAAGCAACTCGCGGGCGAAATCGGACCGACTCGTGTCCTGGGTATCGCGCCGGGGCTAGTCGTCACTGATTTTGCACAGGTGCTCGTGGACAACTTCGGCGACAAACTGGCGAAGGAACTTCCGGTACGTCGCCTCGGTGAGCCGCAAGACATCGCAAATCTTGCGACCTTCCTCGCCTCTGATCTTGCTTCGTGGATTACGGGTGAAACCTATGTGATCGACGGCGGAGCAGGCGTCAAAGACGTCGGTGGCTGATCGGTTAACTTGACAGTTCGCTTCGGCGAATTTTTCCGAGTGCAGTCCGGGGAATGCTGTCGACGAGCACGATGTCGCGGGGAAGTGACCACGAGGGGAGTAGGGCTCGGGCAAAGTCCCGTATCTCGTCAAGTTCGAGGGTCGGTCGAGACGTCACGATGTTGGCGACAACGAGTTCGCCCCACTCGTCGTCAGATCGCTTCGTTACTGCGACGTCACTCACGTCGGGGTGTGTGCTGAGCACAGCCTCGACATCTTCGGGCCAGACCTTTTCGCCGCCCGTATTGATGACATCGCCGATACGACCAGCGACCCGCAGACGCCCATCTCCATCGAGAGATCCGAGGTCGCCGGTTGGAAACCACCCACCATCAATTCGTGGGTCGGTGCCGTCTCGATAGCAACGCAGCAGCATCGGGCAACGAACGTGAATCTCATCATCGACGATGCGAAGTTCAACGCCATCGAGTGGCAACCCGTCGTAGACGACGCCGCTGCCGGTCTCAGTCATGCCGTACGTCATGATCGAGTTACTTGGCCGCTCGGCAGGAGCACGAGACCCACCCAACAGGATTGCGCGAAAGCGCGCCGCGTCGACTCGCCGTAATGCAGTTGCGACAAGCGAGACGAGCGTCGCATCCGATCGAGCGACAGCCTCCGCATCAAATCCGTCAAGCACGGTAAGTCGTGTTGCGTTCACGATTGACCGAGTGATCACTGACAGACCACCAATATGGGCGAGGGGAAGACAGGCGAGCCAGTGATCGCTCGCAACGACATTCAGTCGGGCACTCGTCGCGGTTGCCGACGCAGCGATGGCAGCGTGCGTCAGTACAGCCCCCTTCGGCTCGCCCGACGAGCCACTCGTCGCAACGACGAGTGCGTCACCTTCTTCAGTTGGAACTCCGGTGCCGAGGTGCGATTCGCCTTGTTCAGTGATGACCGAACTTGCTCCGAAACGTTCAAGCAGCGCGCGTTGCGACGATGTTGGAAGTCGTCGGTCAACCGGAAAGACGGCATCGCCTCGTTCCCATACTCGTTGCAACGTGTCGACGAATTCGGAGCCGCCCGGAAGGTCAATGCCGGTGAGTTCACGCATGACGACTCTGCTCAATGGGCTGAAGAACTTGCTGTTGCCTCACCACTCGTCCATGATGGCGTGAATATGACCTCCAAACCGAGCATCTCTGACTGGATATCTGGTGCACGACCGAGAACGTTGCCAGCATCAATCGTGCCAGTGGCAGTAGGGGCGGCTGTCGCAGTTGACGCCGAAGGCTGGCCGAGTGTGAACTGGACCAACCTTGTACTTGCGTTACTGGTGAGCTTGTTGCTTCAGGTGGGTGTGAATTTCGCAAACGACTATTCCGATGGCGTTCGGGGAACCGACGACGTACGGGTCGGTCCTCTCCGACTTGTTGCAAGTGGAGTTGCGACACCGGCTCAAGTGCGTGCCGCTGCGTTGTTCGCGCTCGGTGCTGCGGCCGCAGCAGGATTTGGTCTCGCTGTTGTCACCTCGTGGTGGCTACTTGTCGTTGGTGTCGCTGCACTGCTTGCCGCATGGGGCTATACGGGCGGTCCCCGGCCATACGGTTATCTCGGTCTGGGTGAAGTCTTCGTGTTCACCTTTTTTGGTCTCGTGGCGACCGTCGGAACGACCTACGCCGTCAGTGGCTCCCTCGTGTGGAGGGCATACATTGCCGGGGCTGCGGTCGGTGCGCTCGCATGCGCGCTCCTCGTCGTGAACAACCTTCGAGATATTCCGACCGACCGTGAAGTTGGTAAGCGAACACTCGCCGTACGAATTGGTGACCGAGCGACACGTCGCCTTTACGTTGCGCTGGTTGTCGTTGCGTTTATCGGTGCGGTGCTCCTGGTGCAGGTGACGCCACTTCTCGCCCTCGTCGCAATCGTGCCGGCGTATGGCCCGGTGGGCACAGTGTTGAGCGGCGCGACCGGTCGCGACCTTATTGGTGTGCTCGGTCAGACTGGTCGGGTGCAACTCATCTTTGGGGGCTTGCTCACACTAGGTCTTGTGTTGTGAGCCACTCGGCGACCGCATGAGCAAAGGTTGAGGGTTGCTCGAGATGGGCTGCGTGCCCTGCGTGATCGATTGTGACCCGTGTTGAGAGGGTCAGGGTGTCTGCGAGTCGGTCCCCGAGCTCGCAGAACTTTGTGTCGTTACTACCGGTGATGATGAGGGTGGGGATGCGACAGGCCGAAAGTTCCTTCCATAGCGGACGTTGCGCTCCGGTGCCGGCAATCCGAAGCGACGCCGCGAGACCTTCGACGGTATTGGATCGCCGGGCCTGACGTTCCGGTTCGTCATTTGGCAGTTGTTCGAACATTGGGAGCGCGAGCCATCGTTCGAGAAATGCGTCGACGCCATCTCGTTCGATCGTCGACGCGAGTTCGTCATCGGACGTGCGCCGAGCGGCTCGTTCGCTTTCGTCGTCGATACCGGCGGTGGTGCTGACGAGGACCATTGCCTGGATCGCACTGGGACGAGTGGTGGCGAGATGGAGTAGGTACCGTCCTCCCATCGAGTATCCGATCCAAATTGCTGGCGGCTCATGCTCTGCAATTGCTCGAACACCGGCATCGAGGTCGATGGGCAGGTTGCCGCCTCCACCATGTCCAGGCATTCCCGGAGTTGAGAATGTCGCCGCAGGAAAAAGTGCTCGAAGGGCATCGAGTGGTCGCGTCCAACTTGTTGCCGTTTGGGTGAAGCCGTGCAGCAGGCAAAAGTGGTGGGTCGCCGTCATTGTTGCTGCGTTCGTTCAGCGAGTCGGCGGAGTGCCCGTTCGAAGGTTTCCGCATCCTGCGCTCCCGGAATCGACCACTGTCCATTAATGACGTAGGTGGGAACTGCGGTGATGCCAAGTTGTGCTGCGGTATTGAGGTCGTTGGCGACGTCTTCGGTTGCGTCGCTGGAGTCGAGGAATGCAAGTGTCTCGTGACGGGCAAATCCGAGCGGTTCGAGCACTTCCGCAAGATCGTCTGGGTCTCCAACGTTCTTTCCATCGGTGAAGTACGCAGCAAGCAGCGCGTGTTTCACGTCGGCCTGCGTGCTCGGTGTGTCCTCACGCGACGCCCATTCGATGAGTCGGTGGGCAAGCATGGTGTTCGCGCGTTGCGCAATATCCATGTTGAAGGTGATCCCCGATTCGGCTGCGATCGACGTCACATGACCCAGAATTCGCTCAGCGGCTTCTGGTCCGCCGAATTTACGTTCGTACACACCCCGAACAGGCTCGGTTTTTCCAGGGGATGCGGTTGGGTCGAGTTGGTAGGCGTGATAGTTCACGGTGATGTCAATCTCACCGTCGATGGCCGAGATCGCTGCATCAAATCGTGCCTTACCGATATAACACCAAGGGCAGACAACATCGGACCAGATATCGACGGTGAGCGCAGGTTTCGTGTCGGCAGTCATGACCACGACGATACGTGGTCGCGGATTTCGTCGTATCGTCAGGCTCGTGACGGCAGCCGCAACGTTTACCGCGACGCTCTTTGACGAGTGGGCCTTACTCGGGTTGACCGATGTCGTCATTGCTCCCGGGTCGCGAAGCACACCGCTTGCGCTTGCCGCAGTTCGTGACGACCGTTGGCGGACCCATATTTTTCACGACGAGCGCGTCGCCGCCTTTGCCGCGCTGGGGATGGGTCTGCGCGGGCAGCCTGCGGTTCTCGTGTGTACGAGTGGTACTGCTGCAGCGAATTTCTTTCCGGCGATCGTCGAAGCCGGTCTGTCTGACATTCCAATGATCGTGTGCACCGCCGATCGACCACCTGAACTCCGCGGTGTTGGATCTCCCCAGACGATTGACCAGATCAACCTTTATGGTTCGTCGGTTCGCGCATTTGTCGACCTCGACGTGCCCGAGGACAGCGACCCGTCCTCGTGGCGTCAGATTGCCGGTGATGCGTTCGACGTGGCGAAGCACGGACCCGTGCACCTCAACATGCCATTTCGTGAGCCGCTCACCGGAGCCGCTGACGCGCTTCCGGCGCGAAGCGCGTCAGCATCGAGTTCAGTCGCTCGCTCGCGCGCAACGAGTGACTTTCCTGCATCTGCGCAAGGTGTCAGGGGAATCATTGTCATGGGTGGACGATCCGGTGAACATCCACCCGAGATCATCGACCTTGCCGATCGGCTCGGTTGGCCGCTACTTGCTGACCCGTTGTCGCTTGCCCGCGGACATCGTTCGGTTATCGTCAACTATGACAGCGTGCTTCGGCATGTCGGATTTTCGGGAGCGCATCGTCCCGACGTCGTGATTCGTGTTGGGCGCCCGCCATCATCAAAAGTGCTCACGACGTGGATCGTTGAGAGCAAGGCACCGGTAGTTCAAGTTGGTGGTCCCGGATTGATCGACCCTGACGCAAACGTCATCGCCACCTGTTCCCTTGATCAGGTTCGGGCGGCACTTGGTTCGGGTTGGCAGGGTGCGACGGGTACCCGCTGGGCGGACACTTGGCTTCGGTCGTGGCGAGAAGCCGACGCTCGCGCCGAGGGGGCGATTCGAGATTTGCTTGCGGCACCAGAACTTTCAGAGCCGACCGTCGCCCGAATCGTCGCCGAATTTTTGCCGGTTCACTCGTCACTTGTTGTGTCATCGTCGATGCCTGTCCGAGATCTTGAGTGGTACGGCGGCCATCATGCTCGGGCGTACGCAAATCGCGGGGCCAATGGCATCGATGGTGTGCTGTCAACCGCCGTTGGACATGCGCTTGCGACCGGCCCCGTCGTCGTACTCATCGGTGATATTGCGTTTTGCCACGACAGCAATGCGTTGATTGGACTTGTTGACCGGGCCGTCGACCTTCGCATCGTCGTTGTCGACAACGATGGTGGTGGCATTTTCTCGTTTCTGCCGCAGGCGGGCGCCCTTGATACCGCAACCTTTGAGCGAGTCTTTGGTACGCCGCACGGCACCGATATTTGCACCCTTGCGGGCGCATATGGCGTCCGTGCGGTGACCGTTGACGATCGGGATGGCCTTCAGCGAGAACTCTTGCGAACCGGACCGTCAGTTATTCGCGTCCCGAGCAACCGCAAACGCAACACTGCAGTTCACGACTTGCTCGTCGAAGAAGTTCGGCGAGCGCTTGGCTAACCCGCAGTGAAGATCGTTGCGCTACGGCCGAAGAATTGCACCGAGCATCGCCTGTAGTTTCGCCTGAGTCTCAGCGAGTTCGGCATGCGGTTCGCTATCGGCCACAATTCCTCCACCAGCGATAAGCCGCGCCGATGTTCTGTCGTTCGAGAACTCGGCACAGCGAAGCGAAACCGCCCACTCTCCATTTCCGTGCGCATCAACCCAGCCAACAGCGCCGCCGTACTTTCCTCGATCGAATCCTTCGTATTGACGAATGAGTTCAAGTGCGGCATCGCGCGGGTGTCCGCCGACGGCTGGTGTCGGTTGCAGCACCCGCACTAATTCGGTCACACTCGGTCGAGGTTCGCTCAAGCGACCTTCTGCAAGAGAGCCGAGATGTTGGACGTTTGCCACCTTCACAATTGAGGGTTCGGGAGTCCAATCGAGGTAACTGCAGAATGGCAACAACGAATCTCGCACCATGTCGATGGCAGCCTTGTGTTCGATTTGGTTTTTCTTGCTCGCAAGGAGTTCGGCGGCGAGTTTTGCATCCTCTTCGTCGTTGCCTGTCGTGCGAGTCGTTCCCGCTAGTGGATGTGATCTCACGATCTCGTTGTTGACGCTGACGAGAAGTTCTGGCGATGCTCCAATGAAACCGTCGATGGAGAACCGGTATGTCGTCGGAAATGTTGCTTCGAGCCTCCGGAGAATCGAGTGGAGATCCATTGGCGATGCCGCACGTACGGTCACGGGGCGAGCGATGACCGCCTTTTCGAGTTGTCCGTCGCGTACGGCATTTCGGGCAGCGGTGACCGCAGCGAGGTAGTGCTCGACAGGTATCGCTGATTCGACAGAAAAGTTTGATGCGGTCGGCGGATTCGGCTGCAACGGCGTGAATCGATCGAACAGACGGTGTGCTTCGGCTTCATTTGCGGCAGTAGCCGTTATTGTGCGATGACCACCTCCGCTGTCAACGACGACGACTGACGGGACGTGAACCTCGCCCTGGGAACCAGGTAAGAAGTCGCAGGTTCCAATCGCAACGGGACCGATTTGGCTGCGTTGAGCGCTCGTCGCCGACTCGTCCCGGTGCTCGACGGCCGCAAGCCATTCGGCAGCCTCATCAACATTGAGTGAAATCGCGAGACCGCGACCTGCGAGCCCGGTGGTGCCTCGAGCAAACAGATATCCGTCAGCTCCTGCGAGGTCGACGAGAGAGGCTGACCGTATCTCCGGCGTCATCACCTCGCGGGTTATTGAAATCACGGGCGATTCCGAGTTGCCGTGAGCAATTGAGTGAGCCCTCCAGACAGCTCTTGATGAGTTGCGTCCGCAAAACCAGCCGATCGAAGCATCTCGGTCATCGTGGTCGCTGGTGGCAAATACGCAACGCTTCGGGGCAGGTAGCTGTACGCGCCCCGATCAGAGAGCAAGCCGCCAATTCTTGGCACGATGCGTCCGAAGTAGATGTTGTTGCCCCATCGAATGAGCGGGTTGCTCGGCACGCCGACGTCGAGCAGCGCAATCCGTCCACCTGGTCGAGTGACACGAGCGAGTTCAATGAAAAATTCGTTGAGATCGGTGAGATTTCGAAGTGCAAATCCGCAGGTCACTCCGTCGACAGCGGCGTCGGATAATGGCAAACGAAGAATGTCGGCCTGCACTCTCGGAACGCCTGAGCGATCAGCGGCGAGCATGCCGTAACTGAGGTCGAGCGACAGTGGTCGAAGTCCCGCATTCCTCAGGTCAATACACAGGTCGCCGGTGCCCGATGCGAGGTCGATAATTGATGAGCCTGCCGGGAGTCGAAGTTCACGTACTGCGCGTCGGCGCCATCTCGTGTCGAGACGGAAGGTCATGATCCGGTTCACGAGGTCGTATCGGGGTGCGATCGTGTCGAACATTTCGCGAATCGCGGCTCTCTTTTCATCGCCTTGGGGTAGTTCTTTGGTATCCCACGGGCGGGGTCCGTGATGCGGCTCTCGGCCTGACTCCTCACTCACATTGTCGAGGCTAGGTCGACCCGGCTCGCACTGCCCACTCAAAGCGGTGCAGACTCAAGGAATGATCGATTTTTCGTTTTCGCCCGAAGTCGACGCTGTGCGTCTCAAAGTTCGCGAATTCATGGACTCGAGAGTGCGGCCTGAGTGGGAGTCGATTGATGCAGATGATCGGCGCGCGGTTGTTGGCTGCATTGTGAAACTTCGAGCGGAGGCTCGCGACGAGTGGGGGTTGTGGCTCCCGCATATGCCGGAGGAATGGGGTGGCATGGGGCTCGGACCGACGGCGATGGCTGCGGTGTCTGCCGAGGCGGCAAAAGTATCGATCGGACCTTTCGTGCTCAACGCTCAGGCTCCAGACGAAGGAAACCAGCACACGCTGTTGCATTGGGGCACCGATGAACAGAAAGAGAAATACCTTCGACCATTGTGTGAAGGCACTTCGCGATCATGCTTTGCGATGACTGAGCCCGAGGTTGCGGGGTCGGATCCGACGCTCATCCAGACCTTTGCTTACCAGGACGGAGATGAGTGGGTCATCAATGGTCACAAGTGGTTTATCTCGGGCGCTCGCGGCGCGAAATTCGCTCTTCTTGTAGCAAGAACTGAGGAGGATCCAGAGATTCCTCAAGCGGCGAACAGTTGTTTCATCGTCGACATGCCATCGGATGGCTGGGAAATCGTTCGCGATGTCCACACGATGTCGGGCGGTCACAACCACTGTGAAATCAGAATCACCGACCTACGCGTGCCCGCAACGAACATGCTCGGCGGCCGAGGCCAAGGCCACCTGCTCGGTCAATATCGGCTTGGGCCGGCGCGGCTTGCTCACTGCATGCGCTGGATTGGTCAAGCGGAAACTGCGCTCGACATGATGGTCGAACGCGCGATGGAGCGGTACTCGCACGGTTCATTGCTTGCTGAGAAACAGGGAATTCAGTGGCTCATTGCTGACTCTGCGGTCGAGTTGTATCAGTGCAAACTCATGGTGCTTCACGCCGCGTATCAGATCGAACAGGGCATGGATTTCACAGCTGTCGTGTCGATGGCGAAACACTTCGTGGCGAACAGCCTGTGGAGGATCATCGACCGGGCCATTCAGGTGCATGGAGCACTCGGCTACTCAACAGATACGCCGCTCGCGCACATGTTGCAGCAGGCTCGCTGGGCTCGATTCGCGGATGGCGCGGATGAGATCCATCAGATGAGAATTGCGCAACGGACGATCGCGGCGTTTAACGACTCGGGAACGACTAAAGCCGCGACGGGGAATTTGCCGCTGTAATTCAGCGTACCGACATCGCAACGTGACGGGCCCACGTGTAGTCGGCTTTACCGGCGGGGGAGCGACAAATCTCGTCCTGCACGATGACACATTTCGGATGCTTGAAGCGGGCGAGGTGCGGCATGCCACGCGAGAGTTCCTCGGCAGTGGGTGCGGCGACTCCGCTGTGGTTGAGTGAAATCACTGCGACGACTTCGCTTCCCCATGTCGGGCTCGGTCGCCCGACGATGATGCAATCTCGCACCGCTCGATGCCGGAGGACAGCATCTTCAACTTCCTCAGCGAATACTTTCTCTCCACCGGTGTTGATGCACACGGCTTCACGGCCGAGTGCCTCAATTGAACCGTCGTAGCGAAGTCGGGCGTGGTCTCCGGGAATCGCGAAACGAACGCCGTCAATCGTTCGAAAGACCTGTTCCGTTTTTACCTGATCGTTGAGATAGCCGAGGGGAAGGCGCCCGCATGTCGCAAGCCAACCGACCTCACTGTTCGATTCGCTGATCACCTGCGTGCACGAATCGTCGACGACGAAGGTTTGACCTTGACGAGGGCGAAAGGTACCCGAACTCGCATTGCCTCTCGTGGAGACGATCGACATCTGGCCGCCTGTTTCTGATGAGCCGAATCCGTCAACGATGATGATGGTCGGGAGTAGTTCAAGTAACCGTTCTTTGGTCGATTGAGATAACGGCGCTCCTCCCGTGAGGACAACGTTGACGCTGTCGGGAACCTTTGCGCCAGATTCGATTGCATGAATGAGCGGACGTGCAAAGGATTCGCCGACGATGCCAAGCAAGGTTGCTTTGTGATGTGCTGCGGTGTTCAGCGTGTCGTTGGCATTGAACGAGTCGCAGACATCGGTGAGGACGACCGTCCCACCGGCGAGTAAGGCTCGAAATGCCATCCACTGTCCCGCCCCGTGCATGAATGGCGCTGCAGACAGGACACGAAGTTCGGGCCGAATATTCGCAACGAACTCACTCACGTGTTGCGGGTGTCGCGCTGCATCAAAACATTCGACGACGGCGTCCGCGTTTCGCCACATGACGCCCCGTGGTCGTCCCGTTGTGCCACCTGTGAGCAGGATGTAGAGATCGTCACCCGAAGGTACGGGAAGCGGCGCATCGATCGTCACGCAGTCAAGCGAGCGTTCGTAATCGATCGCTGTCTCGATCCTCGGCATCCCGTCATCGGTGACCTCGACGACGAGGCGAATGTTCGGAAGGCGATCAAGTACGTGGTTGAGCGACTCAGCAAACCGTGTGTCGACTGCGATCGCGGTCACATCCGCAAAGGAGAGAACATCGACGAGTTCATCGTCAGTGAATCGGTGGTTGATATTGATTGGAACGACTCGAGCGGCGAAAGCACCTGCCATGAGTTCAAGGCAGGCCGGTGTGTTCGGCGAAAGAATTGCGAGATGGTCTTGCCCCGAAGTGCCCTCGGCGAGATCGCTTCGTTCGGTTGTGCAGCCGAGACCGTGGTTCTGAAAGAGATGCGCGACGCGCTCGACGCGATCGATAAATGTGGCCCAATCAAGTGAGAAATCTCCGGGGCCGACAATGCACTCCGCGCTGCTGCGCTCCGCGCCAACCGCGCGAAGTATTTCAGCGATCGGTGTTGTTGCTTCTTCGTGAACTCCGAGGGTCGTCATGGCGATTCCCGGCAGTCGGGAATGTTGTCACTCGTACGAACGGAAGATGAGTTCAGCGACGCAACTCGGTTTTTCGGCGCCTTCACACTCAAAGGTGAACTCCATCGTGTTCTGAATGCCGCCGGGGATATCGGTGACCTCCAAAAGTTTCACGCCGAGTCGAACATTGGAGCCAACCTTGACGGGCGACATGAATCGGACCTTATTGGCGCCGTAGTTGACACCCATCGAGAAACCGGTGATCGAGACCACCTGTGGGTACAGCATCGGTCCGAGCGACAATGTGAGATATCCGTGGGCGATCGGTGCTCCGAAAGGGCCCGCTTTCGCCCGCTCGACGTCGATGTGGATCCATTGGTGGTCACCCGTCGCTTCGGCGAACATGTTGACCTGCTCTTGATTGACATTGACGTATGGGCTGTAGCCGAGGTGCTCTCCGACGAGGGACTTCAGTTCGGCGGCTCCGTTGACAATTCGTGGGCTCATGAAGTCAGCATTGCAGAGCATTCGCCGCTTTGACGAGGTGGCGGTGTTGACTTGTAGGTGTGAGTGGAGTTGACCGCGGCATAGCCGAGTTTCGATCGGGTCTCGTTGGGCTGCTCGGCCGACCAAATGTCGGGAAAAGCTCGCTCGTGAACGCGATGTGTGGTCGAAAGGTTTCGATCGTTTCTGACAAACCCCAAACAACGCGTCATCGCGTCATGGGGGTGCTCAATAGCGATGCGAGCCAAATCGTATTTGTTGACACGCCAGGGCTGCATAAGCCGGTGTCGGCGCTTGGGGAGCGGGTAAATGCGACGGCGCTCGAGAGCGCCGGTGACGTTGATGTGCAATGCCTCGTGCTCGACGCAACGGCGCCATTCGGACGAGGTGACGATTGGGTCGCTCAACGTTTGGACCGGTCAAAACTCATCGTGGTGGTGAACAAAGTCGACATTGCGCAGCGAAACGACGTGATCGACATGCTTGCGGTGGCCTCCTCGCTCGACGCAGCGGCGTACTTCCCGGTATCGGCTCGAACCGGTGCCGGTGTGGCAGAACTTGTTGACCATGTGCACACGTTGTTAGCAATCGGACCGAGGTGGTTCCCAGAGGGCGAAGTCGGCGACATGTCCGATGAGCTTTGGGTGGCAGAACTTGTTCGCGAGCAGTTGCTTGCCGTCGTTCGGGATGAATTGCCGTATTCGATTGCGACGCAGGTAACGGAATGGGAGTGGCCGCGCATTCGGTGCGACATCATCGTCGAACGTGAGAGCCAAAAGGGAATGGTGATCGGCAAAGGCGGCTCCGTGTTAAAAGAGGTGGGTTCGAGAGCACGCGCCCAGTTGCCCGAAGGAGCGTTTCTCGAGCTTCGTGTGCGCGTCGACAAAGATTGGCAACGTCGGCCGGATCGAGTTGAACGCCTCGGCTATTAACGAACTGCGTATTCGTTATGGCATCGAGGTTGAGGATGACGCCGCTTGAATTGTTGTTGGCGGTGTCGCAACAGTTGTGGATGCTGATGGTGCCTCGGTTGACGTCGGCGAAGGGCCAACGGTTGTAGTTGATGGCGTGGCAGGGGTCGCACTCGTTGTCGTTGGTGGTGAGGTTGTCGTCGTCGATGGAGTTGGCACTCCGACGAGCAGTTGCGCAAAGTCCGTCCACGCCACCGGTTGTGCCGGGTCACTATTTTCGCCCAGCAGCGGTACGTACACGCTGAGCGGTTCGCCATTGACTTCAAACAGCACTTGGCCGATGCCACCTTGGTCAGAAGCGAACAGAGTGAGCGTGAGCACGATCTGCGCAATCGCTCGGCGCTGTTCAACGCTGTTCAACGCGTTGACCGATGATTGCGACAGAGCAACTGTTGCGACACCACGGTCAACGGTGAATCCCAAAATAAGTCCACGTGTGACTTCGGTTCGCAACCCTGGTTCGATATCCGAGGGGTCTGTGGCCAGTTGGTTAATGAGGGCGCGCTCCGTCACCGGTTCTTGCATTTCAACTGTCGCTAGGTCGAGCTCACGTGTGAATCCAACGATGTATGCGAATTCAACCCTTCGAAGGTTCTCCGCCATCGTCGTCGTCGTTGTCGACGGTGTCGGAACTGAATTTTGAGGCTCTGCAATCGTTGTCGTTGTGGTTGTCGTCGTCGTCGATGGGTCAGCAAGGCCAAAGGGAACATCCTCGTAGATCGTCACCGCATCATTTGACCGGATGCCGCAGGCCGTACCGAGCGACGCAACGGTGATGAGCGCCCCAACCTTGACGAAGAAATTCATGAGTCAACACCCTCGAACTGTTCGGCATTGAGACGAGGGAGCCACACGATAAACCGCGCACCACCACCCGGCGCGTCGGTTACTTGGGCGGAGCCTCCAAGCGCGGCGGCATGCTCTGAAACGAGCGCTAGGCCGAGTCCGGTGCCGACGCGATGGCGGGCAGCCCCACCGCGCGCGAACCGTTCAAATATTCGCTTTCGATCGGCAGGTTCGACCCCTGGGCCGTTGTCGTCGACGATGATGGCGATGTGATCACCGTCTGCTGAGATGGCGATTCTTCGTGCTCCGCCCGCGTGAACCTGAGCGTTTTCAATGAGGTTGGCAACAATGCGATCAATTCGCACACGGTCGGTGGCGATGATTGCGTTAAATTTCGGCTCGACCTCAATATGAACGCCAGGAGTTGAGGATCGGTGAACGATGCGGCGGATCCAATCCACGATGTCGATCATTTCGATGTGGCCATCGATTGCGCCGGCTTCGAGCCGAGAGAGTTCGAGAAGGTCGATGACCATGTTGTCGAATCGTCTCACTTGATCGACAAGAAGATCGAGTGCCTGCTGTGCGCGTGGCGAGAGTTCGTCGCGCCGCGATGCGAGCATTTCGACCGCTGCAGTCATTGCAGTGATCGGTGAGCGCAGTTCGTGACTGACGTCCGATGCGAAACGTTCCTCGCGTTCAATTCTTGTTTGAACAGCATCTGCCATTTCGTTAAACGCTTCGGTCAGTCGTTGTAGTTCGGGGTCTGGTGATGGTTCGAGACGCGCGTCGAGTGCACCGTCAGCGATGTCGCTCGCTGCGTCTGCCACGCGCGTTAACGGTCGGAGCAGACCTCGGCTCGTCGTGAATCCGAAGAACGTGGCGAGTAATGCTGCCAACGCCGAGCCGATGAGCAGGGCGGTGACGAGCAGCGTCAACGTACGTTCGGTCGCGTCGAGTGGAAACGCCTCAAAATATGACGTATCAAATGACGAAATGTGAACACCGACAGCGAGGTAGTTCTCCCCATCGAGTTCGAATTGCTGCTGACCTGACTGTCCGCTTGCCACCGCCTCTCTGAGTTCAAGAGGAAATGAAGTCTCGGGGTGCTGCAACAGGTAGGAGATTGCTGGTTTCGTTAGCACGGCGAAACCGCCCTGCTCGATGTCCAACCCGAGAAACGTTTCAGCGGCGGCGTCTTGATCGAATCCGGTTCGCACTTCGAGGGCATGGTCGAATGCGGTTGATCGTGCAGCGGCAAGACGTTGATCGAGGAGAGATTCTCGAGCGACCGAGTACGTTGCGGTCGTCAGTCCAAGTCCGGCGATCATGCCGATGAGACCAAAGAACAGTGCGACGCGCGTCGTCAGACGAGGGGAGCGCCACTGAGCCATTGCCACACACTAATTCGGCGATTACGCCGCTGCCGGTGGGACACCAGGGGGAGGTAGGTATCCCACCGGTGCAGCGTGAACGATCATCATTGTGGAAGACCGATGTGACGGGTTCGTGCGAGTTTTGTGCGATTTGTGTAACAAAATTCAATTGCAGTCACCGGCCTTCGATCGCCGTATGAGCGTTGCTGGCGTGAACTGGCAGACTTGAGGAAGTGCACAAAGTCTTGTTCATTGAGGATGACGATGCGATTCGACTTGCGTTAGCCCTCGCGCTCGAGGACGAAGGGTACGAGGTCGTTCAGGCGCATGATGGTGCATCGGGGCTCGTCCAATTTGGCTCCAACACCCCCGAAGTCGTGCTGCTCGACTTACGTTTGCCCGATCTGTCCGGATTCGAAGTGTGTCGTGCGATCCGAGCGGCGTCGACGGTGCCGATCATCATGGTGACCGCGCAAACCGATGCGAGCGACATGGTTGCCGGTCTCGAGGCCGGTGCAGACGACTATGTCACGAAGCCGGTTGTGCCAAAAGTTCTCGCTGCTCGAATCGCAGCATTATTGCGGCGTGTCGCATACGCCCACGATGATTCCTCGACTGAACTCGGAATCGAACGATTTGGCGATGTTGAATTGCGGCGCGAACAGGGAATTGTGCTGAAGGGCGGCATCGAACTATCCCTCACTCGTACCGAATTCAGGTTGCTTTGTGAATTTGCTGAACATCATGACGCCGTATTGAGTCGCGATCAGTTACTTGAACGGGTGTGGGGGTACGAGTATCTCGGCGACTCACGTCTCGTTGATGCGCATGTTCGTCGTCTTCGACTGAAAATTGAAGACGTACCGGACGATCCAAAACTCATCGTGACCGTTCGTGGGCTCGGTTATCGACTTCTCGCTCTTTAGTGCGATGTCACGCACGCCCCGGGTTGTGCGTCAACGTCGCGCATCAGGATTCCACTTTGGCAGCCGTTTCTCGATGAACGACGCCATGCCTTCGGCGGCGTCTTCACTCGTGAAGAATTGCTCGCTGAGCGCTCGCATTTCGTGAAATGCTGCTTCGCGGTCAAGCGATGGCACGCGCCGTAGCAGGGCTTTTGTTGCAGCCACGGCACGTGGTGCACCGGCGAGCACTCCGCGTACGAGATCGTCGACGGTGGCTGCGACATCGTTCGTGACATGGGTGACGAGTCCGATATCGAACGCCGTCGATGCGTCGAAAGATTCGCCGGTGAGCATTGCGGCAGCGATCTGGCCCGCTGAGACGCGTCGAAGAATGGGCACGGAAATAATTGCTGCGGTGACGCCAATGCGCACTTCGGTGAGCGCAAAGGTGACCGAAGTATTGACGACGATGAGATCACATGCGGTCATCAGCCCCAATCCACCTGCTCGCACCGCACCGTTCACGGCCGCAATCGTTGGCCGTGGCGTATCCATGAGACGCTCGAGCGCGTGCACCATCGGGCCAGAATCGGGGGGACCCGCGCTTCGCTCTTTTAGGTCGGCGCCTGAGCAGAATGCGGGACCTTCGTGGCGAAGCACGATTGCTCGGGCGTCGACGTCTTCAGCATCGTCGAGTGCTTCATGCAATTCCGCGAGCAGGCGTCGCGAGAGCGCGTTTCGGTTGTGCTGTGAATTGAGAGTGATTGTTGAAATCCCGTTGTGCGTCGTATGTTGCACAAGTCGTTCGTCGGCCATGAGGGTGACCGTAACCGGCTCGAATCAACCCATTGCGATCGTGCGCAGGAGGTTCTCGACCTCCTCGCGATCGCGTGTGCGACGCATAGGCGGCAGCGCAGAGATGATGTCCCAGCGGTATCGGGCGGTGCCGAGCCGTCGATCCATGACAGCGACGACGCCCCGGTCGCTGTGCGTTCGTATGAGTCGACCGCTCGCTTGGGCCAGCATCGTCGCAGCGCGAGGAAGATCAATTTCTTGAAACGCTTTTGCGCCGAGAACATCGCGGCGCGCCGAAAGCAGTGGATCGTCGGGGCGTGGGAATGGGATGCGGTCAATCGTGAGGAGCGAGAGTGTCCGACCCGGAATGTCGACGCCTTGGAACAATCCTGCAGTTGCAAACAGGCAACTTTCCTCATCGCGGGCGAACTCGTGCAGGAGCGCTGGCTTCGGAAGATCTCGTTGGGTGAGAATTCGGAACGGAAGAGTTGCGCGCAACGCCTCTGCCGCCTCGTCCATTGCTGACCAACTTGTGAACAGCGCGAGGGTGCGGCCGCCTGCGGCAGCAATGAGATGGGTGAGTTCATCGTGAACAGCTGCTCGAAACCCCGCATCGTTGGGGGGCGGCAGGTGCATTGCGCAATACAGCAACGAATTCGACTCGTAGTCGAACGGACTTCCAACGTCGGCGAACTCGGCACCTGAAAGTCCGATGCGGTCCGCCAGATTTAACGGCACCGTCGCGCTCGTGAGCACGGCGGTGCGCTTTGTCCACACTCCTTCATGAAGCGCTGGACCAACATCCAGGGGTGCGAGTTCAAGGTGGTGTGCTCCTGGTGCACCGGTGACGAAGATGACGTCGCTCTCGCCCGGAGACAGGAATCGGTCGATCGACTCAACGGACCTTGTGAGGATCACTTGGGCGCGCAGGCGGCGCTGTTTCGCGTCGTTGTCCTCGATGTGTAGATCACCGAGTGCGGTAAGCGCAAGGTTGTGCGCCGTGCGCGCTGTGGTGAGCACCTCATGGATGAGCGGCGGTAGCGGTGGGTGGAGACGTTCACCGCTGAATGGTGCGATCGCTTCAGCGAAGTCGTCGCTGAGCGTGCTGAGCGCGGCGTCAAGATCCGGGTCTACGACGATTCGTCGAACTGCGGTCGCTGCGCGGGCGAATCGTGCGGAAGTGAGTTCGACGCCGACGGTGTCGCTCATGACATCTTCGAGTACGTGTGCTTCGTCGAAGATGACGACGTCATGGTCGCCAAGAATGGCTCCCTCTGCAGCCACGTCGAGTCCGTACAGGTGGGCGTTCACGATGACAACGTCGGCGGTCGCCGCCCGCATTCGGGCGTGTTCGGCAAAGCACGCATCCCCCGAAGGGCATCGTGCGGCGCCCGGGCATTCGTCTGAGCCAACGGTGACCGCCTGAATGGTTGTCGTGCTCGGCGACCAATCGAGTTCGGTGAGGTCACCAGTAGTTGTGTGCTCCGCCCATTGTGCGAGCCGATCGACCTCGACCCGATCGTCATCATCGATGCCTTCGAGTGAGAGTTGCACGCGATCCTTGGAGGCATTGGCGGTGATCTCAGCGATTCGCTGTACGCAGAGATAGTTCGATCGTCCTTTCAACACCGCCCACGTGATTTCCTTTTCGAGCTCATGTCGCAACTGCAGTTCGAGAAATGGAAGGTCTTTATGGGCGAGCTGGTCTTGGAGTGCTTTCGTCGCAGTCACGACGACCGCCGGCACGCCAGCCGCAATGCACGGTACGAGGTACGCAAGGGTTTTGCCGGTGCCGGTTCCGGCTCGGACGACAAT
>JALRBS010000089.1 GCA_023262325.1 Ilumatobacteraceae bacterium | reverse complement strand
GAGCAGACGATGATCATCAATATGGGTCCGCAGCACCCGAGCACCCACGGTGTTCTGCGACTCATGCTCGAGCTTCAGGGCGAGACCGTGCTTCGTTGCAAGCCCGTGATCGGCTACTTGCACACGGGCATGGAGAAGACCGGCGAAGACCTCACGTTCCTGCAAGGTGGAACCAACGTCACTCGCATGGACTACCTCAGTCCACTGAACAACGAATTGGTCTTCTCGATGGCGACCGAGAAATTGCTCGGAATCGACGGAGACATCCCCGAGCGAGCCGTGTGGATGCGCATGCTCCTCTCGGAGATGAATCGCATGAGCAGTCACTTGCTCTTCCTCGCGACCAACGGCATGGACCTCGGCGCGGTGTCGATGATGATTTACGGCTGGCGGGAACGCGAGGAGGTTCTGCGTTTCTTCCAGAAAGTCACTGGCTTGCGAATGAACCACAACTTCGTTCGACCAGGAGGACTCGCCGCCGACTTGCCCGCTGGATGGCGCGATGATGTGTTGAGAATTCTCGATCTGCTGCCTGAGCGGCTCGAGGAATACGACACACTAATGACCGGTCAGCCGATCTGGCGTGAACGACTCCAAGGCGTTGGGGTGATCACTCCTGAGGAGGCGATTGCTCTTGGTGCTACTGGTCCGATTCTTCGCTCAACAGGTGTCGAATGGGATTTGCGTCGACATGACCCGTACTTGTTTTACGACGAGGTCGAATTCGACATTGTTGTAGGAAGTTACGGAGACGCGTTCGATCGCTACGCCATTCGTCTTAATGAAATTCGTGAGTCGATGCGGATCGTTCGTCAGATTCTCGATCGCATGCCCGAAGGTGATTATCGGATTCAAGACAAAAAAATCACCCCGCCGCCGCGTGCTCGCATCGATGAGTCGATGGAAGCGCTCATTCACCATTTCAAAATCTTCACCGAAGGGTTCAAGGTTCCCGAGGGTGAGGTGTACGTCGCAATCGAGAGCCCACGTGGCGAGATTGGTTGCTACATCGCGAGCGATGGTTCGTCAACGCCGTATCGAATGCACGTGCGTGCTCCATCATTCGTCAACATTCAATGTCTTCCACACATGATGCGAGGCGGCCTTGTTGCTGATGCCGTCGCCGTCATTTCATCCGTCGACCCGGTGCTCGGCGAGGTAGATCGCTAAAGGACTGCTCGGATGCCTCGACTGAATGAACAAAACACGGCTCTCGCCGCCGAGATCATCGCTCGATACCCGCGCCCAAAGTCGGCGCTCATTCCGTTGTTGCACTTGGCGCAAGAGCAAGACGGTTGGGTTACTGACGAGGCGATGCGTCATATTGCCGACCTCGTTGGCGTGACCCCGGCTGAGGTTCGCGGCACAGGAACGTTCTATGAGATGTTCCAGTTTGAGCCGATCGGGCGGTACCTCATCAACATCTGCGGAACCATGTCCTGCGCGCTGCTCGGCGCCGACGAACTCATGCGCGCCGCCGAAGAGGAACTCGGAATTCACGCGGGTGGGACAACCGACGACGGCATGTTCACCTTGCATCGCGCCGAGTGTCAAGCGGCATGCACTGAGGCTCCGTGTTTGCAAGTGAATTACCGGTACCGATTCCGCGTCACGCCAGTAGAGATTCGACAATTCATTCGAGAAATTCGAGCAGGCCAGCACGAAGCCGAGATCCCCTCGCATGGAACTCTTGCGCGTATTCGCCAGCACATTCCTGTTGACCGTGGTGTCGGTGCGGTTGATCCCGCGGCCGTAAACGAGGCTCCCGTGTGGGTGACCACAGCCCCAGAGGGAGGAGCATCATGACGACCTATGCGTGGGCTCCCGGTTTCATTGCAGGTGACCGTCCGAAGATCGTGACCTCACGGTTTGAATACGAGGACTCGTACACCATTGAGCGGTATCTCGCCACCGGCGGTTACGAAGGGCTTCGCGCTGCGCTCGCCCGACCGTCCTATGTTGTCCACGACGAAGTGCGGGCGTCGACGTTGCTCGGGCGAGGCGGTGCCGGATTCCCAGCAGGTGTCAAATGGGGGCTCACACCAGGCGGCGTGTACCCGAGATACCTCGTCGTGAACGGTGATGAGTCGGAACCGGGCACCTACAAGGACCGCCTTCTCATGGAGCGCGACCCGCACCAACTCATCGAAGGTTGTCTCATCGCCTGTTATGCGGCAGGGCTCTCCCAATGTTTCTTGTACATCCGAGGCGAAATGGCGCTCGCACAAGAACGCGTTGCTCAAGCCCTCAACGACGCCTATGCCGCTGGATACATCGGTAAGAACATTCTCGGCACGAACTTCAGCATCGACATTGTGTTGCACTGGGGCGCTGGTGCGTACGTCGTCGGCGAAGAAACTGCACTCATCGAATCGCTCGAGGGCAACCGAGGGATGCCTCGACTGAAGCCGCCGTTCTTTCCTGCCGCAATCGGTCTCTATGGCCAACCAACGATTGTCAACAACGTGGAGACACTGGCGAATCTCCCGTTTATCGCTCGGCATGGTGCGAGCGATTACACCGCGATCGGCACCGAAACCTCTCCGGGAACGCGAATGGTGGCGGTCTCGGGCCATGTTAAGCGCCCCGGCGTCTATGAGATTGTGAACGGGACGACCACGTTCCGTGATCTCTTGTACGGCGAGGAGTTCTGTCAAGGAATTCGCGATGGCAACACGCTCAAGGCGTTCGTTCCAGGTGGCGGCTCCGCCCCATGGTTTCTGCCGGACCAGCTCGATCTTCCGTTTGAGGGACGACTTGTTGGCGCAGCCGGTTCGATGCTCGGCTCCGGCGCAATCATGGTGATGGACCACACCACCGATATTCCGGCAGCCGCACTGACGCTCACGAACTTTTACGCGCACGAGTCGTGCGGCAAATGTGTGCCATGTCGCGAAGGCGGTACCTGGCTCATGCGAATTTTGCAGCGCGTCGTCGATGGACACGGTACGACCGATGATCTCGAGTTGTTGCTTGAGGTAGGAGAGTCGATCTGCCCGGGTGATATGCCGCATGCAGCGAGTGCCGAGCTTGGGCTCGACGCAACGCCATTCCCGTACAAGATGACGACGATCTGCTTCGTTGGTCCATCGGCCTACGTGCCGGTGCACTCCGCCTTGACCTTGTTTCGTTCAGAATTCGAGGCACTGGTTGCACCCTCGCGTCAGCGAACTCGGATTCCGGTGACTGCGGTCGGAGGCGCATCATGAGCGAATCTTCTGTTGAGATCACCGTTAACGG
>JALRBS010000171.1 GCA_023262325.1 Ilumatobacteraceae bacterium | reverse complement strand
GTGATCCGATCAACATGCGAGGCGCAAAGGTGTCTAAGGTCGGAACATGGATACTCGAACCGTTGAATTTCATTTCGACGTGATGTGCCCTTGGGCGTATCAAACTTCGCTGTGGATTCGAGCGGTTCGCGACGAAATTGGACTCGATATTGACTGGAGGTTTTTCAGTCTTGAGGAGATCAATCGCGTCGATGGAAAGAAGCACCCGTGGGAACGCGAATGGTCCTACGGCTGGTCGATGATGCGAATCGGTGCGCTCTTGCGAAGACAGTCGATGAGCGATCTTGACGCGTGGTACGCGCGGGCCGGTCGAGCGCTTCACGTCGACGGGCATAAACCTCATGAACCAGAGGTCGCTCGTTTTCTTCTCGCCGATATCGGACTCGATCCGTCACTCGTCGACGAAGCGATCGCCGATCCAACAACCCATGACGAAGTGCGGGCAGACCATGACCGAGTGGTTGCGTCAGGTGGCTACGGAGTGCCGACGCTCTACATCGATGGTCACTGCGTCTTCGGCCCTGTACTACTCGAACCACCGAAGGGAGCCGAGGCCGTTCGGTTGTGGAACGCGGTGTCTACCTGGGCGGAGTTTCCATTTCTTTACGAACTCCAGCATCCGAAATCCGCGGATGACCAACGCAAAATCGCTGACACGTTTCGACCCTATATCGAGGCTCGCGATTGGGTCTCAATCGATCGTGGCAAAGTCATCCCAATCGGACGATCGGCAGACGTGACAAAGGAGCAAGAATGACACACACCTCTATTGACGGACTTCGAGCATGTTGGGATTCCCTCGATGATTTGCTCGCCAGCCTCAACGACGATGAGTGGTCCGTGCAGTCGCTGTGTCCTGACTGGAACGTCGCTGGGGTTGTCATTCACCTCATTGCGGTTGAAGAGATGCTGCTCGGACGCAACCCGAACGAATTCGCCGAACGATTGCCGTTTGAGGAGGTCGGTGCGTCATCGTCGGCGATGGCCGGTCTCTCGCCAACCGAGTTGCTCGAGCGGTTTCGGTCGGTGACGGCCAAACGATGGGACGAGTTGTCGGACTTCCCACCAAGCGCGTTCGATACTGCAGTGATGACACCTGTCGGCCCGGGCACATACGGGCGGTTCATGGACATCCGCGTCTTCGACTTCTGGGTTCACGAGCAGGACATTCGAACGCCACTGCAGCGACCAGGACACGAGGGTGGCATCGCCGCCGAACGCTCGATCGACGAGATTCGCATGTCGATGCCATACATCGCGGGAAAGAAGGTCGGCGTTCCTGACGGGTCATCGTTGCGGGTCGTCCTGACTGGACCCGTTGAGTCGACGATCACGACTCGGGTCACCGGACGCGCCGCGCTGACCGATGACAACGATCCGGTTGATGCAACGTTGACGACCGACTCGACAACTTTTGCGTTGCTCGCATGCGGTCGAGTCGACCCTCGATCACGAATCGAGAGCGGCGCCATCGTCTGGTCCGGCGATGCCTCGCTCGGCGAACGGGCCGCCCAAAATCTTCGATTCACGATGTAACAGGCCGGTTCTCGCCTGACTGGAGGTGCCGAAACCCGTGACGGGTAACGTCCTCCCGATGGCTTCCGCACCGAACCTCCAGAATTCCCCGTGGCGAACGCTGGTCGAGGAACGCCTCGACGGCCTCTCATCAATTTCTGAGGTCACTCTTTCGCCCTCGGGAACCGAAGTCGCGTTCACGGTTTCAACACTTTCGCTCGCCGCCAACACGTATGTACGCCGAATTTGGCTCGCAGACACGCTTGGCACCCGACCCGCCGCGCCGATTACCTCGGGCGATCCCGGAGAATCGCAGCCGGCCTGGTCACCCGACGGTCGGTACCTCGCGTTTGTCTCACAGCGAAAGGGTGACAGTGATTCGCCACGTCCGGCGGCATCCCTGCACATCATGCCAATCCATGCTCCCGGCGAACTCCGACGACTTGTGGAGCGAACCGATGCAATCGCCGCTCCGTCGTGGTCGCCCGATGGTCGATTCATCGCATACGCAGCACGCGTGCCTCACGATCGATATAGCGCAATAGACGACCGTGGCCGGGAAGCACGTCGGATCGATGGTTTTTACACGCGGCTCGACGGTGAGGGTTGGATCTACGACCGACCGTTCCACATGTTTGTCGCTGCGGTCGATGGCACCTCGCAACCGCGCGACCTCACGCCCCACGATGTCAATTCGCCGTATCGAGATCACGATCAGGCCGACTTCGCCTGGATACCCGACTCAACTGCGCTCGTATGTTCAGCGCACCGCCACGAGAACTGGGACATTGATCTCGTCAGCGACCTGTACCTCGTCACGCTGTCCGGTGAGGTTCGAAAACTCACCGACGGAACCGGTAGTCGCGGTCGTCCGTCACCGTCGCCTGATGGCACGAACATCGCGTTCGTGGGCTCAGACGATTCGATGACGTACCCGCAGAATGTAAAGATCGGCGTGCTCAATCTCGCGTCCGGATCGTCGCGATGGGTGTCGCATGCGCTCGATCGCACCGTCGAAACCACGTCGGGCACAGTGCGACCCATCTGGCGAAGTGACGGAATGCTCATCTTCAGCGCCGAGGACCGCGGTACTTGCCATGTCTACGCCGTTGATCCAAACGGATCATCCGCACCGACAGCGTTGACCACCGGGGCGACGTGGGCCCGCTCATGGGACCTCAACGACAATGGGTTCGTCATTGCGCGATCGACCGTTGATCATCCGGCTGAACTGTTCTCGATCACCGCCAGCGGCGAGGCACAACTCACCTCGCTCAGCGCCAGTTTCGTTCATCGAACGGCACCCGCTGGCTGGACGCACTTCACCGTGCCGACGCCCTCACCAACACCTGGAACGATTCCAGAAATCGACGCATGGATTATGTGTCCGAACGGGATCGACCCGACCGATGATTCGCGCCCCTTGCCGGTCATCGTCAATGTGCATGGCGGCCCACACACCCAGTACGGCGAAACCTACTTTGACGAAGCGCAAATGCAAGTTGCTGCCGGGTTTGTCGTCATCATGTGTAATCCACGTGGGAGTTCGGGTCGCGAGGAGGCGTGGGGCCAGGCGATCCTTGGTCCGAAACACCCACACCACCCGGGAACCGGGTGGGGCGTCGCTGATCTCGATGACGTCATCGCCGTGATCGACGCTGCATTGAATCGGTTTCCTGTCTGCGACCCGAAGCGCCTCGGTATGCAAGGTGGCAGCTATGGCGGCTACATGGCGACCTTGCTCGCCGCCCGCCACGAAGGTCGACTGGTCACCGTGTGTTCTGAACGATCGGTGAACAACATGTTGACCGAGGAGTGGTCAAGTGACATCGGCACGATGTTCCGAGTGGAACACGGCCCCAACCCGGTCGATGATCCTGCCGAGTATTTGCGCATGTCGCCGATCACCTTCGTGCGGGACATCGACATCCCGATGCTGATCATTCATTCCGAAAACGACTTGCGCTGCCCGATCAGCCAGGCCGAGGAGTTATTTGTTCACCTTCGACTCCTTGATAAACCGGTCGAGTTCTGGCGATTTCCGGGTGAGACACACGAGCTCTCACGATCTGGTTCGCCGATGCACCGTCGCCAACGTTTTGAGATCATCCTTGAATGGTTCGCGAAACATCTTGGAGTCGAGGCACCGTGACCCGGACACGTTTTCATCTCGCAATTCCCGTGGACGATCTGTCAGCAGCCGAACACTTTTATGGCACCGTGCTGAATTGTCCCCGCGGTCGAAGCGCCGACTCCTGGATCGATTGGAACCTGTTCGGACACCAACTCGTCACCCATGTTCACCCCGGCGCAGGTGTCGACACAACAAACCCTGTCGATGGCCACGACGTTCCAGTTCCACATTTCGGCGTCATCCTCGACGTCGACGACTTTCATATGCTCGCTGAACGCCTGAGATCGTTTCAGCGCTCCTTCGTCATCGAGCCCTATGTTCGATTCGAAGGAGAACCGGGTGAACAGTGGACGATGTTCCTTCTCGACCCTGCCGGCAACGCCATTGAGTTCAAAGCCTTCGCGTCGGACGACATGGTGTTCGCTACCGACTGAACTTCTGCCCGTCTGCTGATGTCCTGCTGAGCGGCCAGCACTCGGGGCGCTCAGCCCAGTGAAGTCGCGATGTACTGGTCGAGTTGACCATCGGCGAGTTCACCGCTGTGACGCCATATCACCTTGCCGGTCTCGTCGAGCATGACAAGGTACGGGTATCCGGTCGTACCGAACGCCTGAGCTGCCGTCGCAGACGTATCATCGGTCATCACGCGGAATGGCCAGCGCTCACGTTGCAGCCAGGCTGATGGCGGGTAATTCGGACGATCAGGAGCGGTAGCGGTCGTAATACCGACAACGTCAAGTCCGGGCGGCACCGACAGGGCCTCGGCCCACTCGACGAGATCAGGAACTTCGGCCTGGCAATGCGGGCACCAGTGCGCCAAGAAGATAACGAGGGTCGGTTTGCCGTGGCGCACCGACTGCGGTGTTCCATCAAATGACTGGCCTTCAAGTTCGGGAGCAATCATGCCCTGACCGGCGTCATTTGCCGTGTCGCCTTCGAATGCAACGAGTGGATCGCCGGTCACGGTGACCGCAGCGGTCTCGGTGTATTCGACAGAAGAATTCGAACCGCCACCGGTCGCAACGACGATCACGACAGCGACAACAACGACGAGGACGAATGCCCCCACGATGAACAGCAATTGATTTCGGCGACCAGAGTCGGCCTGTTTCGATGATGAAGCCATTAAGTACAGAGTACGAGATGCCGACTGATTCTGCACCGCTGATGACGCACATAACGTCGTGACAGCGCCCCAACAACCGATTGACGATCGCGCGAGGCCGGCGAAGCGACGGCTCGTTCGTTCAGAACCCGGCTTGCAGGTGCGGAATATACGGCTCGGTAAGCGACCGAATTTCGTCGTCGCTGAGCGAGATATCGAGCGCGGCAACCGCGTCGTCAAGATGGACACTGCGCGTCGCACCAACGATCGGCGCGGTAATTGCAGGGTTCGAAAGCACCCAAGCGAGCGCGACACTGGCCATTGAACTTCCACGTTGTGCCGCAACGTGTGCAACGGCTGACACGACCGCTCGGTCGGAAGCCTCGGTGACATCGCGTCCGTAGAGCGAACTTCCGAACGCATCGGTGTCGCTCCGGCCCGTCGATACCTCCCACGCCCTTGCGAGCCGCCCGCGAGCGAGAGGACTCCACGGAATGACACCGACGCCCTGGTCGCTGCACAACGGGATCATTTCTCGTTCCTCTTCGCGCATGAGCAGGTTGTAGTGATTCTGCATACTGATGAACTTTGTCCAACCATTGAGTTCAGCAGTGTGCTGGGCCTTCGCGAACTGCCACGCCCACATCGACGACGCGCCGATATAGCGAACCTTCCCACTCGTCACGACGTCATGCAACGCTCGCATCGTCTCTTCGATTGGTGTATGTCGGTCCCACCGATGTATTTGGTAGAGATCGATGTAGTCGGTTCCCAGACGACGCAGGCTGTCGTCGACCTCGTTCATAATGACTTTTCGCGAGAGGCCCATGCCGTTCGGACCTTGGCGCATTTTTCCGTGCACCTTGGTTGCGATGACGACCTCCGATCGTGCGACGCCAAGGTCGCGCAGCGCACGTCCAAGGTATTCCTCGCTGGTTCCGAGCGAATACACGTTCGCGGTGTCGAAGAAGTTGATGCCGAGTGCAAGCGCCTGTTCAAAAAACGGGCGGCTCGACTGTTCGTCAAGACTCCAGGGGTGAGTGCCCAAGTCAGATTGGCCGTAGCTCATGCACCCGAGACAAATGCGAGAGACCTCAAGTCCAGTGTTGCCGAGTCGTCGATATTCCATGAGGGAATCTTCTCACCAGACTTCTCAAGCAAACGAGGCGACCGGCTGACAGGTCAATGACGCACCCAACTACCATCGGTTCATGGTCACCACTGAATCTGCCCAGGACCGTCACGTGACGCCAAGCCATTTCGA
This sequence comes from Ilumatobacteraceae bacterium, assembly GCA_023262325.1. Taxonomy (GTDB): domain Bacteria; phylum Actinomycetota; class Acidimicrobiia; order Acidimicrobiales; family Ilumatobacteraceae; genus Casp-actino5. The sequence goes on along the minus strand of JALRBS010000171.1, from coordinate 482 downwards.
CGTCATTGTGGTTGGCGCTGGCATCTCAGGCATCGGCGCTGCATACCATTTGCAACAGCAGTGTCCCGATCGGTCTTTCACCATTCTCGAGGGACGAGGCGACATCGGCGGCACCTGGGATCTTTTTCGATATCCGGGCATTCGTTCGGACAGCGACATGCACACCCTCGGGTATTCATTCCGTCCGTGGACCGCGGAGAAGTCGATTGCGGATGGCCCGTCGATCATGGAATACCTTCGAGACACCGTTGACGAATACGACATCGCGCGACATATCAGTTTCAACCACCGCGTCGTTCGAGCTGAATGGAACTCAGATCGCGCAACGTGGACCGTCCATGCGCTCGTCGACGACTCACGGGTGCGTGTCCTGACCTGCAACTTTCTGTTCATGTGCTCCGGGTATTACAGCTACCGAGGTGGGCACAGCCCTGACTTCGCCGGTCGCGAGCGGTTCACGGGAACGATCATTCACCCGCAGC
>JALRBS010000079.1 GCA_023262325.1 Ilumatobacteraceae bacterium | reverse complement strand
GACGATGTCGGCTATCTGCCACCACATCACTCGTCCCTCGAGAAAGCCATCGACTGCAACCTCATTCGCCGCACTGAGCACCGCCGGAGCAGTTCCACCGGCACGACCAGCGGCGTACGCAAGATCAAGGCACCGAAATATGGTCCGCTGCGGCGGTTCGAACTCGAGTCGTCCAAGGTCGCCCCAATCGATACGACCGAATGGCACATCGAGACGAGCAGGCCAGGCAAGCGCATATCCGATCGGCAATCTCATATCGGGCATTGACAGTTGCGCAATTGTCGAACCATCTCGGAACTCAACCATTGAATGCACGACCGACTGAGGATGAACAACGACGTCGATTGCGTCAAAATCGACACCGAAGAGCTCGTGTGCCTCAATGACTTCGAGTCCTTTGTTCATCAGTGTCGACGAATCGACGGTAATTTTCGGGCCCATCGACCAGGTCGGATGCGCAAGCGCCTCGGCAACGGTCACCTCGGCCAATTCGGTCGCAGACTTTCCACGAAATGGTCCGCCACTTGCGGTGAGCACGAGCTTCGTGAGCTCCGACGCCACATCGCCCGATGAACGCAGGCATTGATGTAACGCACAATGCTCGGAATCAACCGGAATGAGTTCTGCACCGGATGTCGAGCGAAGCGGCTGAACGATCGGACCCGCCGCAATAAGGCTTTCCTTGTTCGCCAACCCGAGCCGTCGACCTGCAGCAAGGGTCGACATCGTGACTGGAAGCCCCGCGAAGCCAACGACGCCATTGATCACCACATCTGAACGCTCGGCAAGCGCAGTGACGTCATCACTGACTTCAACCTCGCGAAGATGAGCAAGCGCTGCGGCTACTTCGCGTCGTGCGTGTTCGTCTGCAACGACGACGACCTCAGGTCGAAACTCGTTCGCTTGGGCAACGACGGCGTCGATCGATCGACCGACTGACAATGCCACGACGTCGTAGGTGTCACGCGCCGAGCGAACAATGTCGAGCGTCTGTGTGCCAATCGACCCCGAAGAGCCGGCTACTCCAACGCGAACTGGTGACACAACGTCAGGTGTGGGTCAGCTCGCCCACGGCTCAAGAATGAGCGTGAGGTAGTACACGACGGGCAGCGTGAGGAGATAGCCATCGAAACGGTCAAGCACGCCCCCGTGTCCTTTCACCAACGAGCCGAAATCTTTCACTCCAAGATTTCGCTTGAACATCGACTCGACGAGGTCACCCATCGGAGCGAAAATCGAGACGAAGATTGCGAGGAGCAACAAATCGCCGGTGCCATCCCATGTCGTGTTCCAGCCCGCAATTCCAACGATGATCAGCACGACGATCGTGAGCAGTGCTCCGCCGATGAATCCCTCCACGGTCTTTCCGGGAGACACCCAGGAGCGCAACGGTGTGCGACCCGCCGCGGCACCCACAAAGAGCGCACCAACATCGTTCGCGACGACCGCGAGCGCAACCATGAACAGCGTGTCGGTGCCGTTATCGGCTCGCAACACCTCGCCGGTCGTCGAGAACCGGAGGATCAGACCGGCATAGGCGCCGGCGAGACCGACCCACACGATTGGCAGCGTGGTAATCGAGATATTTGGCAACGGTCCAATGTCAATGGAGCGCGCACCGAGGTACGTACCTGCCGTCGCAATGAACGCGAACACAATGACGAGAGGCAGGGCCCCGTCGCCCTGCCAGTAGGCAGCGAGCGGCGCAACAACGCAAGCGACGATGCCTGGCACAACCGCCGGCCGATAGCCCTTCTCGGTCACTTTGTCGTAAAACTCGACTGCCGCGAGTCCGAGGATGACGGCGACAACAACGAGTGCCGCCCATGGGCGATACGTCAATGCGCCGACAAAGATTGCGACGATGAGCAACCCAACGGCAGTCGCAACCGGCAGGTCACGCCCTGACGAGGCAGGAGCTCCGGGGCGGGGAGATGACGACTGGCGCGCAGATTGTCCTGCTCCTCCCTTTCGGGATCGCTCGGCACCTTCGACGCGCCGACGACCATGCGGTGGCGAAACAGGGCGATCGATACCAGACGGATCCGTTCCGATAACGATTCGCGATGGCTCACGTTGAGGAGCGACCGCCCGCACGGTGTCATCGTCATCAAATATCGGAGATTCTCGTGTCGGTTCCGGGGCATCCGAAGGTTGCCACACAGGCTGTTCAGCCGTGAACGTCGCCCATAAATCATCCTCAGATCGGCCCGTCGGAACGTCATCGTCAAGAATGCCGAGATCGTCATCGTCGAACGACCGCACTGGGAGATTCTCCTCGGTAATCGACGTGTCATCGCTCGAATCGCGTCGCAATGAACCCGAAGCTGGTTCGGTCCAATGCGGCAACGGTCCCGATTCATCGCCAAAGGAGAGCCGCGGCGGATCCTCAACGCTGTCGTTCTGTTCGCCATCGCGACGACGTTCCGGTTCGTCAAACATCGATCCTGAGTCGCCCCACATGTCATCACTCATCGTTCGTCTCCTCGGTTCAGACCTCAAGCAGTTCGGCTTCTTTACGGCCGAGCGCCTGATCAATTCGGTCAACGTGTTCGTGTGTCAACTTGTCGAGCTCTTTTTCAGCGCGTTCAAGCTCATCAGCCGAGATGTCGCTGTCCTTTTCTGCCGACTCGAGCGTTTTGCGTGCATCGCGGCGAATGTTGCGCACGGCCACTCGACCATCTTCTGCCATGTTTTTCGCAACTTTTACGTAGTCACGCCTGCGCTCTTCGGTGAGTGGTGGGAAGTTCAGTCGGATGACCACACCGTCATTATTCGGCGCGACACCGAGGTCACTGTCTCGAATTGCCTTCTCAATCGAACCCATCGATCCGCGGTCGTGAGGCTTGATAAGCAACTGGCGCGCCTCGGGCACTTGAATTGACGCGAGCTGTTGCAACGGCACATGCGTGCCGTAGTACTCGATCTGAAGTTGCTCGACGAGCGCCGGAGCGGCCCGACCTGTGCGAACGGTCGCAAACTGCGACTGCACATGGTGCACAGCCTTCTCCATCTTCTCGAGCGCTTCGAGAATTGTCTCGTCAGTCACCCCTACAGCGTAACCACAGGCAAACGGGTGGTTGCGGACAGCATGCGGTTACGAGACGTCAGACGTCGTGAACGATGGTGCCGACGGGTTCGCCAAGCAAAATTGACCGCAACGCTCCTGGTTCGGTCATGTCGAAGACGACGATTGGAATCGCGTTGTCTCGGCAGAATGCGATCGCCGTCGCGTCCATCACCTTGAGGTTCTTTGTCATCACTTCCATGTACCCGACCTCGACGTACTTCACGGCATTTTCATCAAGTCGCGGATCCGCGTTGTAGACGCCGTCAACCCCTGAGTGCGTTCCCTTGAGCAACGCATCAGCTTCGATTTCTGCAGCTCGAAGTGCCGCCGCTGTGTCGGTCGTGAAGAACGGGTTACCGGTGCCGGCAGCAAAAATAACGACGCGTCCTTTTTCTAGATGACGTTCCGCGCGGCGTCGAATGTACGGCTCCGCAATACGTGGCATTTCGATTGCCGATTGCACACGAGTCGGCTGACCCTGTCGTTCGAGGGCGTCCTGCAACGCAAGCGCGTTCATCACGGTGCCGAGCATTCCGATGTGGTCGCTCTGCGTGGCGTCCATGCCTTCCATTGCACCGGTCCGTCCGCGCCAGAAGTTTCCGCCGCCGACAACTACTGCGACATCGACTCCAAGGTTTTGCCGCAGGTCGATAATTTCGCGTGCTGTCGAGTCAAGCGTCGGACCATCGAGTCCTCGTCCGGTCGGGCCGGCAAGAGCCTCACCTGATGGCTTGAAAACAATTCGCCGCCACCGTGGAGTTGGTGTCGACGAATCGCTCATAGTGAGAAGTATTTCAGCCGATCTCGACCTGAGCGAAGCGGACGATCGTTGCCGAGCCGATCACTTGCTGGATCGACTGCTTGTCGTCCTTTGCAAACGGCTGTTCCAACAGGCACACATCCTTGAAAAAGCCGCCGATTCGTCCTTCGACAATCTTCGCAATCGCCTGCTCGGGTTTGCCTTCGTTTCGAGTGATCGTCTCAAGGGTTGCTCGTTCCGCCTCGACAACCTCCGCAGGAATGTCCTCCCGCGTCAGGTACTGCGGCCGAGCAAATGCGATGTGAACGGCGATGTCGTGCGCGAGTTCGTCGCTTGCTCCACTCATTTCAACAAGCACGCCATTGACACCTCGACCACCTTGAATGTGTTCGTAATGGCCGATGACGTTGCCCGAAGCCGCTGCCATGTGCACGACCTGTCCCAGCTCAATTTTTTCCTTGAGAAGAATCCGCAACTCTTCAAGTTCGCTTTGCCGTGTGGCGACGGCATCGGCACCACCAGCGAGCACCGCGCTCAGAAGCGCGGCGGACTCGGCGATGAACTGCTCGCCTCCGGCAACGAAGTCGGTTTCGCACTTCAACTGGACCATCGCCGCAGTCGAGCCGTCGACGCCGAGCGCAACGAGACCTTGATTGTTCTCTCGATCATCTCGCTTCGCGCTTGCGGCGAGACCCTTCTCTCGCAGGTACTGCTTCGCCGCATCGATGTTGCCGCCTGATTCCTCAAGCGCTTTCTTGCAGTCCATCATGCCGGCGCCGGTCGACTCGCGCAGCGCCTTCACATCTTGTGCTGTGTATGACATTGGGGGGTTCTCCTCTAGACGAACAGATCAGGCCTCTGCGGGCGCCTCATCAGATGCTTCGGCTGCTGCATCATCAGATGCCTTCTTTGCTGCCATTCGAGCCTCACGTTCGGCCTGCGCACGCGCCGCTGCAGCGCGAGCCTCAGCCTGCGCTTGAGCGAACGCTGCTTCTTCCTCAGCGCTTCGCTGAGGCGGAGCGGGAATAGTCGCCGCAGCCTGAGGGCGTCGCGACGCGATGTAGCGACCTTCGAGCACCGCTTCAGCAATGACATTCGCAAAAAGTGCGTTCGCCCGGATGGCATCGTCGTTGCCTGGAATGGGGAACTGAATGGCGTCGGGATCGACATTCGTGTCAACAACTGCGACGACCGGGATGCCGAGCTTGTTCGCTTCGGTGACCGCGATGTGTTCCTTTGCGGTGTCGAGGACAAAGATTGCCTCAGGGGCTTTCTTCATCGAACGAAGGCCGCCGAGGTTCTTTTGCAACTTGGTCAATTCGCGCTCTAGAAGGAGTGCTTCCTTTTTGATCATGAGATCAAATTCGCCAATTTCTTTCTGTCGCTCAAGTTCAAGCATCTTGCCGACGCGAAGTGAGATCGTGTTGAAGTTCGTCAACATTCCACCAAGCCACCGCTCGTTGACGTACGGCATGCCGCAGCGATCAGCGGCCTCGCGGATCGGATCCTGAGCCTGCTTTTTGGTGCCAACAAACAAGACGGAGCCACCGTCAGCTGAAAGGTCACGCAAGAAGTTGTACGCAGTCTCGACGCGTCCAAGTGTCTGGTCGAGATCGATGATGTAGATGCCATTGCGCTCGCCGAAAATGAATCGACGCATTTTGGGGTTCCAACGTCGGGTCTGGTGCCCGAAGTGGGCACCTGCCTCGATCATCTGGCGCATACTGATGAGAGCCATTGCATTCTCCTGTGGTTGCGGTTCGGATCTGAGTCGGGCGCCGAAACGACCGCAGGTGACTCAGATAGTGCGTGTGTTGAGGTACCTGAAGGATCAGGTGTCTCCTAGCGGAAGACCGTCGAAGACGCTATCGGCGGACGGAGCCGTTTCATCGAGCACCCTGCCACAGGTGTTCCGAACTCGTGCGGTACGGGCTGGGACGTTGCCGTTAGGAATGAGGCGTGCACGATATCGAGAGGCCTCGAGCCACAAGCTCGGGTCGAGGTAGGTCGCGTCTTCGGATCGAATTCGGACACTCATCGAAATCTCATGCGCAGCCGACCCAAGCTCTTCGCCCGCACGAAGGCGTATTCCCTGCCGTGTTGAGATCGATTCGAGATCGAGCCCTCCAATGGTGACAAGAACCGACCCAGGACCCGAGCCCACGCTCATCGTGACGTACCGCTTGCCGAGGACGACGCCGTCAAACCTCACCGTTCCTGGTGCTGGCGCTCGGACGGGTTCATCAGGCTCATTCGCAAATACGATCGCCCGGCGTCCCGCACAGTACGGACAGTCAGGTTGTTCGAAACCGTCACGAATCTCGGCGTTGACCGGTGGCAACCAACACCGAAACGTTGCATCCATATCTCGACTGGTGTCGAAGACCGAGCTATTGAGGGTCGTCGGCGCGAGCGCTGTCGTACTGCCCGCAGGCAATGGCAACGTGGTGACCATCGACAAGGCGGCGCAGACACCAGCAAGGACAACGGGTGGCAGGCTCACTGAGCCGACGCGTCTACACGTGACCAGAGGTGCGAAGTCGCGAACGCAACTGCAACACCGAGCGAGCGTGCAACTGCGACACGCGCGCCTCGGTTAACCCAAGAATGTCGCCGATCTCGCCAAGTGTGAGACCCTCTTCGTAATACAACGAAATGACGAGGCGTTCTCGCTCGGGCAACTCTCGAATTCCGGCGCGAATGATGCCGCGCAGTTCGTTTGCCTCGGTCGCAAGAGCGGGACTTGCGCCGTGAGCATCGTCGGACGCCTCTGGCTCTGCTCCCCCAGCGATCACTCTGTCGAGTGTGCCGACCGTCGTCGATGCAACTTCGGAAAGCCACGATGCGAGCTCGTCTTCCGAAATCGAGAGATGTTCGGCAAGTTCGGCTTCCGTCGGTGATGCACCTCGTGTTCGCTCGAGTTCTGCGATTGCCATTTCGATCTGACGTCCGCGGGCTCGAACGGTTCGCGGAACCCAGTCGAGTTCTCTCAACCCATCGTAAATTGCCCCACGGATCCGCGGTGCGGCGTAGGTTTCGAACTTGATCCCGCGGGTGAGGTCGAACTTGTCGATTGCATCGATAAGCCCAAACACTCCATAACCAACGAGATCGGCGGGATCGACCGAGCGCGGAAGTCCAGCCCCGACACGTCCAGCAACAAACTTCACGAGTGGCGAGTAGTGAACGATGAGGTGATCGCGGGCCGAAGTTGCGCCGCGGCGGCTCCAGCGAGCCCATTGTTCTGCAAGCTCCTGCTCTGGATCGGCAAGCCCAGCACGTTGCCCGGCGGGAGGCGGCGGAGGTGTCATGCTCGCGGATGGGAGTCGCGATACGCGGCCGCGAGTCGTTCGCGGCTGACGTGGGTGTACCGCTGCGTCGTCGCAACGTCGGCATGACCGAGAAGTTCCTGCACTGCCCGTAGATCGGCACCGCCGTCGAGCAGGTGGGTTGCAAAGGTGTGCCGTAATGCATGCGGATGGGTCGGTGATGCGCTACGACGATCGAGTACCCGACGGACATCGCGCGGTGTGAGCCGGTGACCGCGCTCGTTAGCAAACAGCGCATCACCAAGGTCGGGTGGAACGACCTCGGCGCGAATGTCAAGCCACCGACGCATCGCATCGCAGGCGGGCTCGCCCAGTGGAACGCGCCGTTCTTTCGCACCCTTGCCCCACACGCGCATTGCTGAATGGTCGAGATCAAGTGAGGTCGTATCGAGCGAACAAAGTTCCGCCACGCGGATGCCGGCTCCGTACAGCGTTTCGAGAATGGCGTCATCACGACGGCGCCGCCATTCGGGCTCGTCCTCGCTTGGGTCGGGTTCGAGCAGGTGCGTAAGGTCACGATCATCGAGCACCCGCGGGAGGCGGCCTTCGCCGCCAGAAACGTGGACGCCGACCGTCGGGTTGTGCTCCGTATGTTGCCGTCGGACGGTCCACCCGAAGTATCGACGAAGCGCAGCGATTTTGCGCGCAATGCTTCGTTGCGCAAACTGCCGCGTCGAAAGATGCGCTATGTACCTTCTGATCGTTGTTCGGTTGACCTGGGACGGCTCGGTGATCGCCATTCGACTCACCCATTCGATGAAGAGACGAACGTCGGAGCGATATGCGCCTTTTGTTCGATCTGAAAGCGAAGTTAACGACGCGAGAAACTCTTCTACAGCCCAGCAATCGAATGGAGTTGCGTCGCCGACGGACTCGGTCACTTCCACAGTTCCGAGGGTATTCGGTCACTGTGGGGCCTCGCTGGTCATCAACCAAGACCGTGTTGACTCAAACCATCCGGCCGACTCGATGACCTGAGCGTCGCTCAGCAGATGGCCGAGGTGAACTGCGGTCTCGACGAGGCTCAGTCCCGACGCCTGCGACAACCGCCCGAAGGTCGCAGGGCCGCTATCCAAGACATCGAGGATGGCGCGTGCCTCCGCGCTCTGCGCAGGCATGTGCGT
>JALRBS010000044.1 GCA_023262325.1 Ilumatobacteraceae bacterium | reverse complement strand
TCGTATTTAGTTCCATGTGCACCCAAGTCGCTTAATGCCGTTGATGAAGTTGCTCTGCAGATAGTCGGGCTCGCCAACGCTGCGGATGTTGGGTAGTCGGCGGTGCAGTTCCTCGAAGGCGATGGTGAGTTCGCGGCGTGCAAGGTTGGCGCCAAGGCAGAAGTGTGGCCCACCGGCACCGAAGCCAACCTGTGCTGGTTGCAGCGGTCGTGCGACATCAAACGCATCTGGATTGTCGAACACGCGCTCATCACGATTTGCACTTGAGTAAAAGAGCACGACTTTGTCGCCCGCTTCGAGGTGTTGTCCACCGAGTTCGGTTTCGGCGGTCACCGTTCGTCGAAAGTGGATGACGGGGGTCGCGTACCGAACGATTTCTTCGATCGCAGTTTTTGCATGGGTCTCGAAATCGCCGAACCACTTCGCACGTTGCTCGGGGTTGTGGGTGAGTGCGTAGAGACCGTGGGTGAGGGCGTTTCGGGTTGTTTCGTTGCCAGCAACCACGAGGAGGATGAAGAACGATCCGAATTCTTGAGGGGTGAGGCGGTCGCCATCAACTTCGGCAGTCATGAGCGCTGATGTGATGTCGTCGGTGGGGTTGGCGCGTCGTTGTTCTCCGAGGGCCTGCGCATAGGCGAATATTTCGAGGGAGACTTCGAGGAGGCGCTCGTAGGTACCGCCAAATTCAGGGTCGGTCGCTCCGAGAATGGTGTTCGTCCACTCGAAGATTGACGCGTAGTCCGACTCGGGAATCCCCATCATCGAGCAGATGATTTCGAGTGGAAGCGGGCCTGCAAACTCGTGAACGAAGTCGGCGCTGCCGTCGGGATGTTTCGCGACCATACGGTCGATGATTTCAATCGCTTTGTCGCGAATACGCTCCTCGAGGTCCGCGACGTGGCGCGGTGTGAAACCCTTCGAGACGATCGAGCGTAAGCGGAAGTGCTTTGGGTCGTCCATGTTGATCATCGAGCCGTAGAACTCGTTGAGTTCCTGTGGCAGGTCGGTGATGTTTGATCCCTGCCCTGAGCAGAACAACTCCGAGTTGCGACTGGCTGCCCACACATCCTCGTGTCGTGTGACGACGAAGTATCCAGGGCCTGGTGGGAACGGTGATCCTTCGAGGAACCGTTCCGGAAATTTTGGAAGACCGGGAGTGTCGCGCAGCTGTTTGAATGCGGCGAGTCGTTCAGGTCGGGGACCCGTCCAGAATTCCATCTGGGAGATGTCGGGTAGCCCTTCGGGTGCTGGGAATGTGACGTCGCTCATGGGAGGAGAGTAGATCGGACGTAGGGTGTGGAGCGTGCTGAGCCTTGATGAGATCGAACGGGTTCTGATAGTCACCGCGCATCCGGACGACGTTGACTTCGGTGCCGCTGGCACCGTTGCGAACCTCACGGACCGCGGTGCGAAGGTCACGTACTGCATCGTCACCGATGGTCAGGCGGGTGGATTTGATGACTCAATTCCGCGCCCGAAGATGGCGTCGATTCGACGTGCCGAACAGACAGCCGCCGCGGCAAAAGTTGGCGTGACGGAGCTCGTGTTTCTCGGCTGGATGGATGGCGTCGTTGTCGCTGGGCTGGAGTTACGTCACGAGCTATCGCGTGTCATTCGTCAGCATCGTCCTCAGGTGGTGATCTCGCAGTCTCCTGAACTCAACTTGCAGCGGATTTACGCAAGTCACCCCGATCATCTCGCAGTTGCTCAGTCGACAGTTGCTGCGGTGTACCCCGATGCGCGCAACCCGTACGCATTCACTGATTTGATTACCGACGGACTTCAGCCGTGGTCTGTCGATGAACTTTGGGTGATGGGTCATGCCGCGTCAGGTGAGGTTGTCGACATCACCTCGCAGATCGACCGCAAGATTGAGGCGTTGCTCTGTCACGAAAGCCAGCATCGTGATCCTTCAGGAATGGTTGAACGGGTGCGAGCATGGAACTCCGGGCTTGCAGCAGGCGCAGGGCTACCCGAGGGCAGTTTCGCTGAGTCCTTTACTGTCGTCGACACGCGCTAGTCGTCCTCGAGCGCCCGAGGTCGAGTGAGGTGGAATAAGGTCGTCGTCACTAAGGAGACGTTTCCGAATGACTGTTCCTGCCTGTCTAAGACAGCAGAACAGGAGCATTCATGCAAACACAAGGAACAGCGGGCATCTACGCCCGACTCAGCAACGCCGACGAGGCGTCAACCTCTACGAAGCGTCAGGAGAAGGAGAGTCGAGACTTCGCCGAACGTCTTGGGCTGCGGGTAGTCGACTCATTCGTTGACGAGGGCATCTCGGGGTTCTCAGGGAAGCACCGCCCAG
>JALRBS010000026.1 GCA_023262325.1 Ilumatobacteraceae bacterium | reverse complement strand
GGTCTCGAGCAGGCGCAGCGCAAGGCCATGGAAGCTGCCCTCGATCATCTCACCGCGACCGTCTACTTCAACGTTTCCTGCTACCTGCGTGACACGCCCGAGAAGACCCGGGTGATCCAGTGGCCCAACAGCGAGCGACTCAAGGCGCAGGACCCGGCCCACTACTTCGACATCTTCGAGGACTTCCCGACGCGCGACATGCCGCGCTTCATCCGCCAGGACACGCCCATCGGCAGCGCCGGCTCGTGCTTTGCCCTGCGCATCGCGCACCAGCTCCAGCTCTGGGGCTACAACTACGTCATCGAGGAAGACGACCTGCCAGGTGGTGCCGGCGAGCACGGTGGCATCAACCATCGATTCAGCCTGAACGACGTAGTCGGCCCAGTATTGCCCGGTGATCGCTTCTTGGTCTGCGAGCAGCGCCATTGCGGCTGCGAACTGATCGGCGTCAAGCGAATACGGGTTCGTGATGCCGAGATCAGGTTGCGTCGCCATGAGCCACAATGCGGCGTCTGCGATATAAATCGGGCTGTCATAGACCGAGGTCTTGCCTTCTGCGACAGAGCCTGCTTCCCACATCGGACCCCACGAGTCGACTCCGTCGGGGAATGCTTCGGTGTTGTAGAACAACAGGTTGGCACCGCGGCCATGGGGAATACCCATCGCTTGACCATCGATCGAGTTCCACGGCTTGTTCTTGAGACCATCGAAAATCTGGTCATAGCTTGCGAACTCAGCAAGGTCGAGTGCTTCAACTTCGCCGCCAGCCATGAGGCGGTTCGTCGCATCGCCCGACGCTGACACACCGTCGTACTCGCCGCTTTGCATGAGCTGCACCATCTCGTCACTTGTTGAGCCAAGTTTCACGTTGACAGCGCAACTTGTCATGTCCTCGAATGGGGTGACCCAGTCGTATTCCGGTGCGGTTGAGCCGTCTTCGATGTAGCCCGGCCACGCAATGATGTTGACCGCGCCTTCGGCGCCAGCGAGCACCGCAGCGTTCGGTGTCCAGTGGTAATCGGTACCGCTGGTGTCCTCTGCTGCGGGTTCCGCCGCCGGTTCCGCTGCCGGCTCGGCAGCAGGTTCTTCAGCTTGATCGCCGCCGCAGGATGCGGCGACGAGCGCCAGAGCCAGCGCGAATGCTGACACTGATCGTGTTGTCTTCATGATCTCCTCCTCGAGAGCATGTTGGGGCCGTTGCCGGCCATGTGTGTCACGTCCCCGTCTCCGTCAACAAGTTGAGGGCGGCGGTTCTGAGAAATGCGATTTCGATGCGATCACCGGGTGCCATTGGACGTGAGTCTGCTCCGGGGTGTGTGCAGGTGAGTCGGCCACCTGCGTCGAGGTTGACGGCGATTCGAATCTCGGCTCCGAGGTAGAGCACTTCGGAAATCGTGCCAGTTGCCGAAATCTCGTCGTCGCGCCGATCGTTGTCCGCCACGCGTATTCGTTCTGGACGAATTGAGTGGGCGCCGGGTTGCCCGAGGAGGCGCTGACTTACCTCGTCGTTCATGACGTTTGAACTGCCAACGAACCCGGCAACGAATGACGTTGCGGGATGTTCGTAAATTTCGCGTGGCGTACCGATCTGCTCGATGCGACCGTGATTGAAGACGGCGATTCGTGAACTCATTGAGAGCGCTTCACCTTGATCGTGTGTCACGAAGATGAATGTGATGCCAACTTCTCGCTGAATCGACTTGAGTTCGGTCTGCATTTCTTCGCGCAACTTGAGGTCGAGCGCGCCGAGCGGTTCGTCGAGCAGCAGTACTGAAGGGTGGTTGACGAGCGCACGGGCGAGTGCAACGCGCTGTCGTTGACCGCCACTCATTTCACTCGGTTTCCGGTTACCAAAATCGGGAAGGCGGACAACTTCGAGCATCTGCTCGGCCTGTTTGCGACGTTCGGCTCGAGCAACGCCACGCACTCGAAGACCGTATTCGACATTTTCTCGCACCGTCATGTGAGGGAAGAGCGCGTAGTCCTGAAAGACGGTGTTGACATCGCGGTCGTATGGTGGCGTTGAGGTGACGTCGACGCCGTTGAGCAACACGTTTCCAGCAGTTGGCAGGTCGAACCCGGCGATCATGCGCAATACCGTTGTTTTGCCGGAACCTGATGGGCCGAGCAGCGAGAAAAACTCTCCATCGCCAATTGAGAGGTTGACATCGTCGACTGCCGTGACGTCACCAAACTGTTTACGCACGGCGATGAGTTGCACCGCAGCAGTCAAGGTGACCCCCATCCCTCGAATATCTGATTGCTGACAGTCGAGTGGTTGTTCTCGACGTCGCAAGGCTATCCGCTCTGACCAACCTGTCAGTGCGACACGCAGTTGTTGCTGACGAGAGCGGATGACGGGAATCGAACCCGCGTTCTCAGCTTGGGAAGCTGATGTTCTACCATTGAACTACATCCGCAGAGGGGCTCAGATTAGCGTTAAGTCAGCCGAGCGCCCTACGCCGACCAAGCTTCGAAGAACTAGTCTGAGTTCCTGTGATCTTGTCTGACCGCACCATCCGCGAGCAGATTGCTGCTGGCCGAATCGTCATCGACCCCTACGACGAACGTCTCGTCCAACCGTCGTCGATCGATGTGCGCATTTCGCACCTCTTTCGGGTGTTCCGTAATCACACCGCCGGCGTGATCGACGTGAAAAGCGATATGACCGGTCTCACCGAACTCGTCGAAATGCCTGAGGATGGCTCGGAGCCGTTCATGTTGCATCCCGGAGAGTTTGTGCTCGGATCAACCCTCGAACGGGTTGGCGTTCCCGACGATCTCGTCGGTCGTGTCGAAGGCAAATCAAGTCTCGGCCGACTCGGGCTGCTCATTCATTCAACGGCAGGGTTCATCGACGCCGGATTCGACGGGCACATCACGCTCGAACTTGCCAATGTCGCCTCGCTTCCCATCACGCTGTTTCCGGGAATGAAGATTGGTCAGGTCTCATTCATGCAGATGACGACCGCTGCCGAAAACCCGTACGGCAAAGGTGCACGTGGTTCGAAATATCAGGGTCAGCGTGGTCCGACGCCGAGCCGATACTTCGAAAACTTTTCCAACGATTGATGTCGGTGGCACCGAACGGGTGCGTCAGTGCTCATCGTGGTAGTGCTGTGCGAGTGGGTCGCCGCCAAAATCCATCGTCAGGTCGCGCCACACGGTGTGCACATGGTTGACATCGCGTTGGGTGTTGTCGTACTCGATGAGTAGCCCGCCGCCCTCGACTCGGTAGTAGTGCGGCTCACCCGATTCGCTGCCACCGGCCCACAGGAAATGTAGATCGTTGAGATGTTGTTCGGCACGTTGCCACTGGGAGTCGGCAAGCCCGGGTGCAATGCGATCGAGATACGTGCCGAGCAGTCGACGGAGCAGGTCAGTTTGGGTGGCGCCCAACTGCGCGACCGGTGCACCCTTTGGGGTCGCTGACATCGCAAGCGCGTGGTGATCATGCTGCGACCAGTTCGCCTTTGCAACAGCTGCGTCGTGGACGCGGGCAAGAAACTCGTCGGTGCCATCTTCAAACCGTCCACGCCAGATTTCGTTGAGTGGCACGACGCCGTCACCTTCGGAGAGTCGCGTGCGGTTCGCCCCCATGAGGTCAACCGGTGCGTTGGGCGAGAGATGCACCGCAGCCCGTGCTGTTGCGTCAAGCGAGTGCAGAAGTTCACGAGCGAGGTCTTCGGCCCCGGCGAGCGGTCGCAAAAGGTGCGGCCCGAGTAGCGCGCTTGACGCTGGGTCGGCACCAAGAAAGAGTGGTGTGGTCGACGCAACGGAACCGTCGCGAATGGTGAAGTGAAGTGACACGTGGTGTCCTCCGAAACGCCACGACCAGTCGGCTGAGGCTGGGTCGCCAAATACCGCGAGCCAGTAGAGCAGCGGGTCTCGTCCCCGTTCACGCCCGTAGGAGACCTTGAAACCCTCGACCCGGTCAAGCACGTTCTCGAGTCCCATAATGGTCGATACCGTCGTATGGCCTGGCGTGCTGAGTGCGGTTGCGAGCAACCGATGCACGATTCGATGTTGGCTCGAGGTCATCTCACTGAGAGGCAGGCCGCCGTGAAGGGTCGGCGTATAGAACCACTTGAGTCGCTCACCGTCATTCGTGTCGAAACGCAACGCTGCTTGCGCATCTGGTGAGAGCGTGCCGATCAGCTCACCGACGATCGCCGACATTTCGGTTGCGAGATGCTCGGCTGCAGGTTGTGTCATGTCGGTTCCTTGTCGCCAGGTGAATGCAATCCGAAGATGAGATCGGGGTCGCCTGGCACCCAATTGTTGTCGTATTGCGACCGGGCGCCAATCATTCGTGTTCGTTCGAGCAGCGATGATCCGAGGTGGAGCTGGTCACGTTCCCATGCGTCAAGGGCATCGTCGATCGAGTCGTGGGACTGAAGGTGCCGGTCGAGCACCCATCCGTCCTCGGCTGCTTTTGCAGTGCCGGCAGCGGCGTGTGGTCGAACGGCGAATGCTGCGTCACCGATGAGACAAACCCGGCCGAATCTCATCCGGGGCACTTCGATGTCGTAGACAACTTGGAGGAACGGGTCGGTGACGGCGTTCACGGCAGTGGCGATGGTGTTCGGCAGACGTGCCGCTGCGGTGGAGCGCATTTCGTCGATGTGATGTCTTGCGACGAGTCCTGGTGGAACTGAAATTGATCGGTATTCGCCGGCGCGGTCGGTCATCAAGTCATCGAGGTCGCCCTGTTCGAGGTAGTTGCGATACCACACAAAATTGATGAGGCGTTCCCCAGGTGCGACCGAGCCGTCGAGTGCGGGAATCGGATAGACGAGTATGTGGCTGTTTGCAAACACGTGGTACGTGATCGCGTCGCCGAGACGTTGAGCAACTGAGACAGGTAGTTGCGATTCGGCGACGGTGCCTCGCCATGCGACGTATCCGGCGTAGGTCGACCGTGTGTTTGGTAGAAACTGTGTTCGTGCCGTTGATCGAATGCCGTCGGCTGCGACAACGAGGTCAACGTCGATGTCGTTGCCGTCTTCGAAGGTCACTCGAATGCCATCAGGTACTGGTGTGAACTCGGTCGCGTGCGCGTCGAGCAGATAACGGTCACGGTCGAACGCGGCGAGCAGACGTTCGTAGACGGTGTTCCAGGAACTGAATCGATATGGGTGCTGTGATTCGTGCGCGATGTCGTCGTTGCGGGCGAGGTAGCGAATGTTCTCTGTTGTCACCGAGATCTCGTCGAGGTTGAGTCCTGCTCGTTCGACGAGATAACGGTACGAGGCTTTGAGAAAGCCGATGCCGGCGCCGCGCTGTTCAAGTTCGATCGGCGAACGTTCGTAGACGACAACGTCATGCCCCGCGTCACGAAGGAGGCACGCGGCAGAGAGTCCACCGAGGGAACCCCCGATGACTGCGATTCGCAGATGTTGCAACGTGGGGGCTGTGGTCAGCCGGGTACGCCGAAGGTTGCGATGGAGTCGACCTTGCACTCGAAGAGCACGCGCCGCTCATCAATCGACGGGTCGCGGAGACCGTATTCATCACCCTGACCGATGTACTTCTGCCAGATCTTGTTGAGGTGTGCGGTCACTCGGGCGCCCTCGTTCGGATCGTCTTCGCTGATCTCGCGTTCGACGGTGACCTTGATCGACAACCAGTGATACATGTTCTCTGGGTTGACGATGAGAATCGTGATCTGCGGTGTCTCGCGAATCCATCCGGTCTTCTTGCGGTGCGACGCAACGTTGACGAGAACCTTGTC
>JALRBS010000177.1 GCA_023262325.1 Ilumatobacteraceae bacterium | reverse complement strand
CCACGAGAGCCGCCGCATCGACAACCAGTTGCGCGGTCGCGCCGGTCGCCAGGGCGACACCGGCTCGAGTCGTTTTTATCTCAGCCTCGACGACGAATTGATGCGGCTGTTCGCGACCGGCGCCTTGTCGTGGGTGATGGGTCGCGCGCTTCCCGACGACGAAGCAATCGAAGCGAAGATGGTGACCAAGGCCATCGAGCGCGCCCAAACGACGGTTGAGCAGAAGAACGCCGAAGTCCGAAAAAACGTGCTGAAGTACGACGAGGTGATGAACGAGCAACGCAAAGTCATCTACCAGCGTCGAGATCAGATCCTCGAGGGTGCCGATTTGCGATCATCCGCTCTCGACTACCTCGACGAAGCAGTCGAAGATCTTGTCGCAACGCACTGCGCGTCGGCCGCAACCGATGAATGGGATCTCGATGGTCTCATCAAAGAGACAACGCTGTATTGGCCGACAACATCGACAGTCCGAGATCTTGAACAGCTCGACACCGCAAGCGAGGTTGTCGAATTGTTGTGCGCCGAGTCACGAAACCACTACGAACAGCGCGAGGTCGAACTTGGCGAGGAAGTGATGCGCCAGGTTGAACGCCAGGTCATGCTGCGCATCATCGATCAACGCTGGCGTGAACACCTCGAAGAAATGGACTATCTGCAAGAGGGCATCAACCTGCGTGCAATGGGGCAGAAAGATCCACTCGTCGAGTGGCAACGCGAGGGTTTCCAAATGTTCGGCGGGATGATGTCAGGCATTGCGCGCGACTTTGTCCGATACGTCATGCATGTCCAAGTCACGCAGCCTGAAACACCCGAGCTCGCGCCGAAGGTGTTCAACATGCAGCAGTCATCGAGTGATAATGCGCAGGCGGACGGTTTCGCTACAGCACGTGCGGCATCTGTTGCTGAGGCAACCGGCGCGCCTACACCGTCTGCGCCATCACCGACAGCCAAGCAACAGACAGTTGTGAAGGACGCGCTCGAAAAGACACCACGCAACGCGCCATGCCCCTGTGGTTCTGGAGCAAAGTTTAAAAACTGTCACGGCGCGGCATAACGAGTTCCCACGATGCGCGACTTCACTGACGACATTCGCGACCTTGCCCGTCGTGCTGACGAGGCGAGCGGCTATTTACACATTGACGATGGTCGTGATCGTCTCGTTGAACTTGAAGCAGAAATTTCGCGACCTGACCTGTGGGATGACGCCGAGCGGGCAAAACAGGTGAACGCTGACTACGCGGCAGTGAAGGACGATGTCGATACCTACTCGTCGATCACCAATGCGATTTCAGATATCGAAGTACTTCACGAACTTGCTCGTGAAGAAGGGGATGAGTCGCTCGAGGGTGAAATCGCAGGTGCGATCGCCGAGGTATCGGACCGACTCGATGGTCTTGAACTTCGAAGCTTGTTTACAGGCGACCATGATGACTCGGGGTGCATCGTTCAGATCAACGCCAAGGACGGCGGCGTCGACGCTCAGGACTTCGCCGAAATGCTGTTGCGCATGTACGGACGATGGGCGGAACGACGAGGATTCGACGTGGCGTTGAACTACGAGTCCGAAGGTGCCGAGGCAGGGATCAACTCGGCCGAGTTCACGATTAGCGGGCGCTACGCCTATGGGTTGATGACGTCTGAACGCGGAACGCACCGACTCGTTCGAATCTCGCCGTTCGACAACCAAGGTCGGCGGCAAACGAGTTTTGCTGCCGTTCAGGTATGGCCAGTCATGGATGCCCCCGACATCGAGATCAATGAAGCTGACATCCGCATGGAAGTGTTTCGGGCGTCGGGTGCTGGCGGACAGCACGTCAACAAGACCTCGTCTGCGGTGCGGCTGATTCACGAACCGACAGGTCTCGTTGCGTCGTCGCAAGAGGAACGTAGCCAGTTGCAGAACCGAGAGCGGGCTCTCGGACGGCTGCAGGCGATGCTTGCCGCGAAAATTGAAGAAGAGCATCAGGCCGAACTCGATGCAATCGGCGGCAAACAGGCGCAAGTCGGTTGGGGAAGTCAGATCCGGTCGTATGTGATGCAGCCGTATCAAATGGTTAAGGATCTACGCACTGAGGTCGAATCCGCCAACGTCGCCGGAATTTTCGACGGTGATCTTGACGAGTTCATGGAGGGGTACCTTCGTTGGCGGCGCGCATCCGAGGATGAGTCCTGACCACATATTCGGCGCGAGCCGAATTACCCTCGGAATGACATGATTCGCCTAGAAAACGTGACGAAGCGCTACACGACCGAGGTCGTTGCCCTTCAGGACGCAAGTTTTGAAGTTGCAAAGGGCGAGTTTGTCTTTCTCGTTGGACCTTCGGGCTCGGGGAAAAGCACCTTGTTGCGCCTGATTAACCGTCAGGAGCGCCCTGAGGAAGGTGCTGTCTGGGTGGCTGGTCGCAACATCGTCGACATGCCATCGAATCGAATCCCGCAGTTGCGACGCAATATTGGCAATGTCTTTCAGGACTACAAACTGCTGCTCAACAAGACGGTGTTCGAAAATATTGCGTTCGCACTTGAGGTGATCGGCAAACCAAAACACGTCATCGAGCAGCAGGTTCCTGCGGTTATTGATTTGGTCGGCCTCGCCGGCAAAGAAGATCGTTTTCCCGATCAACTTTCCGGAGGTGAGCAGCAGCGTGTGTCGATTGCACGGGCATTCGTCAACCGGCCGCTGATTCTCGTTGCCGATGAGCCCACGGGAAACCTTGATCCGGGCACTGGCGAAGGCATCATGCGGCTCCTCGACCGTATTAATGGCACCGGTACGACGGTGGTCATGGCAACTCACGACCGTCGCATTGTTGACGCGATGCGCCGAAGGGTCATTCAGCTCGATCGTGGTGTCATCGTGCGTGATCAGGCACGTGGGGTGTACCAGTGATTTCCCGCCTGAGATACCTGTTCCGCGAAACAGGGGCGAGTATCCGACGTAACCCGACGCTCTCGGTCGCCTCAGTCATCACGGCCGCGGTGTCCTTGCTCATATTCGGTCTCACCCTCATCATTCAGCACGGCTTCGACAATCTGCTTGCCCAGTGGGAAGGCGGCGTGGAAATGATTGTCTACGTCAATGCTGGCGCCGGCGAGGAGCAGCGACTTGTTATTGAGGAGGCGCTCGGTCAGCAGCAGAATGTGACGATTGAGGCGTGGTCATATTGCGATGTGTCCTGCTCGCTCGCTGATGCCGACCGGTTGTTTGCGGGGGACCCGGTGACTCGCGGGCAGCTGAACGAATTGAATATCCCGACGCAGTACAAAGTCGTTCCACTTGACGCGACGCAGGTTGAAATCTTGCGCGGTTTGCGAGACCGATATCTCGAGTTGCCGAATGTCTATTCGGTGCAACTTGCAGAGGAACAACTTGATCTCATTTCGCGTCTCCAAGGGTTCGTGTCGACCTACACGACCGGTCTGTGGATTGCGCTGATGGTTGCTGCATCTTTGCTCATCTGGAACACGATTCGCACCGCGATGTTTGCTCGTCGTCGCGAGATCGAAGTGATGAAGCTTGTTGGTGCAACCGACTGGTTTATCCGCGTGCCGTTCATGCTTGAGGGCTTGCTGCAAGGTGTCGCCGGTGGAGCCGTGGCGTCGATCGCCATGTGGTTCATCAACGGACGTTGGACTGCAGGTGTGGAGACGTTCCCTGCCAATTCGGGGATGACCGCGTTGGTCGTCGTCGATGGCTACGAGTGGCGAGTCAGCATCATCGTCATCGTGTTTGGTGCAATTATTGGCACGATCGGGTCGGGTACGGCCGCGTCCAAATTCCTTGACGTGTGATCAACCGGCAATGATGGTCGGATGGCAGCACCATCGAACCTCAGCCCGGATACCTACGAGCACATCGAACTTGAGGTCGATGGCGGCGTCGCGACAATCTGGCTGAATCGCCCCGACAAAATGAACGCGTTCACTGAACGAATGCGATACGAGGTCATTGATGCACTTGACCGAACCGACGCTGACGATGCAGTTCGTGCGGTGATCTTTACCGGGCGGGGCAAGGCGTATTGCGCTGGCGCCGATCTGTCCTCGGGAGAAGGCACGTTTTCACGGGGCGGCTCAGACATCATGGGAAAAAATGGTGTTCCGCGTGATGGTGGAGGCACCGTATCTTTGAGAATTTTCGAGTCGAAGAAACCGGTCATCGGAGCGATTAATGGAGCCGCCGTTGGCGTCGGTGTCACGATGACCTTGCCGATGGACATTCGACTTGCATCGACCTCGGCGCGATTCGGATTTGTCTTCACGCGACGCGGCATCGTTCCAGAGGCAGCGTCAAGTTGGTTCTTGCCGCGCCTTGTCGGCATCAGTCAGGCGATGGAGTGGGTCGCCAGTGGCGAGGTGTTCTCCGCTGAGGAAGCGCTTCGTGGAGGGCTCGTGCGATCGATTCATGAACCTGATGAACTACTTCCGGCGGCTCGTGCACTTGCTCAGCGGCTCACCGAGAACTCGTCGGCTGTATCGATCGCTGTCGCACGAAAGATGATGTGGAGGATGCTTGGCGCTGACCATCCGATGGCGGCGCACAAGGTCGACAGCCGCGGCATTCTCGAGCGCGGACGTTCCGACGATGTGCGTGAAGGCATTAACTCGTTCTTTGAGAAGCGTTCGCCAAACTTTCCTGATCGGGTGTCCGACGGATTGGGAACGATCTTCGCCGACTGGACCGACCCCGCCTACGACTGACGGCTCCGCCGTAGGATCACACTGTGGACGGAACAACGCTCTACGAGCGCGTCGGTGGAGATGCATTCTTTGTCGAACTCGTGAGTGTCTTCTACGACGGCATCGCAACAGATCCAGTGCTCGCCCCGTTGTATCCGGACTACCCGGATTTCGAACCGGCGAAGGAACGGTTGTCGCTCTTTCTCATTCAGTATTGGGGAGGGCCGCAGACCTACATGGAGCAGCGTGGTCACCCGCGACTGCGAATGCGTCATTTGCCGTTCGTCGTCGGCGAACGCGAGCGAGACCACTGGCTCACGCACATGGCTGCCGCCATCGAACAAACGTGTAACGGTCGCGAAGGTGGCGAAATAATCGCCGACGAGTTGTTGCAGTACTTCGTGCCAGCGGCAGAACATTTGCGAAATGATCAACCACTCGGACTTCGGCCGTGAGCGCTTCGACGATCGAACTACGCAATCTCGTAGTCGACTATTCAACTGCAAGCGGGACGACGAGGGCGGTTGACGCCTTGTCGCTCTCGATCGCCACGGGCGAGGTTTATGCGCTCCTCGGTGAAAACGGTGCAGGAAAGACCTCCACCATTGAGGTGCTTGAAGGCCATCGTGCGCGGACAGCTGGGGATGTCGTCGTGCTCGGTGTTGATCCCGCCAACCGAGGATCTGCGGGCCGGCAGATGCGCGACCGAATCGGTGTGGTACTACAGACATCCGGCCTCGAACGAGAAGTCACCGTTCGCGAGTCCGTTGCACTCTTCTCGTCGGTGTATCGCAACCCACGGTCGCTCGAAGAGGTACTCGCCCTTGTTGGACTCACGGACGTTGTCGACCAACGTGTTGGCACGCTTTCAGGTGGCCAACGCCGTCGCCTCGATCTTGGGCTCGCGGTTGTCGGTCGGCCGGAGGTGTTGTTTCTTGACGAGCCAACAACCGGATTCGATCCGTCCGCTCGTCATCAGGCCTGGGAACTCATCACGTCGCTACGTAGTGATGGCACGACCGTCTTGCTGACGACTCATTACCTCGATGAAGCGGAGCATCTTGCCGATCGTGTAGGGGTGTTATCTCATGGCAGGCTGCTGCTCGAAGGGCGACCGAGCGACCTCGTTCGAGCATCGGCTGCAACCGACATCGTCGTTCGTACAGGTGATGCTCGCACGATCGACTCTGCCGCCATCGACTCGCTGCACGAGCGCCTTGAAGGTGTGGCAGCAACGATGGACCAGCAAGGGAGCGAGTTACGAGTCTCGAGCGTCGAGACCTCGCGTGCACTTGAGGTGCTCACGCAATGGTCGAACGAGTTCAACGTTGCGCTCGATGACTGGTCGATCGAGCGTCCGACGTTGGAGCAAGTCTTTCTGAAGGTGACCGAGTCAGCAGAGCGACACGTCGATGAGTGATCGACATTCATGGCCGTCGACGGCGCACATGGGCATGCGACAAATTCGCCACCAGCTCAACATGTTCGTCAGAGTGCCGATCGCAGTGTTCTTCACTGTCGCATTACCGATCGTTGTCATGCTCATTTTCAACGCCGTCTTTGCTGACGGCGACATTGTGACCAACGCTGGACCATGGCCGGTTCGAGAGTTTTACTCAGCGGCGATCGCTGCGTTCACTGCGGTATCTGCGACGTTCACCAACCTCGCGAATATGGTGCCGATTCGACGAGAAGAAGGGGTGTTGCAGCGCTGGCGGGTTACACCTATTCCGCTCGGTGTGCTCGTCGTGGGCTACGTCGGTTCGGCGATGGTGATCGCATGTGTGTGCACCTCAATTGTTGTTGTCATCGGCTGGCTTGCGTATGGGCTGACGTTGAGTGTCGCCGGTGCAGTCTCCGCTGCGCTCACGATGATGGTGGCAACGGTGTCATTCGCGGCAATGGGTATGGCGCTTGCGGCGCTCGTTCCAACGGCGAGTACCGCGTCGGCGGCAGCGAACGCCATTATCTTGCCGCTGGCCATGGTGTCGAATGTGTTTATTCCTGTTGAACAGCCGCCGAAATGGCTCGATGTTTCGGCGAATGTGCTGCCCCTGAAGCCGTTCATCACCGCATTTCAGAGTGCATTTCATCCGACGACGACATCTGTCTCGTTCGACGTCCGAGCACTGCTGACGATCGCTGCCTGGGGAGCGCTCGCGACGGTCGTGGCGGTCACCCGATTTCGCTGGAATGTGCCGCCCGGTGGTGCTACCCGTCGTCGCCGCTGAGCCAGCGCGTTAGCGCAGCGCAAAGCACGCGATAGCCGACGCTGCCGCTGCGTTGAGCGAATCCACATTGGCGGACATTTCAATTCGTGCGGTGATGCACTTTGCGAGGGTCTCGGCGCGCAACCCCGCTCGCTCTGATCCGATGAGCACGGCACGTGGGCGTTGCGCATCGAGTTGCGCCGCAACTTCGATCAGCGATGGTGCCGAAGGGTCGGGTGTGAGGGCGATGAGGTCTCGGCGACCATCGGCAACCTCGGCCGAAAGGAGCGCGTCAAGGTTGCGGGTACGCGCGTGCGGAAGTTGGAACGTGGTGCCCATCGCAACACGAAGCGCTCGCCGTGACAACGGGTCACCGCTATCGCCGTCGAGCAGCAGCCCGTCCCATCCGAGGCCTGCGGCATTTCTCACGATGCCACCGATATTCGCCGGGTTATCGACTTGCTCGACGACGACGAGTCGATGCGAGCGTGCGAGCAGCGTAACTGCGCTCGGACGAGATGGACGTTCGAAGACTGCGACAATCGGGTGGGGCATACCTAATCCGGTGACGAGCCGTCGGATCTCGTCGCCGCCGATGAAAACGTCGATTCCGAGGTGGTGCGCGACTTCGGGAATTCGTTCTGCATCGGCGAGCGCTGCGACCGGTGTGCACCCTGCGCTGAGTGCCCGACTCACGACGAGGTCTCCCTCGGCGAGAAAGAGTCCTGCTCCGTGGTCGTCGCGTTTGTCAGCGCGATTGGTCAGACCGCGTTCACGCAGTCGAAACAGCGCAAGTCGGTCGTCCTCCGTCGATTCAATCGGAATGAGCGACATCGTTCAGAAGTGGTACGGAAATGGTGACCAGTTCGGTTCGCGCTTTTCGAGGAACGCATCACGTCCCTCAGCTCCCTCGTCGGTTCCGTATGCGAGGCGAGTTGCCTCCCCAGCAAAGACCTGCTGACCGACGAGCCCATCGTCGACGAGGTTGAACGCAAATTTGAGCATTCGTTGCGCTGTCGGGCTTTTTCCGCAGATGAGTCGTGCCCATTCGAGCGCGGTGGATTCAAGTTCAGCGTGGTCGGCAACGGCGTTGACGGCGCCCATCATGTGCATTTGTTCAGCGGTGTAATCCTGACCGAGAAAGAAAATTTCTCGAGCAAACTTTTGACCAACCATTCGGGCGAGATATGCCGATCCGTAGCCGGCGTCGAATGATGCAACATCTGCGTCGGTTTGTTTGAAACGGGCGTGCTCTCGACTTGCGAGCGTGAGGTCACAGACGACGTGAAGGCTGTGACCACCTCCGGCCGCCCAGCCCGGAACGACACAGATGACCACTTTCGGCATGAAACGAATGAGTCGTTGCACCTCAAGAATGTGCAGCCGTCCCGAACGTGCCGGATCGACGGTGTCGGCAGTTTCGCCTTCGGCATATCGATAACCGTCGCGCCCACGGATGCGTTGGTCTCCGCCCGAGCAGAACGCCCACCCACCATCTTTTGTTGATGGTCCGTTACCGGTGAGGATGACACAACCGATGTCGCTCGACATTCGTGCATGGTCGAGGGCTCGGTACAACTCGTCGACGGTGTGCGGGCGAAACGCATTCCGAATATCGGGACGGTCAAACGCGATTCGGACACAACCGACCTCTCGTGCTCGGTGATAGGTGACGTCGGTGAACTGAAATCCAGGAACTTCTTCCCAGGCAGATCCGTCAAAAATTTCGGAAACGTCAGATCGAGCGCTCATAGACACATTGTCGCTTGTCGCCGGCGATTTACCTGCATTGACCGGTCACAGCCGCAATACGGCGGTTGTGGCTGCCGCCGCAAGAATGACAATGATGATCGGCGCTCGTTTCCAGATGAGCACCGCAGCAACCACCATGCCAGCGCTTCTCGCGTCGATTGTGAGCGACTTACCGCTAGCGAACGTAAGTTGAACGATGACCGCACTGACAACGGCCGCCGGTATGAGCGTGCCCAACTTGTTGAAAACA
>JALRBS010000176.1 GCA_023262325.1 Ilumatobacteraceae bacterium | reverse complement strand
GGTTTCTCACGTGTTACGCACCCGTTCGCCACTAGGTCTTCGCCAATCCGAAGATCGGCTAAACCTCGTTCGACTTGCATGTATTAAGCACGCCGCCAGCGTTCGTCCTGAGCCAGGATCAAACTCTCCAACAAAAACCTGTCGATCGTCGAGCGGTTGCCCTTCGACCGAACGGCTGATGGTCGAGCGCAGTGTGAATGGAATGTATTCAGGGACTGCAGTCTTGACTTGATAAATGATGTCACCGGGTGGGAACCCGGCGACGTGAATTGACAGACAGTCGTGTCTCAAGAGCCGAAGCTCCCCCTGACCGACTGCCCGCACTGGCGTTCTGTCTTCTCTTCCGTTTTCAAGGAGCCATAGCTCGGGCACGTCCACCGAAGTGTCTTGGTGCCAGCCCCACGCCTACTGGCTTTTGGGGCGAGGGGTAACACTAGTCCTGTTCGACACGCACTACAACCCGCTACGCAGAAAATATTCGCAGAAGATGATGTGACGTTCGTCCCTTCTGCAAGAGCACAAACCCACCCTCGAGGGGCGCGATCGTTCGCAGGTCGCAATCCCCGTCAAGCACCTCTCCGTTGCAGCGAAAGCCGCGCTGCTCGAGCGTTCGCCGTGCATCGCCTTTTGACTTCGCAAGCCCGGTCGTGACGAGCACCGCTGGCAGGTCGTCACACTCGTTCGATGCAATCTCGGTGAGCGCGAGTTCACCGGCGACTACCGCCATTGCGGCGCCATCCGCATCTCGAGGGTCGCCGCCGAATAACACCTCTGCTGCAGTCGCAGCGGCCATGGCGGCAACTTCTCCATGCACAAGCGCGGTGAGTTCGTCGGCGAGCATCCGCTGCGCCTCCCTCTCATGGGGGGCATCGCCGTGCCGCCTGAGAACTTCCTCAATCTCATCAATCGGCCTCAAACTGAAACGCATAAGCCGATCAGCAACGTCAGCATCATCGGTATTGATCCAGAACTGTCGGAACTGATACGGACTCGTGCGCTCGGGATCGAGCCACACCGCGCCCGAGGCCGTCTTGCCAAACTTCGACCCGTCGCTCTTCGTGAGCAACGGCCAGGTGAGTCCGTAGGCGCCAGCACCCGAAGTGCGCCGAATGAGATCAATTCCTGCAGTGATGTTTCCCCACTGATCACTCCCACCCATTTGCAGTTCGACGTGGTGGGTGTCGTGCAGGTGACGAAAGTCGTTCGCCTGCAACAACATGTAACTGAACTCGGTGAAGGACAGACCAGAGTCACCGGACAACCGCGACTTCACCGAGTCCTTGCCGAGCATCTGAGAGACCGATACGTGCTTGCCAATGTCACGGAGAAATTCGAGCAAGCTTGCATTCGCCGTCCAATCGGCGTTATTCACGAGGGTCGCCGCGTTAGGTCCGTCGAACTCAAGGATCGACTCGAGTTGTCCCGAGATACGGCGGACGTTGTGGTCAAGTTCTTCTCGCGTGAGAAGGTTTCGTTCTTCCGAACGACCGCTCGGATCGCCGACCATTCCCGTCGCGCCTCCCGCAAGTGGGAACACGTGATGACCTGCCAATTGAAATCGCCGAAGACCAATCTGACCAAGCAGATGGCCTACGTGAAGTGAGTCCGCGGTTGGGTCGAAACCGACGTAAACCCCGATCGGTCCACTTGCCAGGCGTGCAGCAAGGGTGTCGCGATCGGTTGTGTCGTGGACGAGCCCACGACGCTCGAGGTCGGCCAAGAAATTCATGGTCTTATCGTGCCATGACCGTGCACACAATCCGACACATTGCGGTCAACAGTTCCCGCCTACCCTGAACCTATGCCAGCGAC
The DNA here is from genome assembly GCA_023262325.1 of Ilumatobacteraceae bacterium. GTDB lineage: Bacteria > Actinomycetota > Acidimicrobiia > Acidimicrobiales > Ilumatobacteraceae > Casp-actino5. The sequence continues at coordinate 30,452 of JALRBS010000176.1, read as the reverse complement.
TTCGTCGAGCGCTCACGAAGCGCTTCGGCGCGAGTTTGCGACCTTTGGTGAATCGGTACGCCGGCGCGCTCCGCTCTATGCAACATTGTCGCAACTCGTTGCCGACGACGACTCGAACAACTTGATCGCGCTTCTCGATAGCGCTCCCCCAACGCAACGTCGACCGGTACTCCTTTTCGCAGCGATCCACGATCTCGTCCTTGAACATTCATCCTCGGATCTCGCTCGGCATTACCCGTCGGTCGGCACCCCCACGGCAAATGCAGACGACCTCGCACGTGATGCCGCCGCATTCTGCGCGGAACACGCCGACGCCATTCGCGACATCGTCGCCCACCGCCACACACAGACAAACGACATTTCTCGATCGGCAATTCTGCGCCTCGCATGTGCCGTCAAGCACCATCACTCCCCGCTCCACCTCATCGACATCGGATGCTCTGGTGGACTCAACCTTTACTTCGATGAGTACTTCGCGACATACCACGCCGAAGACGGCAGTTGGTCCTCATCCGCCGGCCTGCCAGGTGCTCCTCAACTCTCGTGTGGTGTTCGAAGCAACATTCCCGTCGACCTCGAAGTGGGCACAGTTGTCAATCGCGTTGGCTTCGATCCGAAACCAATCGACATCTTCGACGACACCGCGAGCAGGTGGCTACGTGCCTGCATCTGGCCCGATCAACTCGACCGGCTTGAACGACTTGACGAGGCCATCACGTGGGCTCGCCGTCGCGACCACAGTGTGCAAACCGCAGACGCTCTCGCTGCGCTTCATGAGGTCGAGCTGGTGCCACCGGACGCACTCCCACTCATCGTCAATTCATGGGTGCTCTCATACCTCACCGCCGAGGATCGTGTCGCATATCGGAATCGAATCGACGACATCGGGAGGAGCAGAGATCTCACCTGGATCTACCTCGAACAACCGTCAACGACAGCAGAACTCGAACACCCCGTCAATATCGCGGCGACGGCGCGCGACGACATCACGAGCGTGACCCGAATCGACTGGCTCAGTGGAGCGCGGACCGTGCAACACCTTGGGGTCATGCACCCACACGGCTACTGGTTTCACCCTCGGCTGTGAACCGGTCACATGGTGCGGGCGAAGGCGAGCACGGAGGTGGCAATCATTTCGACCGAAATCGCTGCGAGCAAGAGTCCCGCAATACGGCTCACGAGCAAAATTCCTGAACGTCCGAGGATTCGATGCAGAAACGACGCAAAGCGCAGGCCGAGATACACCGCAACAAGTACCACGCCAATTGCCGCCGCAATCACAAGTCGATCTCCAGCAGAATGTGCATCGCCAAAGAAAACAATCGTTGCGACGATTGCTCCAGGACCTGCGAGAAGTGGCGTCCCAAGCGGCACCATTGCAACGGCGACGTGGTCGCCGTCGGCAGCCGGTTCAACTTCATCGTCACTGCTCGTCAAGAGTTCGAGCGCAACAAGCAACAGCAGCAGCCCACCTGCACCCTGCAGCGCCGGAACTGAGACGTCGAGGTAACCAAGCACCTGTCGACCGACGGCGGCAAAGACAGCGATCACGACTGCCGCAGTAAGCACGGCAACAAATGCCGCTCGAGCCCGAGCTTGGTTCGTGAGATGGCGTGTTACCGAGAGAAATATTGGAACGTTCCCAAACGGATCCATGATGACGACCATCGTCGTAAAGACGACGCCAAATGAGATAGCCATGACCCCTCCAAGGACGCTGCTCATAGGCTAGAGCCGTGACTGGTGCAACGAATACCACCCGAATGCCAGCCCTCTTCATCGGGCACGGGAGTCCGATGAACACATTCGACGACAACGTCTACACCCGCCACTGGGAGCGCCTCAGCACCGAGATTGCCGAACCGAGTGCCGTACTTGCGATCTCCGCACACTGGACGACGAATGGATCGCTCGTGACGGGCAACGACATGCCACCGACAATTCACGATTTCTATGGATTTCCCGAGCGTCTCGCCACATTCGACTACCCGGCACCAGGCTCCCCAGAACTTGCCGCTCGCATCGTTGACGCGATCGGCTCCCAGCGATGCGCTATCGACCATTCCTGGGGGCTCGACCACGGCACATGGTCAGTGCTCGCTCGCATGTATCCGAGTGCGCAGGTTCCCGTCCTTCAACTATCACTCGACCTTTCGCTTCCGGCGAAGGAACACATGGCTGTTGGCGCTGCGCTGCAACCACTTCGCAACGAAGGCGTGCTCATCATCGGAACCGGAAATGTCGTCCACAACCTGGGAGCGATGAACCGTTCACTCGAACACGAGGCGTACGACTGGGCCGGTCGCTTCGATCGACAGGTGCAGCAGCTCATGACGAGCGCGCCCGGTGAACTTCCAGCAGTCATGCGCGGCGAGGATTGGCAACGTTCGGCGCCCACCCCCGAACACTTTCTGCCATTGCTCTACATCGCGGGTCTGGCGGCGTCAGGCAACCAGGGTGCGCAGGTCACCATCGAAGGTGCGATGTTCGGCTCTCTGACGATGACGTCGTACCTCGTCAACTAAACACACCCCAGCTACGAATCGCCGAGCGACCGTTCAAGTTCAGCCACTGTCGCTTTCATTCGCACGAACTGCGCATCGAGTGCCTCAGGCCCCGCACCACCGGGAGACTTCCTCATCCGCACGGCACTACCGGGCTCGAAGTACTTCGCACATTCATCGCCGATCTCTTCGACTGCAAGCGACCGCAGCGAGCCCTCTCCAGCAAGGTGGCGTCGAACCAACTGACCGACGACTGCATGGGCCTGCCGAAACGGCATACCGCTTCGCACAAGGTGCTCCGCCAGATCCGTCGCCACGAGCACTTCCGCATCTGCCGCCTTCGCCATTGACGCAGGATGGAAGGTTGCGGTCTCGATCATTCCTGAAAGCGCAATCAGCGCAAGCACCGTCTGATCGACGGAGTCGAACAGCGGCTCCTTGTCTTCTTGAAGGTCGCGGTTGTACGCAAGCGGCAACCCCTTGAGCATCGCAAGTACCGACGTGAGGTTGCCAATGAGCCTGCCTGACTTGCCTCGGGCAAGCTCAGCGATGTCGGCGTTTTTCTTCTGCGGAAGCATCGAGGAACCTGTTGCGTACGCGTCGTCGAGTGTCGCAAATCCGAACTCCTCAGACGTCCACAACACCCACTCTTCACCGAGTCGAGAAAGGTGAACGCCGATGAGCGCAAGATCGAATAATGCCTCAGCGACAAAATCTCGGTCGCTCACCGCATCGAGCGAGTTCGCGAACACATCGGTGAACCCCAATTCTGCCGCCGTGGCAGCGGGATCGATCGGAATCGATGTGCCGGCAAGCGCCCCCGCACCAAGCGGCGAAACGTTGAGCCGTCGAATCGTCGCGGTCAGCCGATCAACATCTCGACTCAAACTCCACGCATGAGCAAGCAAGTGGTGCGCCAATAGCACCGGCTGAGCACGTTGCACGTGGGTATAACCGGGAAGATACGCGTCTCCCGCCGCTTCGGCCCGGGCAATGAGCACCGACTGCAGCCGCATCACATGATGTGCGACGTCGCGCAGCGCAGCACGAGTCCACAGACGAAGATCGGTTGCAACCTGATCGTTTCGACTTCTCGCCGTGTGCAGACGCGCGCCCGCGTCACCAGCAAATTCGGTGACCCGTCGTTCGATTGCCGTGTGAATGTCCTCGTCGCCCTCGGCGAACGTGAAGGTCCCGTTTTCAAACTCTCCACGAACGCGAGCGAGCGCGTCGAGCACTGACGAAACTTCGGCCTCTTCCAACACACCGGCTCTGCCGAGGCCGCGCACATGTGCCATTGAGCCGTCGATGTCGACGGACCACAACCGCTGATCGAACGGAAGGCTTGCGGTATACGCCATGAGAGCCGCAGCCGGACCGTCAGCGAAACGGCCATGCCACAGGGCGCCCGAACTCTTTGACTCAGTCATGAGCTTCACCCCCACCAATCCCTGCAAGTTCTTTGAGGCGCGACGCAAGTTCGAGTCCGGTGATCTCCTCAGCAGCAATGCAGATCACCGTGTCATCGCCTGCGACTGTTCCAATAAGGCCATCGAAGGCGCTTCGATCAAGCGCAGACGCCACAACGTGCGCACAGCCTGGTGGTGTGCGCACTACTACCAGGTTGTGCGAACTCGTCACTTCGGCGACCCACTCGCCCATTACCCGTCGAAGTTGGTCGAGTGGTGCAATTCGATCGGGGGCGAAAGCAGGTAGCGCGTAGACCGATTGACCACCCGCGGTTCGCACCTTGATTGCACCAATGTCATCGAGGTCGCGCGACACGGTTGCCTGAGTCGCCGCTATGCCATCGGCTGCAAGCAACTCGACGAGCTGAACCTGATTACCAACTTCACTTTGTTCGATGTGACGACTAATTGCCTGCTGCCGTCGCGCCTTTCCGCTCATCGCACACCTCCCAGAAATGCGAGCGCGCCACGTGCTGCGTGCATTCGGTCATGGCCTTGGGAAATCACTCGTGACTGAGTGCCATCAATGACTTCGGTGGCGACTTCAAGACCTCGGTATGCAGGTAGGCAGTGCATGAAGATCGCATTGTCTGCGGCTTTCGACATCAACGAATCGTCGACCGTGTATCCAGCGAACACTCGCTTTCGTTCTTCAACCTCAGCCTCTTGACCCATCGACACCCACGTGTCGGTGTGCACCGCATGCGCACCGCCAACAGCCCACGAAGGATCGCTGCCAGCGTGAGCGTCACCAGTCGCCAGGCTCGAAAGTCGTGCAATCTCGTGTTCAGAAGGGCCGTAGCCGTCGGGGCACGCATAGCGAATTTCAGCGCCGAGCATGACGCTCACCTCTCCAAGTGAACGCGCAACGTTGTTGTAATCGCCAACCCAGGCAATGGTTCGTCCGGCAAGAGTTCCGAATTCACGTTGCATCGTCAACGCGTCGGCAAGCGCCTGCAGCGGATGCGACACGTCCGACAACATGTTGATAACTGGGACCGACGCAACTGCTGCCATTCGATCGACAACCGAGTGCGAGAACACTCGTGCAGCGACCATCGCGTGGTAGCCCTCAAGAATTCGAATGATGTCTTCGGCGGGTTCGCGCTTGTCGATTCCTACCTCTTCACCGCGCGTGTAGATCGGGTGGCCGCCGAGTTGCACGACCGCCATCTCCATGGACTGTCGTGTTCGATTCGACGGCTTTTCAAAGATGAGGGCAACGCCACTGCCATCGAGCGGGCGAGCGAGCGCTTCGACGGGGCGCGTCGACAACTCGAGGACAAGTTGTAGTTCGTCAACAGTGAAATCGACGATGTTGAGCAAGTGGCGCGTCATGCGGCATTTGCCCTAACAGTCGCAATTGAATCGGTGAGCAACACGATGGCCTCATCGATCTCGTCATCGGTGACGGTGAGCGGTGGTGCAAGACGAATCGTCGATGCATTCACTGCGTTCACGATCAAGCCGCGTTCCAGCGCAGCAGCGGCAACCTCGCCGGCCACGATGCCCTCCTCAAGCGCGACTCCGAGCAGCAGCCCGAGTCCACGAACATTCGATACACCTGACGCACCATGAAGTCGCGTGCGAATTCGCGCGCCGGCCTGAACCGCAAGCGACGGTGCGTCAAGTCGACGCATCTCGGAAATGACCGCTTCAACCGCTGCCGTTGCAAGAGCGGTACCGCTGTAGGTGCTCCCGTGGTCGCCCGGCACGAAGGCTGCAGCAACTTCGACTGGCGCCCAACATGCCCCGATCGGCATTCCGTTACCCATCGCTTTTGCGAGAGTGACGACGTCAGGCGAAATGCCCGAATGCTCGAAGCCGAACCAGCGCCCGGTGCGCCCAAAACCAGTCTGCACCTCATCGACCATGAAGAGCGCACCAACCCGATCACATAGTGCCCGCACGCCTTCGAAATACCCCTCGGGCGCCGGGACCACCCCGCCTTCACCCTGTAGCGGCTCGAGAAACACGGCCGCAACCGAATCGTCGATTTCGGCTTCGAGCGCACTGAGGTCACCCCACGGGACATGGGAAAAGCCATCCGGCATTGGCGCGAACGGCACATGCTTTGCGGGCTGACCTGTTGCCGCCAGGGTTGCAAGCGTTCGGCCGTGAAACGACCCGAGGGCCGAAATCACTCGGTACCTGCCGGGTCCGCCATGCTTTCGAGCGAGTTTCAATGCACATTCATTGGCCTCGGCTCCCGAGTTCGTGAAGAACACCTGGCCGGGACGTCCAGTCGCTGCGGTGAGCAAACTGTCAATCGACATCGCTGCTGACGTCGCGATCGGGTTTGAGAAGAAGTTGCTGACGTGTACAAGTCGACGCGCCTGAGCCGCGATCGCGTCTGCGATGACGGGATTTGCATGCCCGAGCGACACGACCGCAATACCAGCGAGAAAATCGAGATACCGCTTGCCGTTCGAATCGAAAACTTCGGTTCCATGACCGTGGTCGATCATGATCGGAGGAGCACCGAACACGGGCATAAACGGGCAATGCCCGACCGCCGCTGTCGTATCAAATGAGTGACCCATGTCAATCCTCCTTGGCGCCGTCGGCGCGATCATGAACCATCGTCCCAACCCCATCATCGGTGAAGAGTTCGAGTAGCAACGCATGCGGCGTTCTGCCGTCGAGTATGTGCGCACGTCGCACACCACGGCGCACCGCATCGATACAACTCCGCACCTTCGGGATCATGCCCCCAGCGATAATTCCCTGAGCGATGAGCTCCTCGAGATCGTCGGGTGTTGTCTGTCGGATCAGCGAGTTCGAATCTTCGATATTTGAACGAAGTCCTTCGATATCGGTGAGGTAGATGAGTTTCTCAGCGCCAAGGGCGGCGGCAATCTCGCCGGCGACGGTATCCGCATTGATGTTGTATGCCTGTCCGTGATCATCGACCCCGACGGTTGCAACGACCGGTATGAACTCGTCAGCGAGCAGTCGCTCCAAGACGCTCGGGTTGACGTCTGCGACATCGCCGACAAATCCAAGCTGCGGGTCCCGGACCTTTGCCCGAATGAGTCCGCCATCTTCGCCACTCACCCCAACCGCATAATCACCGTGAACATTGATCGCGGACACGATCTGAGGGTTGACCTGACCGATCAACACCATTCGCGCAATGTCGACGGTTTCGGCATCCGTCACCCGCAGACCATCTCGAAATTCGGGTTGCTTGCCGAGCCGATCCATGAGTTCACTGATTTGCGGTCCACCACCATGCACGACAACCGGACGCATGCCGACGAGTCGCATGAGCACGACGTCGGTCGCAAAGACGTTCAATGCGTCGTCGCCAGAGGTTCCGGCGAGCGCGTTGCCGCCATACTTCACGACGATCGTCTTTCCAGCGAAGCGTCGGATATACGGCAGCGCTTCAACAAGAATCTCTGCTCGTTGCGAATGCGTAGATGTCACGGCGCGACTCCGATCCGGTCGAGTCCACAGGCTTCATCGAAACCAAGCGCAACGTTGAGCGCCTGAATCGCACCTCCAGAAGCACCCTTCGTGAGATTGTCAATCGCGCACATCGTCACGACGGTGCGAGTACGTTCGTCATATCTGCCGGTGACGAGCGCCAGATTCGATCCCATCGTCGCTTTCGTGCCAGGAATGCCGTCGATGACGTGAACGAATGGTTCGTTTCGGTAGGCGTTGCGAAGCACGTCGAGCACCGAAGCCGTCGAGACTGCGTTGTCATCGACTGGCCGCGAGTAACACGTTGCGAGAATGCCGCGGTTCATCGGTGCGAGATGAGGCGTAAAGAGCAGCTGTGCACCAATCTCTTGTTCCATTTCGGGAGTGTGCCGATGCTGCAGCAGACCGTACGCGGTGAAGTTCTCATCGACCGTGGTGAACGAGTACGCAAGATCTTCCTTTCGTCCTGCGCCAGTTACCCCACTCGCGGCGTCAACGATGACGCCTACCGTGTCGACGACGTTCGCTTGAGTGAGCGGGCGCAACGCAAGGATGGCGGCAGTGACATAACACCCTGGGGTCGCAATGAGCGACGCCCCGGCGAGTTCGCTTCGGTGAAATTCGGGCAAGCCGTAGACCGCACGTGCGAGCGCTTCGGGTTGCTCGTGGGTAAACCCGTAGTACTTCGGGTAATCCGACGGGTTCTTCAGTCGGAACGCCGCCGACAGATCGACAACGCAGCCGACTCGTCCTTCGAGAGACGGAACCATCGCCAGCGACGCTTCATGTGGCAGACCGAGAACAACGACATCGAGTCCGTCGAGCGCATCGACATCGACCGCATCGAAGACAGCATCGCCAACAGCTGCCGTGAGCGCCGGGTAGAGCGCAGCCACCTGCTGACCCGCCTGGGAGGAGGCTTGAAGCACCGTTGCCGTGAGAAGGGGGTGACGATCGATGATTCGCAGGAGTTCGGCTCCGGTAAAACCCGAGGCTCCGACGATCCCGACTCGCTGTACCGCGCCGATTGATGACGACATAACGAATTATCATACAGCTTGCTGTATGTTCATACAACCATGCGGCGTGGAACCCTCCTGTTTCGTGCGACAGACTGGGCAAATGGTCGAAGCACACGCTCGCAGTCGCCTGCTCGTCGCCTCCCCACCCCTTGACGACCCCAACTTTGATCGATCGGTCGTCTACATCATCGATCACAGCAATGAAGGCGCTATCGGCGTCATCATTAATCGCCCGTTGTTTCTCCCCGAGATTGATCCGATGGAGCGGTGGCATGACCACCTCACTGAACCGGTCGTGATCTTTGATGGTGGTCCCGTCGACCCTTCCGCGCTCATTGCACTCGCACTCGGAACGCCAACGACACCGGAATCAATCGAAGGAGCCGTTCGCATCGCCGACGCCGTCTGGTCCGTCGATCTCTCGTTAGATCCGTCGTTTATCGCGCCATATTTTGGAGGTCTTCGAATCTTCCGTGGATACGCAGGTTGGTCGGCCGGGCAACTCGACGCCGAGATCGACGCCGGCGGATGGATCGTGGTGAACGCCGAAACAAACGACCTCTTCGGTTCGAAGCCAGAGACACTCTGGCGACAGGTCCTCTCTCGCCAACCTGGTCGGCTGAGTTGGCTCGCCGACGCGCCTGACGATCTCGAAGCGAACTAACGCGCCGTCGAGCTGCGCAGCTCGCCACCAAATTTCGCAACAGCATCTTCGACACGCATGCGAACCTCTGCGACATCTGCGTCAGTGAGGTTTCGGTCGGGAGCCTGCAAACGAAGCCTCCAGGCGAGCGATCGTTGGCCGTCACTCACGCCACTCCCCCGGTACACATCGAATAATTCCAGCCCAACGAGCAACGTCGCGGCACCCTGACGGATCGCACGTTCAACACGATCTGCAGCAACGTCATCAGCCACAACGAACGCAAGGTCGAGGTCGCTCGACGGGTACTTGCTCACCGGCCGATACGTCGGTGGTGCTTTCACCACCCCGAGCACCGAGTCGAGACGAAGTTCAAGAACAGCGACGCGTTCAGTGACATCGAACTCGTCGAGCACTTCGGGGGCAATTTCTCCGACCGCGCCGATGACGTCACGGCCTGCTCGAAGCACACCGGAACGCGTGAGGTGCAAACCACTTGGCACCGACGACTGGTCGACCATCGCACCGACGTCGAGCGCTTCGGCGATTTCTCGCCAAATTGCGAGCGCATCAGGTGCCTCACGACCCGCAAGCACGACACAGAGCGCCTCAAATTCGTTCGGTAATCCGTCACCTGATGGCGGATACACATGACCAATCTCGAAGAGTGAGACACCGAACCGTCGGTGATGCTCATTGTTCGAGATCGCCGACAACAATCCGGGACGCAATGAAATTCGAAGCGCACTCTCTTCAGCGACAAGCGGATTCAGAATACGCAGTTGCGCGCCTTCAACTCCCGCTCGTTGCATCACATCGGGGGCGACAATCGGGTTGGGCATCGCCTCAGAAAGACCAAGGCCGACGAGCACATTTCGAAGGAGCCGACGTCGCAACTGCAACGGAGTGAGATGTCCATGAACCGTGGACTTCGGCACCGATCGTCCGAGGCGGTCGTACCCGTAGTGTCGAGCAACTTCCTCGATGACGTCAATTTCGGTTGTCGAGTCGGGGCGCCAATTTGGAAGTGTGACACTCAGCGAGTCGCCATTCTCCGCTGCGCTAAACCCAATCGGGTCGAGGAGCTGTCGAATTTCGGTTGCGGACAACTCGATGCCGAGAATTCTCGTCACCTCAGACGCTCGCAGCGAGGTCGACCGGTCAACCGGTGGCATACCGGCTGAACGTTCGTCCGTGGTCCCCTCGTGGACAACGAGATCAGGGCATGTGATCGACAACAGTTCAGCGAATCGGAGCACCGCACGTTCGGCAAGCGTCGGATCGACTCCGCGTTCGTATCGCGCTGATGCTTCGGACCGAAGTCCGTGTCGCGTCGCTGTTCGCATGACTCCGATCGCCGGAAACCACGCCACTTCGAGCGCGACGGTGGTTGTGCTCGCAGCAATCTCGCTGTCGAGCCCGCCCATCACCCCACCGAGACCGACCGGAACGTCGGCACCATCACAAATGAGGACATCGTCCGGTGAGCAGGTGCGTTCTGCCTCGTCGAGCGTGACGAGCACCTCGCCCTCTCGCGCATTTCGAATACGAAATCCGTTCGCCACCTTGTCGAAGTCGTAGGCGTGGTTTGGCTGCCCGATATCGAGCATGACGTAATTACTCACGTCAACGACATTGTTGATGGACCGCATACCGACTGCTTCGAGCCTTCGGATCATCCATTCTGGCGACGCACCGACGACGACTCCCGACATCACGGTTGCGGTGAATCGACCGCAACCGTCGGTGAGCACCTCAACCGGGATCGTCCGTGCGACGCCGCGCTCGGCAATCATCGGCGCTCGCGCCGCAAATGGAACCTTTCGCCATGCGGCAAGATCACGCGCGATGCCTTCGACCGACCAGCAATCCGGACGATTTCGGGTGAGGTCGAGATCGAAGACGACGTCGTGGTCAAGCCCGAGTACCTCTCCATACGGAACACCGAGCGCGCTATCGGCCGGCAGCAAAAGAATGCCTGAGTGATCGTCGTTGATGCCAAGTTCGGCGGCCGAGCAGAGCATTCCTTCAGAGTCGATGCCGAGAATGCCACGACGCTCAATCGTCATACCGTTAGGCATCGTCGTGCCGAGCGTCGCAAGCGGCACCACGTCGCCTGCACCCATGTTTGACGCTCCACACCACACATGACGCTCCGCACCATCGCCTGCATCAACCCAGACTCGCCGAACTTTCGCCGCATCAGGATGCTGTTCGACTCGAATGACTCGAGCGCTCACGACTCCCGCAACGCTCCCGCCGACGGCAACGACATCCTCAACCGCAAGACCAAGCGCGGTGAGGTCGGCTGCCAGCGCGTCAATCGCAGCAGCGTCGTGCGGATTTGCGAACGGTCCAAATTCGTTCAACCAAGAAAGAAGTACACGCATCGGTTGACCTCAGAACTGCTCGATGAAACGTATGTCGTTGCTGTACATGTCACGGATATCAGAAACCGAATGCCGCATCACTGCCATTCGGTCAATGCCAAACCCAAACGCGAAGCCACTCCACTCCTCTGGGTCGACACCACCGGCTCGCAGCACCTCGGGGTGCACCATTCCGCAGCCACCAAGTTCAAGCCATGATCCGTCGGGACGTCGGATGTCAAACTCCGCCGATGGCTCGGTGAACGGAAAGTATGACGGTCGCAGGCGCGAGGTGAAGCCCGGTCCGAAGAAGGCGTGGGTAAAGGCTTCGATCGTTCCCGCAAGGTGCGCCATCGTGATACCCCGATCGACCACAAGTCCTTCGATCTGATGAAACACGGGCATGTGAGTTGCATCTGGCGTATCACGCCGGAACACCCGCCCTGGAGCAACGATGTAAATCGGAGGTTCCGATTCGAGCATTGTTCGAATTTGAACCGGCGATGTGTGGGTCCGAAGTAGTAGTCCAGAATCGCCCGGCTTCTCGGCCGCGTCATGACCGACAAACAGGGTGTCGAATTCGCCGCGAGCCGGATGTCCCTCCCCCATGTTGAGCGCCTCAAAGTTGTACCAATCGGTTTCAACCTCCGGCCCTTCTGCGACGGTGAACCCGAGTCCAACGAAGACATCCTCGAGATGCTGCCACGCCTGAGTGACGAGATGCAGATGCCCGCGGCTCGGCGCCGATGGAAATTCGGTGAGGTCAAGTCGTTCCGCCTCCACTCGCCGAAGACGTTCTTCGGTCACGAGATTCGCACGGTGCGTTGCGAGCGCCTCGTTGACGGCGGACATCGCGTCGTTGAGAGCACGACCAAGATTCTTTCGTTCGTCAATGTCTGCAACCTTCGAGAGGCTGCTCTTCAACACGCCAAGCGCGCCTCGCTTGCCGAGCATCTCGGCCGCGGCGCGATCAAGTTCGGCAAGATCGCTTGCAGTCTGAATCGCCTTGAGTGCTTCTTCTGTTGCTTGTGTGATGTCGTCGATCACGGGAGTTCCTTATGTAGTGCGCGTACCAGTCTCGCGGGTTTCAGCAACCCGATGTGTGAGTTCCCCAGACAACGTTCAGGATGACCGCGCGCCACATAGGGCACGATCTCGGACCCCCCGGACAACTCGTCCGGGGCACAGAAATCGCATCGACCGACTCATATGTTCTGAGGATACGCGTCGGACACGACCTGAACCAACGACTCTCATGCCGATCGCGACTCGGCAAGCGCGAACGCAACGAGGGTTCCCGCCATCGCAACGTTCAGACTTTCGGATCGACCACCATGTGGGATCTGCACCCAAGTGTCAATCGGCGCATCATCATCGAGACCGTGCGCCTCGTTACCAAGCACGATCGCAACCTTTCCCGACCAGTCACATTCGCGGTAATGCTCGCCCCTGTGCGACGACGTACCGACGAGTCGGAATCGCTCGATCCGAAGTTCCGCAAGTTCGCATTCGATGATCGACTGGTGAAAGATCGCTCCCGCTGATGACCGAATGACCTTTGGGCTAAACGGATCAGTCGAACCGGGAGTGACAACCACCGCATCAATTCCAGCGGCCTCGGCTGACCGCACCAACGTTCCGAGATTTCCAGGGTCTGCGATTCGGTCGAGTACGAGCAACGTCGAGCACGAATTGAGTGGAGTGGCCTGCGACCGAGTTGCCGTCGCGATATTCGGTTGAGGATGTTCCGTGGTCGCAATCCGTTCAAGCGCCGCATCTGACAGCACGACCGCCTCTGAGAGCACGACTGGCTTCCCAGCCGAACTGTGGAACTCCTCAAGGATGGTCCAGCCAGCGGAAGCGGCCTCAGCGATGAGCGTCGCACCTTCGATGAGCACCTCTGCGGACTCGCGCCGAAGTTGACGATCGCGCGCAAGCGCCCGCAAGGCGTGGACGCGAGCGTTCCGGGGCGCCAAGCCCACCGGTGGTTCCGGCGGGCTATCGCCCCGGACTGAGCTCAGAGCGCGGCCTTCGCCTGAGCGACGAGCGCCGCGAAGGCAGCGGAGTCGGTCACTGCGAGATCCGCGAGAATTTTGCGGTCCACTTCGATTCCCGCGGCATTCAAGCCAGCGATGAATCGGCTGTACGACATGTCGTTCTGACGGCAGGCCGCGTTGATTCGCTGAATCCACAGGCGGCGGAACTCGCCCTTCTTTGCTCGACGATCACGGAATGCATACTGACCGCTCTTGAGTACCTGCTCGTTTGCGGCGCGGAACGACCGGCTCTTATTGCCGTAGTAGCCGCGGGCCTGCTTCAACACCTTCTTGTGACGCTTCTTCGCAGCGACACCACGCTTTACACGTGCCATGTTCTTTCTCCTCGTTCGTTCTCTAGTGGGCTACGGAATCAGCGCTCAGCAAGTAGGCGCTTGATCTTCTTGGCATCTGTCGGATGCACATCGACATCGCCGTCCAAACGACGGGTCCGCGTCGACGCCTTCTTCTCGAAAAGGTGCTGGCGCATAGCCTGCTGCCGACGCAACTTTCCAGTGCCACTCTTCTTAAATCGCTTTGCAGCGGTCTTACTTGTCTTCATCTTCGGCATGTTCGTCTCCTGAATGTTCAATCTTGGGAGGCACGGGTTCGGATTGCTTCGCTTCCGCATCGAGTGCCTTTTTTGCGAGTTCTGCAGCTTTCTTGTCTGGCGAGAGCACCATCGACATCGCTCGACCTTCGAGTCGAGCCTGATTGTCGACACGTGCGAGAGGCCCAGCTGCTTCAAGCACCTGGTCGAGGATCCGTGAACCAAGTTCTGGGTGCGCCATTTCGCGACCTCGGAACTGAAGCGTGACTTTCACCTTGTGCCCGTCTTCAAGGAAACCGATGAGATGTCGAACCTTGGTATCGAAGTCTCCCTTGCCAATTTTTGGTCGGAATTTGACTTCTTTCACCGAGATCTGGACGCTCTTCTTCCGAGATTCCTTCGCTTTCTGGGCTTCCTCGTACCGAAACTTTCCGTAGTCCATCACCCGACACACGGGTGGATTGGCGTTCGGAGCAACCTCGACAAGGTCAAGATCGAAACTTCGAGCGAGGCGGAGGGCATCTGGCACGGCCTTGATTCCGAGCTGATCACCCTCTGGTCCGATGAGGCGAACCTCGCGAGCCCGAATACGGTCATTGATTCGGTGCTGATCGCTACGTGGTGCTGCTATGACGTTGTTCTCCTGAGCAAGGGCGGTGGCCTCCCATGAATACATAAGTACGAAGCCACACGCGGAGCACCAGTGCCCTGCGAAATGACCCAGACGCACGTGTCGTGGCTGGGTGGGGCTGAGCCCACTTCGATTCGGTTGTTCTGGTCAGCGAAACTGACCGGAAGGTACGCTAGCGCCGGTGAGCGATGAAACCGACGACTTCAACGAGGACGAGTTCCGCGCGATCGACAGCGAACTTCACGAGGCGCGGGCACGAGTCGCTGCAGCACCAGTCGAAACCGTCGTCACGAACCATGCGGTAGGCCTCTACGAGCTCGGTGCCATTCACCTGTCGTCAGACCCACCCAATCTCAGCGCCGCGGCACTCGCCATCGATGCCTTTGCCTGCATCGTCGAAGGACTACGCGGCCGGCTCGGCGAGGAGTCAGCGACCCTCGAGGCTGCACTCGCAAATATCCGAATGGCGTTCGTACAGGTGAAACAGACCATCGCCGACCAGTAACCGCTGCCGCGGACGATGATCGGACCAGTTATCGAGCGAACCTACCCACTGCCGCTGCGACAACACGATTCCCGTCCACAACGACACCTTCAGCCTCAAGGAGTCGCCGCTGCTCCTGCTCTGCTCCCGGCACGAGGCGACCCTGTGCGTTCACAACTCGCCACCATGGCAGCCCACTCGTCGTGGCAAGCACCCGTCCGACAAGTCGTGCTTGACGAGGGGCTCCAGCAACCTTCGCGATGTCACCGTATGAGACCACTTCGCCAGCGCCGAGCATGCGAATCACATCAGCCAGCCGTGCCGATAGTTCCTGCGGTGTCAACGGGTCAATCCTGTGTTGCGACCGACAACGCTTCGAGCGCGCCAAATCGGCGGCCGAGGGTGACGCGAACGGCTGCACCAACGTCGATGACGCGCGAGCCATCGGCGATGGCGACACAATGAAAGCCAAGCATCACGCCATCGACATCGACGGTTCCAAGACCGACAACTTCATCGAATGACGTGACGATTGCGCTCGCAGTTATGCCGTCACGCAATACCGGCATCACGGCACGATCTTTGAAATTGGCAACTCGATGAGATCGGTCGCGCCGGCCTCGGACAACGCCGGAATCAGCCGATTGATTTCTGATTTTGCGACGACTGTTTCGACGGCAAAATCGCCATTCGCCAATTGGTTCACTGTGGGACTTTTGGCGGCAGGCAGGATACCGACGACTGCATCGCACAGGTTCGCGGGAACGTTCAGTTTCAACAGAACCTTGCCGCGTGCATCGAGCGCACCATTCAGCAGGATCATGAGCTGCTCCATTGCACGTCGCCGGTCGGGGTCCTCGTACGACTTTGGATTCGCAACCACTTCGGTAAAGCTCGTGAGGATCGTGTCAATGACACGGAGCCCCGCCGCTTTCAAAGCGCGGCCCGTCTCGGTGATGTCGACAACACAATCCGCAATGTCAGGGATTTTCGCCTCGCTCGCACCGTACGAGAGCCGAACATCCGCTTCAACTCCACGTTCGGCGAAGAATCGGCGCGTCATCTCGGGGTATTCGGAGGTCACACGAACACCATTGGGCAGATCAGCGACCGACTCGTAGGGCGAGTCGCCAGCCACCGCAACGACAACCTTGACCGGATTCGAGGTTGCTTTCGAGTAGCGCAACTCACCCAGACTCACCACGTCACTCGACGTCTCTTCAACCCAATCTCGACCTGTAATTCCGACGTCAAATAGGCCCTCTGCGACATAGACCGGGATTTCTTGTGGTCGAAGAATCCGAACCTCGTGCACTCGCGGATCATCGATTGAAGCCCGGTAGTCGACGCTCGAGGAACGCACGACGGCCAGGTCGGCAGCTTCGAAGAGTTCGAAGGTTGCCTTTTCGAGGGAGCCCTTTGGGAGTACGACGCGCAACACGGCGATGAGGCTAACGGCGAACGATCGCCTCAGTGCTCTGTCGGCTCATTGGCGAGAAGCGCGAGCGCGTGCGGCAACACGTCAATTACCGCGCCGAGTTGTTCAACCGCGCCCTTGGGTGAACCGGGCAGATTGCAGATGATCGCACGCCCCCTGATGCCACAGACGCCGCGAGACAGACGACCGAAGGGGCTGATCGCCCGCATCGCTTCAGCAATACCGGGCGCCACTCGTTCAACAACGCTCAAGGTTCCCTCAGGAGTGAGGTCGCGTGGGGCAAAACCTGTTCCCCCCGTCGTCGCAATGAGACCGCTATAACCATCG
Organism: Ilumatobacteraceae bacterium; assembly: GCA_023262325.1. Taxonomy (GTDB): domain Bacteria; phylum Actinomycetota; class Acidimicrobiia; order Acidimicrobiales; family Ilumatobacteraceae; genus Casp-actino5. Next base: position 13,547 of record JALRBS010000176.1, on the reverse strand, counting down.
GACATCTCGATAAGCGCAGCGGCGACCGTGTCGACTCCGTCGGCAACGACACGATGATCAACGACACTGAAGTCGTGCGCAACGAGAAAATCGCGCACCCCTCGACCGCCGGTGTCATCACGAGCACCATGCGCAACGCCGTCGCTCACGGTCAGCACTTTGGCGAACAGGCTGCTCATCTCGATCGACGGTACCGCACGAGCACCATGCCATCGGTGTCAGCATCTTGTGGCAGTACCCGCCAACCGTGTCCAAAGGGACGCCAAACACCCTCAGGTGGCGTTGGGTCGATCTCAAAATCTGCGGGAACGACGTGCTCTATCGACTCTGCCGCCGTCACGGTGCACACGCTGTAGACGAGTCGACCCCCGGGCGCGACGAGTGCCGCGCACGAATTGAGAAGACCCTTTTGCAGTTCGACGAGGATCTCAATATCTGACGGCAGGATTCGCCATCGCGCGTCGGCCCGCCGCCGCAATGAGCCGAGTCCCGAACAGGGAGCGTCGAGGAGGACGGCATCAAAGGACTCAGGTCGATACGACGGAGCAAGCCCGTCACACGTAACGACCGAGAGGGACGACGGTGCGAGGCCAACAGCGGCGCGGTTTGATTGCACGAGCGACGCCCGGTGAGGTCGCCGATCTGCTGCGACGACATACGCGCCCGTGCTGGCGATGAGAGTCGCTTTACCTCCCGGAGCTGCACACACGTCAAGAATTCGCTCACCAGCGCGACCCCCGACGGCCTGAGCCACCCAAGCGGATGCGACATCTTGGGTGTATCCGTCCTCACGTGTTGTCACGGGGGGCGGCTGATTCATGCGCTCGCAGGCGGCAATGGCATCGTGTTGCCCGAGTTCGCTCACCAGTCGTTCAACGAGCCAATCGGGCATGCTGAGACGAACCGAATCCGACGGCCACGCGACGTCATCTGGAGTCGCCCCTGCGACGACCTTTCGTAACACCGCGTTGACGAAACCTTTCGTTCGTCGGGGCGCTAGGGACACCGTTTCGTGAACAGCGGCATGCGGGGCGATACCACCCCAGCCCCACTGGTACACGCCGAGCCGGAGCAAGCGCGCGGTCGAGGCATCAGGTGGTTCAGCAATGAATCGCTGGGCAATCGCGTCGCACGCCCGTCGCATTCGTGTCGTGCCGTAGACGAGATTGGTGACAAGGGCTCGATCGGCTTTCGACAACGTCGCGCGCGACAGTGCCGAGGGTACGACGAGATTCGCATAGGCACCTTCTTCGTCGATACGGCGTAATAGGTCGAGTGCGAGTTCGCGAGCCGTCGTCACAGAAACCATTCGCTCTCGACGAGCCGAGCCCCTCGCGCCCAATCATCAAATTTGAGTACCTGCTTTCCGGCGGGCTGAACCCGAACCGGCACGAGGATTCCGGCTTCAATCCGCGCATCATGGATTCGAAAGCGCTCGCCGCGAAAGGTCGTCCACGCGCCGCCGACACGAATCTGCCGCATCGACACTTCGGCTGGTTCCGACCAATCGAGGCGAAGGTCGTCGGCCAATATTTTCGCGGCGTAGGTGACCTCACCCTGCTGCGGTTCAGGACGTCCAAAGCCACGTGTCAAACAGTCGAGCAATAGTGACGTGCCACACCGACCAAGCTCTGTTGTCAACTCGTGTGCCGACCGGTCGCCGATTGGTACCCGAGTCGAGGCGTACACACCGCCGGCATCAAGCGCTTCGACGACCTCCATGATGCACACGCCCGTCTCGGCGTCGCCGGCGAGCATCGCACGTTCAACAGGGGCCGCTCCACGCCAACGTGGCAACAACGAGAAGTGGATGTTGACCATTGGGACGCGATCGAGAATGTGCGGCCGGATGATCTGTCCAAAGGCAACGACAACGCCAAGCGTCGCACCCGCGTCGACAACGTCAGCAACGTTGTGACTGACCGGAATACCGAGCGCTTGGGCGATTTCACCGACCGGCGTTGCTGAGGTCGCGCCACCACGACCACGACGACGCTCAGGAGCCGTCACAACGAGCGAAATCTTGTGACCTGCTTCGTGCAGTGCAGTCAGGGTCGACGCTGAGACCTCGGGCGAACCAAGAAACGCGATCGATTCGCTGGCGTTCACCTCAAGCGAAGCCGACGTGGCTGTCGTGCGGATGTTGTTTCCTCACTCGTGAGTCGTCGATATTCCGCAAGCGCTTCTGATCGCTGATCACCGGTCATGCGGTCGAACATCAATACACCGTGGAGGTGATCAAGTTCGTGCTGGTACATGCGGGCTTCGAGGTCAGTCGCTTCTCGGGTGACCTCGTTGCCATTGAGATCGATTCCTTTAAGCAGCACGTTGCGAGGACGGACGATCTCAACATAAAGACCTGGAATCGAGAGGCACCCCTCGTCATACACCCACTCGCCATCAGATTCGGCGATTTCTGGGTTGAAAATCACTTCACGTCCTTCGTCAAGGTCCCAGACAAATACCTGCTTCTGCACACCAATCTGTGGCGCAGCGAGGGCAATTCCACCGTTGCTTGACTCGAGCGTTTCGAACATTTCGTCAACAAGGCGGATGAGTTTGCCGTCAATGTCAGTTACCGGCGAGGCGTTCGACTTCAGCACAGGATCACCAAAGGTGCGAATTTCGTGTGCCATCCCTCAAGTTTACCGCTGCATAGCGGCGACGCAGGAGAAGAATGCGACGAACAAGCATCTGGACTTCACCGACTCGCCGCGCGTTGTCGCCCACCGGAGGCGTGCAATCAACCCTTCTCCAAGCAAATTCGACAATGCTGGAGTTGCATGTCGCATTACTTCGACTCGAACCAGGCATCAGCAAGCGACCGACGCACGGTTGAAGTCATGTTGCATGACGTCGCGTTTTCGTACGAAACCGATCGAGGGGTGTTTAGCCATGGTGAACTCGACAGCGGTACCGCCGTGCTGCTGCAGGAGGCTCCCCCACCGCCATCCCATGGGGTGCTCGTCGACCTCGGATGCGGCGCCGGTCCAATTGCGCTCACCCTCGGATTACGTTCCCCCGAGGCCCACATTGTCGCGGTCGACACGAATGATCGGGCACGTCAACTCACCGCCACCAATGCGCGTCGGGTCAACGTTGACATCACCACAATGCACCCCGACGAGGTCCCAGACGCGTTACGGGTCGACCTCATCTGGTCAAACCCGCCAATTCGCATCGGCAAAACCGCCTTACATGACATGTTGCAGGTGTGGCTCGATCGTCTCACTGAGCAGGGCGAGGCATATCTCGTCGTGCAACGGCACCTTGGCGCAGATTCGTTACACGACTGGCTCACTCAGCACGGTTGGAACGTCGCCAGGGTGAGTTCTCGAAAAGGCTTTCGATTGCTCCACGTACAACGCTAAACCTACGGATCGACTGCAACTCGAAGGCGGCCTCGAGCCGGACGAACACCGTGCGCCAAGGCATCCGCGAGCAACTCAGCCGAGGTGGCTCGCACCTGGACCGATTCGCCGAGCCCGCCGACCATCACATCGCCTTGAACATGGGCGACAAATTCCTGCGCGCCGTGACCTTCGATGAACGCAACCGAACCGAATGGTGGCAGCGACAGCATCTTGCGCGTTGCGATCTCGTGTTCGGTCACCGCAGCGGGATCAACGCGACTCAACGCCTCGACCAACGGGTGACCACGGTGATCAACTTGCAACACAACCCGCCCGCCATCGGCGACGCGGCCCACAATCCGTGCGGCGCGCGCCACAAGTTCACTCGCGTGCTGCACCGCACGCATTCGCGGTGCGAAAAGTTCACGTTCAAAATCGAGAAATACAACTGATTCGGCAAACCGGATTCGGTGCAGCAGTGCTTCGGTGCCCACGATGATCTCTGCGCTCACAGCGCCGTCTTTCCAACTCGGCTCTTCATCGCCCTCGATGACTCGAGCTTCACGGTTTCCCGCCGCTGCGAGCTCCTCAACGAGGCGTCGAACTCCAGGGCGCAGATTGAGCAATGCGGTAGATCCACACGAGACACACACCGCCGGACGTTCGGAACCGCACACACGGCACGAAAGTTGCGCATCCGAACGCTGACTCACAATGGCATCACAGTGCTCGCAACGGACCAGTTCGCTACAGGCGCGACACGAAAGCAGAGCCGATCGACCGGAGGTGTTCGCAATGCACAACACCCGTCGTTGCTGGTCGCGAAGTTCGGCAATGACCTCCGATGAAAGTCGGCCGACAGCGGGAGCGGCATCATCACGCAGTGGCGCGACGACGATGTTCGGCCATCCCGCAACCTCACGGTCGCGACTCGGCGCAATGATTTCGCGATCAACCGCCGCCTCCGGGCTCGGAACCGACGAAATAAGCACGAGCGGAATGCTGAGGCGTCGACATCGTTCGACCGCGACATCGCGAGCGTTCCAGGTTGGCGAGGCCTCCGAGTAATAACGCTCATCGTGCTCATCGATAATGAGCACCGATTGAAGATCGGTACATCGACCAAAAATCGCTGTGCGGGTGCCGATGACAACGTCAACGCCGGCCGCCGAACGTGCCCACTCATCGGGAAGGAGCGCCACACTCGAACCGGCTCGCCGCACACGAGCGGCGAGCACCTTGGCGTCATCGATGCCTGGAACGAGCACCAGCACCGACCCCCGTTGCAGGCAACTCCAGACGGCCGGGAGCACATCGGATGTTGGCGGCAGTCGCAACACCGCGCCCCCTGCGACTAAGGCACGTGTGGTAGCCGGTGATCGTGGTTCCGGGCTCATCACCGTTCGAAGCGATGCACCAACACGTGTCACGTGACGCGGCGGAGAGGCAGCCCTCAGAAAGTGTGACCATCGACCGGCCCAGCGATGCGCCGCCCATCGAGAAACCTCAACGACTTCTTCGTCGGGGCCGACGCCCGACACTTTTCGAATTGGAAGAAGTTCTCGGTCGATCGAGTCTCGACTCGACTCGATTGCCACAACCCATCCGCCAATACGACGACCGTTGAGATCTACCCGGACCTGCGTACCGATTTCAATTGTTCCGACGAGAGTCGGCGGAACTTCGTAGTCAAACGCCCGATCGGGGCCAGACGCGTCGCAGAGTACGCGGGCAATGGTTCGATCAGGCGCCGACACTCACACGCCGACTGCAGACTTGAACTCGTCGAGTCGCGACAGGGTCTCCCAAGTAAACCCTTCGCGACCGAAGTGGCCGTAGGCGGCGGTTCGCTGGTAACCGGGACGAAGAAGGTCGAGGTCGCGAACAATCGCGCCAGGGCGAAGGTCAAACACATCGCGAACCGCAGCGACGATGCGATCGGGATCGACCGTTTCCGTGCCGAAGGTGTCGACGAGGATGCTCATTGGGTGCGCAACGCCGATCGCGTAGGCAACCTGCAGTTCGCACCTACGCGCAGCGCCCGACGCAACAACGTGCTTCGCAACCCAACGGGCGGCGTACGCAGCAGATCGGTCAACCTTCGATGGGTCCTTGCCACTGAATGCGCCTCCGCCATGTCGGCCCATACCACCGTAGGTATCGACGATGATCTTTCGACCCGTCAGCCCACAGTCACCCTGCGGTCCACCGATGACGAAACGTCCAGTCGGGTTAATGAAAATCTCGTACTCATCGTTTGCAAACTGCTCGGGCACCACCGGAGCAATGACCTGCTCAATGAGGTCCGGACGAATGACCGTGTCACGATCCACGCCATCTTGGTGTTGGGTCGAAATGACAACGTTCTTCAACGCAACCGGTCGGCCATCTTCGTATTCGAACGTCACCTGAGTTTTGCCATCTGGGCGAAGATACGGAACCTGACCCTTATGACGAACCTCGGCGAGTCGTTCAGCCATACGGTGAGCCGTCCAAATCGGAAGCGGCATCAAAGCTGGCGTTTCGTCGCAAGCGAAACCGAACATCATGCCCTGGTCACCAGCGCCCTGAAGATCGAGGTCGTCATCAGTTGAGCCCGAGCTGCGCACTTCTTCGGATGCATTCACGCCTTGCGCGATGTCAGCACTTTGCTCGTCGATCGAGACAATGACGCCGCAGGTGTTGCCATCAAATCCAGCATTTGCATCGTCGTAACCGATGTCGGTGATGGTCTTACGAACAATCTTCGGGATCTCGACATATTCCGATGTCGTGATTTCGCCGGCGACAACGCACAATCCAGTCGTTACGAGCGTCTCGCACGCGACACGACCCTTTGGGTCAACCTCAAGAATTGCGTCAAGGATCGCGTCACTGACCTGGTCAGCAACTTTGTCCGGGTGACCTTCGGTCACACTCTCAGATGTAAATGTCCAACGGGCCACGTCGACTCCTCCGGTTAACAGATTGGCGGACGTCGCAATTGTCGACGTCGTTTTGGTGCCTGCTCAGCCCTCTAGCAGGGGCGTTGCGGGCTTATGTGGTGGGGTCGACGCGTCTGGCATCTGCCGGGCGCATCGCGAGGCGAATCTTAGCGATTTCATCAACGACAGCCTCGGCAATCTTCGCTTTCGAACAGAGACCGATCGTCCGGTCACCGTCTGCGGCCACCAACGTGACCGCGTTTGTATCGTGCGAGAACCCAACCCCTTCGGCGCTCACATCGTTCGCAACAACAAGGTCAAGGTTCTTCCGGACGAGTTTCGAACGGGCGTTCTCGGCAAGGTTGCTGGTTTCAGCAGCAAATCCGACGAGTACCTGATGCGGCTGCTTCGCTGCACCAAGGTGCAACAGGAGGTCTGGAGTCGGCTCGAGCAACAGCTCGGGAGCACCACGATCCTTCTTCAATTTTTCACCCGCTGGGTTCACCGGTCTGAAATCTGCAACGGCGGCCGACATGATGATGACGTCGTGAGCCGCTGCGTGTACGTCGAGAGCCTGCTGCATTTGCGCGGCCGTCTCAACGTCGACGCGTTCGATCGATGATGGATGATCGAGGTGCGATGTGGTCACTAGGGTCACCATCGCACCGCGTCGACTGCATTCGGCGGCAATCGCATGCCCCTGCTTGCCCGAGGACCGATTCGCGATGACTCGAACAGCATCGATCGGTTCACGCGTGCCACCGGCGGTGACGAGCACCTTGACACCTTCGAGATCGCGTATGGCGAGCGTTCGGTGAACAACATCGGCGATCGAATCAATATTTGCAAGTCGTCCTTTGCCGATATCTCCACCCGCAAGCCGACCTTCCTCGGGGTCGACAATGATGACGCCGCGCTCCCGCAACGTTCGAATATTCGCTTGTACCGCTGCGTGCTCCCACATCTCGGTGTGCATCGCTGGGCAAACGATCACGGGTGCTCGTGTTGCGATCAACGCGTTCGTGAGCAGGTCGGTGGACAACCCATGCGCATACGCCGCTATCACCCTTGCGGTTGCTGGAGCGACGACGATGAGATCGGCCTGCTGGCCAAGCGTCGTGTGCGGAATTGGATCCGGGCCGTCCCACAAACTTGTGCGAACCGGTTCACTCGCAAGCGCGCTCAACGTCGTGCGACCAATGAAGTGCTCTGCACCAGCGGTCATTACCGGTGTGACGTGGGCACCAGCGTCGACGAGACGTCGGCACAACTCAACAGATTTGTAGGCAGCGATGCCGCCGCTCACGCCGAGGACGATTCGCTTGCCCGACAGCATGACGTTCTCAGTCGTCAGAACCCTCGGCGTCGTAACCCTCGCCGACGGGGAGATCGAGATCGGCAACCTCTTCGACTGGCTCGCCCCACACAATTTTGTCGGCTGAAATCTCTTCGAATGCGACGCTGAGTGGCTTACGAGCCGTCGACGACACCTGCGGCGGAACCATGTGTCCGAGACCACCACCAAGTTGGTTGAAATACGAGTTGATATCCCGGGCGCGACGTGCTGCCAAGGTGACGAGGCTGAACTTCGAATCGACGCGGTCAAGAAGACCTTCGATTCGAGGCGTCATCATTGTTTCATTCGTCTGTGGCACACCGGGAGTGTACCGCCGTCAACGTCGAGAACGCTCCGCTGCGATCACCGACACCATCTCACGAACGGTGCCATCGAGATCATCGTTGACGAGCACGTAATCGGCGAGCGCTTTGCCGAGCGGCTCTTCGAGCTCGGCTTTTCGAAGGCGAGCGAAGACCTTGTCATTGGCATCGCCTCGACCGCGTAGGCGACGCTCCTGTTCCTCCCGCGATGGCGGAAGAAGGAAGATCAGAATGGCTTCCGGAAACCTCGCCTTCACCTGGCGGGCACCATCAAGTTCAATCTCGAGCACGACATCGCGACCATCGAGGCCATCAAGGTCGGGAACTGGTGTTCCGTAGTAGTTCCCAAGAAATTCGGTCCACTCGAGGAAACCGTTCGTTGCAATTCGTTCTTCGAACTGTTGTGGAGCGCAGAACGTGTAGGCGTCTGCCGATTCGCCCTCGCGACGCTCCCGAGTCGTCCAGGATCGACTCAACCACAGGCGTTCGTCCTGCTCGATGAGACGATCGACGATCGTTCCTTTCCCAACCCCGCCAGGTCCTGAGACCACAACGATGAGCGGACTACCTGAATTAGTCACCGAGTCGTTCGAGCAGCGCTGAACGCTGCTGTGTCCCGAGGCCCTGCACCCTTCGATTTGGGGCGATGCCAATTTCATCCATCATGCGGCGTGCTTTTACTTTGCCAACCTTTGGCAGCGACTCGAGTAGCGCGACAACCTTCAACTTTCCGATGTGTTCATCGGTCGAGTCGAGAGCGTCTTTCAGCGACAACGTCTGATTCTTCAGTCGCGCCTTGATTGCTGCCCGAGCAGTACGCGCCTGAGCTGCCTTCGCAAGTGCGGGCGGTCTGGACGCGTTTCTGCAGGAGTACGAGCTTTCCAATCGGGAGGGCGTGATCCTGATGTGTCTCGCCGAGGCGCTGCTGCGCGTTCCCGATACGGAAACCGCCGACAAATTGATCAAATCGAAGCTCGCGGAGGCGGACTGGGAAGGGCATCTCGGCCACAGTTCGTCGCTGTTCGTCAATGCGTCGACCTGGGCGTTGATGCTGAACGGCCGCGTGATCGCGCTCGACCAACCAAACGACATGGATTTCGGCGGCTATTTTGGCCGGCTGGTGGCGCGAAGCGGCGAGCCAGTGATCCGGCAGGCCATGGTCCAGGCAATGCGGATCATGGGCCGGCAGTTCGTCATGGGGAGGACTATCAAGGAAGGCCTGGCTCGCGCACGCGACGACGAGAAGGAGGGGTATCGGCATTCCTTCGACATGCTGGGCGAAGGCGCGCGAACCGACGCCGACGCTGTTCGTTATCTCGACGCCTATGCCGCAGCCATCAAGGCGGTCGGTGCTGCTTCCGCTGGACGCGGCGTTGTCGACGGACCGGGAATCTCGGTCAAGCTGTCGGCGCTGCATCCCCGTTACGAGCTGGCACATCACGACCGGGTTCTCGATCAGCTTTATGCGCGACTGCACGAACTGGCCGCTCAGGCCAAGGCCGTAAACATTGGTTTTACCATTGATGCCGAGGAGGCGGCGCGGCTCGATCTCTTGCTCGATATCGTCGACAAGCTCTCCGCCGATCCGGCGCTGGCCGGCTGGGACGGTCTCGGCCTTGCCGTGCAGGCTTACCAGAAGCGTGCCCATGCGGTTCTGCCGTGGCTCGCTGAAATCGCCCGGCGCGACAGTCGCCGATGGATGGTTCGGTTGGTCAAGGGCGCCTATTGGGATACCGAAATTAAGCTCGCGCAGGAACAAGGGCTAGACGGATACCCTGTGTTCACGCGAAAGCCGTCGACCGATTTGTCCTACTTGGCCTGCGCGCGCTTCATGATGGAGAACCGAAATCTGTTCTATCCTCAATTCGCCACCCATAACGCCCACACGTTGGCCGCGGTGATGGAGATGGCGGGCGGCGAAAGGGATTTCGAGTTCCAGCGCCTGCACGGCATGGGCGAGGCGCTTTACGATCAGGTCGTCAGCGGCGCCACTGGAGAAGCGCCTGTGTCGTGCCGGATTTATGCGCCGGTCGGTTCGCACGAGGACCTGCTGGCGTATCTCGTCCGCCGGCTGCTCGAAAACGGTGCCAACAGTTCCTTCGTCAATCGCATCGTCGATCAGGACGCACCGATCGACGACATTATCGCCGATCCGGTCGACGTGGTGGCCCGGTTCTTCCCGGTGTCGCATCCTCGGATTCCACTGCCGGTCGACCTCTATGGACCGGAGCGGGCCAACGCCAAGGGGATCGACCTGAACGACCGCGCTTCGTTGCGCGCCCTGGCCGAAGCCATGGACCGCCACAAGGGCCCTTGGCAGGCCGGTAGCGGTCTTGGCGGCAAAGAGGTGGCGGTGATAAGTCCGACAGACGGCACGGCCGTTGTCGGGACCGTCCGAAACGCAAACAGCGAAGATATCGAACGCGCTCTCGACCAGGCTCGCAAGGCGCAGCCGGATTGGGACCGTCTGGGTGGTGTCGCCCGCGGTGCGGTACTAAAGCGTGCCGCCGATGCCATGGAAGCGGCGACCCCGGAACTGATGGCGCTCTGCGCGCTGGAGGCGGGAAAGACCCTGGCCGACGGCATCGCCGAGGTGCGAGAGGCGGTCGACTTCCTGCGTTATTACGCGGCCCGTGCGGAAACGGATTTCAACGCGCCGCAGGCGTTGCCCGGCCCAACCGGCGAAGCCAACACCATCAGTCTCCATGGTCGCGGCACCTTCGCCTGCATCAGCCCGTGGAACTTTCCGCTCGCCATCTTTACCGGCCAGGTCGCCGCGGCCCTTGCCGCCGGAAATGCGGTCGCCGCCAAGCCGGCGGAACAGACGCCATTGATCGTCCAGCGCGCCGTCGACATGCTGCACGCGGCAGGCGTTCCGGATCAGGTTCTCCACCTGCTGCCCGGTGACGGTGCCGAAGTCGGAGGAAAACTGGTCGCCGATGTGCGAGTGGATGGCGTTGCCTTTACCGGTTCGACCGAGACGGCGCGCGCAATTAATCGCGCGCTGGCCGGCCGCGACGGCCCGATCGTGCCGCTGATCGCGGAGACAGGCGGGCAAAACGCGATGATCGTGGATTCCACGGCGTTGCCCGAGCAGGTCGTCGGCGATGCGGTGCTGTCGGCATTCCGGAGTGCCGGTCAGCGTTGTTCGGCGCTGCGGGTGTTGTTCGTGCAGGACGACATCGCCGACAAGGTGATCCGCATGCTGGCCGGCGCGACGAAGGAACTGAAACTCGGCGATCCGGCAATGTTCGATACGGACGTCGGACCGGTGATCGATGCCGACGCCAAGGCGATACTCCAAGCCCATGCCCTGCGGATGGAGAGTGCAGGTAAACCGATCTGCCTGGCCAAGTTGCCGCACGGCCTCGACAAGGGTCATTTCTTCGCGCCACGTGCATACGAGATTGCCGATCTTGCGGTCCTCGAGCGTGAGGTGTTCGGACCGATCCTGCACGTTATCCGCTTCGACGCCGCCGCGTTGGATGAAGTCATCGATGCCATCAATGCAACAGGCTACGGCCTGACACTCGGTGTGCACAGTCGCATCGACACCGTGCATGAACACATCAGCACCCGTGTCCACGCCGGCAACGCCTACATCAATCGCAACATGATCGGTGCCGTCGTCGGCGTGCAGCCGTTCGGTGGGGAGGGGCTTTCTGGCACCGGACCCAAGGCCGGAGGGCCGCGCTATCTCTATCGTTTTGCGGTCGAACGTACGTTGAGCGTCAATACCACGGCGGCCGGCGGCAATGCCGCGTTAATGTCGTTGGAAGATTGACCGGCGTTCGCAACCGCAGCGGTTCCGCCGCTTTTGCGGGGACAAAACAATGCAGTTGTCTTTTTCTTGGCGATTCTTTATTAAGATTCAGTATGATAGCTAAAGGTTTTCTGATTCGGGTGGGTGTGCTGGCGACGTTGGTCCTGATTTTCGGCTGTGCCGGTGAACCGTACGTGCTCAATGCTGAGGAATTCAATCGTGAATCGAAGTATTTTGTACACGGGTACCAGGATCGGACGACGGTTCAAGTCTGCTACCACAAACGCAAGGCCACACCGGCGGCAATCCAGGAGTTGGCTGTCAACGAATGCCGTCGATACGGCAGGGCGGCGGCGTTCTCGAAGACCGACTACAATGTTTGCCCGCTGACGACACCCGTCGCGGCGGTTTATGAGTGCATCGGCCCGAAAAAGACAATGGTCGGACCGGCGGAAAGAATTGGCTCGTAACAGGAAGCTCCAGAAGGAGATGACGTGATGAAAGCTCGGAAAATGATCATCGGTACGGTATGCGCGCTCGCCGTCAGTGGTTGTGCGCAAACCACGGACCGGATCCGTTCGATGAATTGGATGGAAGTCGCAGGCACGCTCGGCGGCGCCGCCATTGGTGGATATGCCGGCGCGCAATTCGGTGGCGGCCTGGCGCAGACCATGTTCACGGCCACCAGTGTCATGGTTGGCGGCGGTATCGGTTACATCGGCGCGCGCATGATGTCGCAGCGCGACCAGGCGCTTCACAACGAGACCACCCACAAAGCGCTCGCGTCCAACACCCCCGGAACGCCCTATCACTGGAACAATCCGGAAAGCGGTCATAGTGGCATGGTTCGGACAATGGCGAGCTACCGCCGCTCCGACGGCACTACGTGCCAGCAGTATCGGGCATCGGTGGTCTTCGAAGACGGAGTCGCCTCCGGCAATGGGTCGGCATGCATGCAAGCGAATGGCCAATGGCTGGCGATGAACGACAGCTTCAATTGAGTCATCTGGCGCTGGTGCAAGCGGCTGTAATGGAACGATTTTCCGAGACATGCTGACTTCCGTGCTGACGGCGGTGGCCGGACTCTATGCCGGCGTGATCGGCATCATGTACTTTTCGCAACGGCAGTTGATGTACCATCCCAGCGGCGACTTGGCGGCACCGGCATCCTATGGTGTGCAGGAAATGTCGCCGTTGAGCCTGAACACGGCGGATGGACTGTCGCTGCAATCCTGGTATTCACCACCGGCGGGCGAGCGCCCCGTGGTGGTCTATTTTCACGGCAATGCGGGCCATATCGGCGACCGCGGCTTCAAGGCGCGGCCGTTTCTGGATGCCGGGTTCGGCGTCATGCTGGTCGGATACCGCGGCTTTGGAGACAATCCCGGAAATCCCACCGAAGCCGGGCTTTACCATGATGCCGAGGCGGCGCTCGCCTATCTTAAGGGCATCGGCGTCGGGCCGGAGAGGTGGATTTTCTATGGCGAATCCCTGGGCACCGGTTTGGCGGTGGAAATGGCCAAACGTGCGGCGGATAAGTCTTCGCCGGTGGCTGCCGTGGTGCTGGAGGCGCCGTTTTCCTCCATGGGCGACGCGGCGCAGTCCCGTTACCCCTTTCTGCCGGCGAGGTGGCTGGTAAAGGACAGATATCATTCGATTTCCAAGATCGCGGGTATCGCCGCACCGCTTCTGGTGTTTCACGGAAACCTGGACTCGGTCGTGCCGATGTCGCTAGGCCGCCGGCTGTTCGAGGCGGCTCAGGAACCGAAAGTCTTCCGAACAGTTGACGGCGCCCATCACAGCAATCTTTTCGACTTTGGCGTGTCCGATCTGGTGCTGCGTTTTCTT
>JALRBS010000105.1 GCA_023262325.1 Ilumatobacteraceae bacterium | reverse complement strand
AAACACACTGTGCCATCAGCAGACACCGGAGCAATCACTGCGTTCGGCACCGTCTGATCAGCCACAAAATTCAGGTTCGACGCGTCAGGGCGAGGAGACGCATCGCACGGATACACCGTCACGTACCCCGACGTCTCCGTGCCTGTCACCGTCACATTCAGCGCAACAGCAGACACACCAGACGTCGGCACACCAGCCACTCCCGTCACCTGCAATTCGTACGGCTCGGCCGTCAACGAACCGTCACCCACCTTCGCCCCAGATGGACGAGTGTTCACTACACGTGTCGGCGTCAACGCAGTAAATCCAGACGAGAAGTAGCCCGAGATATCAGCCAAAATATGTGCTTTACCCTTCACGAAGAAACACACCTCACCATCAGCAGACACCGGAGCAATCACTGCGTTCGGTACTGTCTGATTAGCCACAAAGTTCAGGTTCGACGCATCAGGGCGAGGATCAGCGTCGCACGGATACACCGTCACATACCCAGACGTCTCGGTTTGTGTGACCGTCACATTCAATGCAACCGCAACAACGTCATCAGGAACTCCAGCAATATCAGTCGCCTTCAACACATGGGGCGCAGCCGTCAACGAACCATCACCCACCTTCACCCCGGACGGACGAGTGTTCACGACACGTAACGGCGTCAACGCCTCAAAACCAGCCACGAAATACCCAGAAATATCGGCCAAAATGTGCGCCTTGCCACGTACATAGAAACACACCTCACCATCATCAGACAACGGAGCAATCACCGCGTTTGGCACTGTCTGATTCGCCACAAAATTCAGGTTCGACGCATCAGGGCGATCCCCACACGGATACACCGTCACATACCCGGTTCCCTCCGTACCCGTCACCGTCACATTCAGCGCAACAGCAGACACACCAGACGTCGGCACACCAGCGACCCCCGTCACCTGCACCCGCAACGCAGCACCAGACCCATCCAACGCGCCAACCTTGGAACCACCACGTGTGTTCACAATCCGCGTCGGCGTCAACGACACAAACACCCGAGTTCGCGTACCTTCAACAGTCGTGTCCGAACTTTCTTCTGGTGTGCCCGAACTTTCTTCTGGCGTGTCCGAACTTTCTTCTGGCGTCCACGCGTCGAGCAACAAGGTACCTAGCAAAAGTGTGCTTCCCCAGCACTCGACCGTTTCGTCACCAAGCAGCGCGCACGTGTGGGAAACTCCGGCGCTAATCGCGGTCACTCCCGACAACCCAGACACGACCCCCGCAGTCAACGAGTCTGATGTCGTGCCATCACCAAGCTGCCCTGAACTGTTTATACCCCAGCACTCGACTGTTCCACCACTACGCAATGCACACGTGTGGGAATAGCTAGAGCTGATCGCAGTCACGCCTGACAATCCAGACACGACCACCGGAGTCAACCTTCTCGTCGTCGTGCCATCACCAAGCTGCCCTGAACTGTTTGTACCCCAGCACTCGACTGTTCCACCACTAACCAACGCACAAGTGTGGTAATCACCAGCGCTGATCGCAGTCACCTGTAACAACCCAGACACATCAACCGGTGTAAGCGCGGTCGAGGTCGTGCCATCACCAAGAGCGCCATGCAAGTTGTACCCCCAGCACTCGACTGTTCCACCACCGAGCAACGCACACGTGTGGTAACCACCTGCGCTGATCGCAGTCACGCCTGACAATCCAGACACGACCACCGGCGTCAACCTTCTCGTCGTCGTGCCATCGCCAAGCTGCCCTGAACTGTTTGCACCCCAGCACCTAACCGTTCCATCACCAACCAACGCACACGTGTGGTCCGCGCTGGCCCTGATCGCGGTCACGCCAGACAACCCGGACACGACCACCGGCGTCGGCGAATCCGTTCTCGTGCCATCACCAAGCTGCCCCGAAAGGTTGAGACCCCAACACCTAACCGTTCCATCACCAACCAACGCACACGTGTGGTAACGACCAGCGCTGATCGCAGTCACGCCCGACAACCCGGACACGACCACCGGCGTCGCCGCTCTCGTCGTCGTGCCATCACCAAGCGCCCCGTAGTAGTTCTTCCCCCAGCAGTTCACCGTTCCGTCACCAAGTAACACACACGTGTGGCTACCACCTGCGGCGATCGCGGTCACGCCAGACAAGTCAGACACGACCACCGGAGTTGTTCCGTCGGGTGAGGTCTCACGAGCAAGCTGCCCGAACTCGTTATATCCCCAGCAGTTCACCGTTCCGTCACCAAGCAACGCACACGTGTGCGCATCTGTCATGCTGATTGCAGTGACGCTTGACAACCCGGACACAACCACCGGTGTCGGCGAGAAGAGCGTGCCGTCACCAAGCGACCCACTGCTGTTTGTACCCCAGCAGTTAACGGTTCCATCATCACTCAGTGCACACGCGGAGGCACCACCAACAGCGATTGCGGTCGCGCTAGACAACCCGGACACGACCACCGGCGTCAATGAGTCCGAGGTCGTACCATCACCAAGCTGCCCCGAAAGGTTGACACCCCAGCAGTTGACCGTTCCATCACCACGCAACGCACACGTGTGGGCATTGCCAGCACTGACCGCAGTCACTCCCGACAAACCCGACACCACCACCGGAGTCAACGAGTCCGAGGTCGTACCATCACCAAGCTGCCCGTAGTCATTGAGACCCCAGCAACTAACCGTTCCATCACCACGCAACGCACACGTGTGGGAATAACCGGTGCTGACTCCAGTCGCTACATCGCTATCAAGCGCAGTGACCGCACGCTCAGTTGTCAGCGCGGGCATCAACACCGCGAAGGCCGACGTCAACAGCGTGCTTGCAACGGCCACACGAAGCAATCGGCCAACTTTGGAATGACCCTTTGCGCACAGGCGACGTCCTTCAACTGACAAATTCCTAGAACCCACATCCAGAATCCGCATTGCACGAATTATCGCCTGTATGAGAAGTCAGAACGCTATCGGGCAACGCGGTGCGGATCACCCGTCATCCTTGCCGTGAATATCGACCGTCGAATCACTCAACACCGCAATCGCACAACCGGCATCACGCGGGTTGACTTGCCTTGCCGATGATTCCTGGCACGAGCCGTTCTTCAGGCGGTCGGTGCCCCCAGAAACTCATCGCATCGAGCGTTTCAACCTCCCAGTTAGCGTCATCGATCAGCAGACCGCCGGTGCCGTACTCGATTTCGAACCCGCTTGGCGTTCGCACATAAAACGATGTCATGAGGTCGTTCGTGTGACGTCCCAACGACATTGCCAATGTGCGTCCCTCGGCGTTCACAATGTCGAGCCCGCGCCCAACATCGGTGAACTCCTCAACCTCGAGCATGAGGTGATGAAACCCGACGAGACCTGGCGCCGCCGACAGGGCAACGGTGTGATGGCGCGGGTTGCAGTGCAAGAACCGCAGGCTCATGCCGGCCTCGATGTGATCAGACACGCGGAAACCAAGGGTGTCGATATAGAAACTCATCGCAGCGTCAAGGTCGGGAACGATGATGACATAGTGGCCGAGACCGCCACCGCCGGTGACAAAACCGCCATCCATTTCGCGACCCGGAGTGAACGAGCCAACCACTGCGAGACCGGTCGTGAGTTCGTGGCGGAACCCGAAGGGATCAACGAAACTTGCGAGCGCGTCGACATGTCGAACTGCAGCCGTAGCGGGTTCGTCAACAACCTCGAGTCCAGCCGATCGCACCTGCGCAATAACTGCGGCGAGACCGTCGGCGCCGTCACAATCCCACCCGAAATAGGCGACACGATTTCGTTCACCTGGATGCACGACGAGGCGTTCCGCATGGTCGTCGAAACGAAGCGCGACACCGTCGCTGCGGTCGACCAGCTGACCTCCGAGCACCGCCGAACCGAAGTGTCGCCATTCGTCAGCAGTTGGAGACTCAAAACCCATGTATGCGAGTGAGTTGATCATCGTGAAACTCCCGTGTTCGTCGACCGACCGCCGATGCGACTTGCCGTCGATTGTTTAGCACCTTGCACGTTACTGTAGTGTTCACTACAATAACAAATCGACCAACACGACATGGAGGCCACCATGCACGAAGCCGTACAGCGCATCGACGACGCACACGACCTGCTCGTCGCCGAACGCGCACCAAGTAACGAACTCGGCCGCCTCACCGATGCGGCGGCGCGCATCCTCATCGACTCCGGCGGATTCCGACTATTGCAAGCACACAGCCATGGCGGCTACGAGTCCGATGTCCGAGACTTCCTCGCCTGGGTGCGTGCCGTCGCCCGTGCCAACCCGAGCGCCGGCTGGATCGCCGGCGTCGTCGGGGTTCACCCGTGGGAAATTGCGCTGCACGACGAACGACTCCAAGACGAGATTTTTGGCGACGATCCAACCACCCTCGCGGCATCACCGTATGCGCCGATGGGTCGCGCCATCCCCTGCGATGGGGGCTTCACGCTTACCGGCCACTGGCAGTACTCCACCGGTACCGATCATTGCGACTGGATCATCCTCGGCGGCATCGTCATCGACGAAACCGCACCCCCAGGGCCGCCCGACGTACGACATTTCATTCTTCCGCGTGGCGACTACGAGATCATTGAAGACTCCTGGCATGTCATGGGACTCCAAGGCACCGGCAGTAAAGACATCAAGATCAACGGTGCGTTCGTGCCCGAATATCGCACGATCTCGCACGGCGGTCTTGCCGACGGCAAGTACGGCCACCGTCGCGCCGCGACACCGCTCTACCAGTTGCCATTCGGCTGTGTCTTCAGCGCCGCGATCACCGCAGCAACATTCGGTATTGCACAAGCCTGCATCGACGCGTACCGCGACTACCTTGCAACTCGCGTCTCAGCCATGGGTGTCGTTGGCACCACCGACCCGTTCCAACAGCAAGCCCTCGCCGAAGCCGAAGCCGACCTGGCCGCCGGCATCGCACACATCGACGCAATGTTCGGCGAGTGGACAACACGGGTGACAAACGGTGGCAGCATCGACAACGGCGAACGGCTCGAATTCCGTCGAAACCAGGTGCGTGCCGTACAGCGGGTGCTCGACTCGGTCAACACGATGATGGCTCGAGCCGGCACGGCATCGGTGTGGACGACCCGCGCGCTCGAACAACTCTGGCGAGATCTGCGTACCGGTGGCACACACCTCAGCAACTCGATGGACACGATCTACACCGCTTGGGCAAACGACGAATTCAACACCGGCGTGAAGACGATCACGTTCCACTAACAGTGACTGCTTCAACCCGTCCACCATCGAGTCGACCCGCCGGCCAACCGCAGCGACGCAGCCGAGCGAACGGCGTCGCGTCGCGACACGCCATTCTCGATGCTGCGGCACGCATCGCTGGAGACCGCGGCTACGAGGGCACGAGTATCAAAGAGGTCAGCGAACTGTCAGGGCTACCGGCAAGTTCGATCTACTGGCACTTCACGAACAAAGACGAACTCATCGCCGCGGTTATCGAGCGCAGTTACGACGGCTGGATCGATGCGCTTCGCACACTGAACGTCGACGACACGGCAACCGACGAGGGTTCTGCAGAGGAATCGTTTCGCGCCGGCATGCGAAGATCCGCCGAGCAACTCGCTCAATTCCCCGACTTTCTTCGTCTTGGTCTCATGCTCACACTTGAGCGTCGACCCGATGAACCAACTGCCCGTCAACGGTTCCTTGACACCCGCGCTGCGACACTCTCACGCCTGCAACGCCACCTCGCACGAGTCTTCGAAGGTCTCGACACAACGATGACCCATCGCCTCGCAGCACTTATTCTCGCCGCCTCTGACGGTTTCTTTATTGCCGCCGAAGCCGAAGGAACAGACCTCGTCGCAGGATTCGACACGATTGCCCACGCTGTGTTTTCTGCCGCAACCGCAGCCGGCTGGTCACCAACGAACGACCGCTGTTAACAGTGGTGCGCTCGCTCCGAACCGCCTGACCCAATTCGTATACGGTCATCGGCGAAGGGAGTCACCATGCAGATCGAACAGGGAGTCACACACGCCATCGTCACCGGGGCAGCATCCGGGCTTGGCCGCGCAAGCGCGTACGCACTCGCACACGCGGGCGCCCGTGTCACCGTGTTCGACCTCAACGAGAACGCCGGACGAGAGGTCGCCAACGACATCGGTGGACAGTTCTGTCGTGTCGACATCACGAGCGAGGACAGCGTGCTCGATGGCCTCGCGGAATCTCGTGAGGCGTTCGGACAAGAACGCATCCTCGTCCATTGCGCAATGACCACGAAAGGTGGCAAAACCGTCGGACGTGACCGTGAAACCGGCGGATGGAAACGGATGTCAACCGAGGACTACGCGTATTCGGCAATGGGCATCCTCGTTGCGAGCTACCGAATGGCGTCGCTTTGTGCCCTCGGCATGATTGAACACCTCGAGCCACTCGAGGACGGCGAACGCGGCGTCATCACCTTGACCGCATCGGTCGCTGCGCAAGACGCCCAAGTCGGACAAGTTGCGTACGGCTCATGCAAAGCCGGAGTCAACGGGCTCGTACTTCCAATCGCCCGCGACCTCATGGATCAAGGCGTGCGCTGTAACTCGATCATGCCGGGCATCATGGCCACCCCGCCGATGCTCGGCGTACCGCCAAAGGTGCTCGAAACGCTGAGCAACTCGGTGCCATTTCCGAAGCGACTCGGCAAACCCGAAGAATTTGGATCGCTCGTGCTCGAACTCGTGCGCAATACCTACTTCAACGGGCAGAACATCCGCCTCGACGGCGCCATTCGCATGCCCGCCCGCTAACGATCGGCACCAAGGCTCACTCGCCTGGCGATCACGCCTCGGTGAGTTCACCCTTTGCGCACATCTCACGCAACTTGAATTTCTGAATTTTGCCGCTACCCGTAAGCGGAAAACTGTCGACGACATACCACTGCCGTGGCGTCTTATGCGGCGCGAGCACGCTACGCACATAGTCGAACAGCACCTGTCGCTCAATCGTTGCGCCTGGGGCCGCGCGCACCACTGCTGCAACCGTCTCGCCCCACTTCTCGTCAGGTAGTCCGATAACTGCCACCTCGGCAACCGCGTCATGTTCGAAGAGCACATCTTCGATCTCACGCGGATAGATGTTCTCGCCGCCACGAATGATCATGTCTTTCAGTCGACCCTCGATCGTCGTGTACCCGCGCTCATCCATCGCACACAAGTCACCGGTATGCAACCAGCCCTCCTCGTCAATTGCCGCCGCGGTTGCCTCAGGCATATCGAAGTAGCCAAGCATGATGTGATAGCCACGCGTGCAGTACTCGCCCATTGTCCCGCACGGCACGATCTCACCGGTCTCGGGGTCGATGATCTTCACTTCGGTGTGTGGCATCGGGCTGCCCAACGTGAGTGTCTTGTCGTCAGTTGAGTCAGCGGGCGAGGTCATCGATGCCACCGGTGAGCACTCGGTCTGCCCGAACACGATGGTGAATGCCGCACCAGTTTCGGCTTCGATCTGCTCGACGAGAGCCGCTGGCACGGTGGACCCGCCAGAACAAATCGCCTGCATCGACGACACATCGCGCGTCTTGAAGTCGGGGTGTTCAAGCATTGCGATGAGCATCGTCGGCACCGCCAACATCGCCGCGCCCTTGTATTCCTCGATGAGCTCGAGCACGAGCCCCGGATCAAAGGCTTCGACGAGCACGAACGTGCATCGCTTTGACACCGCCGACAACACGCCCACCACGCACCCGCCGGTGTGGAAGAGCGGCATCGGACACACCCATGTACCCGACTCAGGTACACCCATGCGCTCAGCGAAGTGGGTTGCGTTATTCACCAACCCGCGATGCCGCAACAACGCACCCTTCGGGAACCCGGTCGTGCCCGAGGTGTACTGAATCATTACGGGGTCATCACAACCCACATGAGGAAGGGGCTCTGACGGATCGGTTGCGCGACCCATTTCCAACACGTCTTCCATCGCAATGATCGTTCGCAGCTCTGCACACTTCGGCGCCACTTCATCGGCGATACGCCGCATCGGATTGCCACGATGCTCTGTCGACACGATGAGCCCGGCGGCACGGGACTGGTTGAGCACATACTCAACTTCGTTCGCCTGCAACGCCGGATTCACGGTGACCAAAATGACGCCGGCCATCGCACAGCCGAATTCGAGCACCATCCACTCGGGCAAGTTCGGCGCCCATAACGCCACGCGTTCGCCGGGAGAAAAATGTTGTGCGACCATCCTCGCTGTCGCTTCAGCGTCGGCGAGCAATTCGCGGTATGTCCACGACCGCCGGTCAGCCGGATTCGGCAATCCGGCGATGAGTGCCGTTCGATCGGGAACCTCCGCTGCAACCGTTCGCAACAGATCTCCGATCGTCGCTTCAGTGAGCGCACTATCGGTTGAGCCAAACGCATGTGAAGGAGCGGTCATGTGCCGAGGCTAGTCACTTCGACAACTCCGGTTGGCAGGAGCCACGGGCACCCCATCGCACCGTGTCTGTTAGCGGACTACGGTTCGGTCATGGCGAACACTCCTGCAAATTGGTACGACGACCCAACCGGTCGGCACGAACACCGATACTGGGACGGAACCGCATGGACCGACCATGTGTCCGACAATGGGGTTCAGGGCACCGACCCGGTCGCCAGCGCGTCGAAGGTCTCGAAGGGTCTTGATTCGCTCGATACCGGTCTCACCCTCGGCGACGAGTCACGCAAGGTCGACGAACAACTTCATGGCACCGGTCGTCGTGGCGTTGGCGTCGGAGGTGTCGTCGCAGGTGGGGGCGGTGGAATTCTTACCGAACCAATTCTCGTCGTGAACCAGAAGGCGAAACTCATTGAACTGACGAATCAATACTCAGTGTTCGATCAGCACGGCAACACGATCGCTTCGGTGAACCAGGTCGGTCAGTCAACGGCGCGCAAGGTGCTCCGTCTCGTGTCGAGCGTCGATCAATTTTTGACAACTCGTCTCGAGATCACCGATGTCGATGGGCGCGTCATTCTTCGACTCACCCGGCCCGGCAAAGTGTTCAAATCGACGGTGATCGTGAGTGATGCCGACGACCGTGAAATCGGTCGAATTGTGCAACAAAATATGATCGGAAAAATTCACTTCAGTCTCGAATCCGGCAGTCAACGACTCGGTGAGATAAAGGCGGAAAACTGGCGAGCCTGGAACTTCTCGATCGTCGATGCTGCAGGGAGCGAGATCGCACGAGTGACAAAAACGTGGGAGGGACTCGCGAAAACCTTGTTCACCACCGCGGACAACTATGTGCTGCAGATCGCACAACGTGCACCAGAACCATTGAACTCCCTCGTCGTCGCAAGCGCTCTCAGCATCGACACCGCATTGAAACAAGACAGTCGCGGGCTCGGCTAAGTTGCGCGGGGTCGGTGCCGCTATTCGAGGTGCCCGGCGACCATGTAGAACCAGAACGGGAACGGCGCTTCCTGTGCTTTGAGCGCACGACGCGCTGCAAGAATCGTTTGTCCCGCTTCGGTGACCTCGTAGAACCATGCGTCAAAGGCACGCCCGCCAGGGGCAAGATCGCCGACGAGTTCAAGCGCAGCCTCAAGGTAGTAGGCGCGAATGTCGTGGCACACGGCCACCGTGTTTTTGCCGGGAAGCGGCACGTCCTTCCAACTCGCACCATTCGCCCACTGATGGAGTGCATCGAGCGCGTCTGGAATTTGTTCTGGCGTGAGAGCCCGACCAACGGAGGTCACACCCTTTCGCGAAACCGCCCGCCGGTACGCCGAGATCAACCCGCGAGCCTCATCGACTGACGCCGGAGCGTGGGGATCGTCACGTGGCGGCAAAGCACACGCCATCGGCATTTCATCGGAGGCAACAACTTCGGGGAAGTGTTCGAACACCGGCTCGGTTGCGTGAAGCATCGCAAAGGCCTGGTTGAGCACCTGCCGCTGAAAGGCAACATCGGCAGGTTTCCCGAGGGGACGCCCAAGCGGGAACTCGCAGGCAAGCACCCGTGGCGGATGAATTTTGCGTGCAACATCAGCCATCGAGGCGAGCACCACCGTCGACATGCCGGCGGCTTCAAACACGTGGGCGAGCGTACTCACGGTACGCGTGCACAGTGGTCAAACCGGTGTCAGCAACACGACATCAACCGCGTCCGCAGCAAGTTGCACCGCACATTGCGGACCGGTGTCGAGTCGAATTTCGCTCACCGTGTCAGGCTGATTACCGGCGAAGGCGTAATGGTGTGGCGCGACCTCGCCGATCACACCTTCGGCTGCGAGTTCTTCGAGGCGATCGATTGGGTAGACGACGTTGAGATCGATCTGGAATCCAGAGTGGTCGAAGTTCGGGCTCCAATGACCCATGATGAGTTCGCGATCGTTGCGGTCAAGCGCGCGGAATCCGGTGTCGGCTTGCGAGAAGCGTTCTTGGTCGGGTCGATGCAGTGACGCGGTCGTCACGATTGCCACACGACATTCGCTGAGTGGCTTACGCAACGGGGTGAATGGGGTGTCGTCGAACGCGGGGACATCCATGCCGGAGGCCAACGCACGCATCGCGTCATCTCCCCGATTGCGTTGAACCATGTTGTTCACCAGTTTCCTCGACGTTGAGACGTCACTTGAAAGTCGCAGTCACGCGAAGACTAGCCAGCAAAGTATCCGCTGATGTCAGCGAGGATGTGTGCTTTGCCTTTCACAAAGAAACACACCTCACCATCAGCCGACACCGGAGCAATCACCGCATTCGGAACCGTCTGACCCGCAACAAAATTCAAATTGCTCGCATTCGGACGAGGATCAGCATCACACGGAT
>JALRBS010000068.1 GCA_023262325.1 Ilumatobacteraceae bacterium | reverse complement strand
TGAGTGATCCGGCCGCGCCATTTGGTGGCATGAAACAATCTGGTCTCGGTCGCGAGGGAAGCTCCGAAGGCATCTACGAGTTCTGCGAAACCCAATACATCGCCACGGACTGGTAGAAGTGCACCCGATTGGCGAGATACTCGCCGCCACGATCGATTGCGCAGAGCCCGAGCGCCTCGCCGAATTTTGGAGCGAGGTTGTTGGGGGCGTCATTGACGACCGTACCCGAGGTTCGGACTGGGTCGCGTTGTGCAACGTACCTACCCTCGGCAATCTCGGATTTCAGAAGGTTCCCGAACCCAAGCAGGTAAAGAACCGCGTGCACCTCGATATTGAAGTTGTTGAGATCGAGACCGCTGCCGCACGAATTCGCCACCTCGGAGGGTCAACGTTGACGCCAACCATTGAGGAGCCCGAAGGTGGTCTGCTCCACGTCCTCGCCGACCCTGAAGGGAACGAGTTCTGCCTCATCACTCGCGCCACCTCGTCATAGCCGGTACGCAGGAATTCGTCTTCCCGCAGGTGACAGGCGTCGCCTACAGTCGATAGTGCAGAACACGCCACACCACGACGTGGGCGACGAACAATGGGGTGATGCAGGTGGCAGGTGCAACAACGGGAAGGTTTGAGGGGTCGGTAACACCCGGATTCTTCGACAAGGCAGTCGAAACGATGCCGCGAACAGACCTAGAACAGCTGCAGGTCGCACGGCTCGCCGACACTGTAGAGCGAATTCGCCACAACGTGCCCGCCATGCAGCAACGGCTTCGAGACGTCGCCACCCCGGCATCGCTTGATGACCTGCAACGACTGCCATTCACGAAGAAGACCGCCCTTCGAGACAACTATCCGTTCGGGCTCTTTGCCGTGCCGCGCTCAGAGGTCATGCGCGTACATGCGAGCAGTGGCACCACCGGTAAGCCGACCGTCGTTGGCTATACCGCAGAAGACCTCCGCATGTGGGCCGAGTGTGTCGCCCGATGCCTTCGGGGAGCCGGGATCGAGCCGGGATGGATGCTGCATAACGCGTATGGCTACGGGCTGTTCACCGGAGGTCTTGGTTTGCACGCAGGGGCCGAAGCGGCAGGTATTTCGGTTGTGCCTGTTTCTGGAGGGAACACCGAACGTCAACTCATGCTCATTGAAGACTTTGTTCCTGAAGCAATTTGCTGCACACCTTCGTACGCGCTCACCCTCGCTGAACACCTTCCGCCATCGAATTCGCTGCGGGTAGGCGTGCTTGGTGCTGAACCGTGGTCTGAACGCATGCGGGTCGAGATTGAAGAACGACTCTCGATGGTGGCGGTCAACATTTACGGACTTTCCGAAGTCATCGGACCGGGCGTTGCCTGCGAGACAGCAGACCGTCAAGGGCTCGTCGTCATGGAAGACCATTTTCTCCCTGAAATCGTTCACCCTGAAACCGGGGAACGCCTGCCGGACGGGGAGGTCGGAGTGCTCGTGCTCACGAGCCTGACGAAGCAAGCCTTTCCCATCATTCGCTACTGGACGGGCGATCTCTGTTCGATGACGAAAGAACCATCGCCATGTGGCCGAACCCATGCACGAATTTCGGCAATCGTCGGCCGTGCCGATGACATGATTGTCATCCGCGGTGTCAACGTGTACCCAAGCCAAGTCGAGCACACACTGCTCGGTACAGCTGGAGCGGCGCCGCACTTCCGACTCGTGGTCACTCGAGAGGGCAACCTTGACGACATGACCGTGCAGATCGAACCAGACGAGAACTACGGCACCTCTGGCGACGACCTCGCCGATTTGCAGCGTCGAGTAGGGGAGGGTCTGCGGTCATCTCTTGGTATTGGCGTGCGCATCGAAGTCGCTGGCAGGGGCACCCTGCCACGATCCGAAGGCGGCAAACTGTCGAGGGTTGACGACCGAAGGCAACTGTGATCTGACCGGCGTATTGGTTCAACTGCTGCCGTTCTAGGATGAAATGAGGGGGCGAAATGAGAACGTGGAACGACATCGAGGAGTTTGAAGCCTTTCTCGACGGCGGCGGACTCGTCGAAGCCGATGACGGTATGCCTGATGCCTTTCGACAAGAGGTGTTTCGCTTCATCGAATTTCACGCCAATTCAGAACTCATGGGTGGGCTCACCGAACGAGACTGGATTCCCCATTCACCAGGTGTTCGACTCAAACAGATCTTTCTTGCAAAAACACAAGACGAAATCGGTCACGCTCACCTGCTGTACATGGTGGCCGCCGACATGGGCGTGAAAACGCGCGAGCAGATGACGAATGACCTCCTTGAAGGTCGCACTCGATTTCACAATGTCTTTCACTACCGGGCTGAAACGTGGGCTGACCAAATCGCAATAGCGTTCCTTGTCGATGCCGCCGCCTTTGCGAGCCAGCGAGCAGTTTTCGCAGAGTGTTCGTACGGGCCTTACAAACGAATTCTTCGCCGCATTGTCGGCGAAGAAGGCTTCCACATGCGTCACGGCGAAGAAATGGTGCTCCGCCTCGCGAACGGAAGTGAAACGCAACGGAAACTCTTCCAAGACGCCATCAATCGCTGGTGGTGGCCAGCGGTGCAGTTGTTCGGACCTGACTCACCACCTGACGACCCGCTGTTGCGGTGGCACATCAAGAGCGAGCGCAACGAGGTGCTGCGTCACGCGTACGTGCAGAAGTACGTGCCATTGCTTCAGGGGTACGGCTTCACCATTCCCGATGACGGACTGCACCGTGACCCCGACACCGGTCAGTGGATGATGAGCGCGATCGACTGGGAACCGCTTCGGGCAACACTTAAGAACGACGGACCGGATTCGGCGCGTCGCCTCGCGAACGCTGTACGAAACCACTTCGAAACCCGATGGTTCCGCGACGCAATCGAGGTGTCAGCATGACGCTTGCTGATGTCGCCCATCGAACCGACTCGCTCATCATGAGTGCACTTCACGCTGTCATGGACCCTGAATACGGCACTGTGTCGATCGTTGACCTTGGCATCGTCGATGCTGTTGACGAAACAGCCGAACGAGTCACCGTGCAGTTGCTTCCAACGATGGCTGGTTGCCCAGCGCGCGAGGTCATCGAGCACGACGTGAAAGCAGCCCTCAGCCGAGTCGATCGCCGCAAGATCGACGTGAAATGGCGCCTCGACGGCAGCTGGACCCCAGAACGACTCAGTCACTCTGCATGTGAGCAACTCGGACGTGAATTCAGCGTCGCAATTCGTCACGGTGAGGCGCTTCCGACATGCCCGCTGTGCTTGACGGACGCTCTGCGTGAGGTCGCGGCGGTTGGTCCGACACGTTGCCGCGCTGTTGCCTGGTGTTCGCATTGCCGCAACGTGATCGAGATCGTCGGATGACCGCGTCGCACATTTTCGAGGTCTTTCTTAAGGCCGAGGGAAAGTCAGAGTTCCGTCATGCCGGCTCCCTCGGCGCTGCCGACCGTGAGATGGCGCTCCTGCTCGCCCGCGAGTGCTACTCACGTCGTGGCGAGGGACACGAGATATGGGTGGTCCGTCGCGACGACATCGGCGTCGCTGACACTCGTGACCTCAGCGCGAACTTCGTGAAACCACATCGAATGAACGACGGCAAACGGGTTGCCGAACATCGTCGATCGCAACGTGAGGATGAGTAATGCCACTGTTCGACGCATCGTCTGGGGTCGGTGAGTTCCTCACCGCGTTCGCCGACGATGAGCATCTCATCGGTAGCCACCACGCATGGTGGATCGGCATTGCGCCATTCCTTGAGGAAGACCTTGCGTTCTGCTCAATCGCTCAGGACGAACTCGGGCACGCGCTCGCCCTCTATGACCTTGTCACCGATGACATCGACCAATTTGCCTTGCGACGAGATCGTTCGGCGTACCGGTCATGTGACTTCGTTGAGATGGTGATGCCCGACTGGGCGGACACGCTCGTCCGGCACTGGTTATATGACACCGCCGAGCATCTCCGCTGGGAAGCACTGGCGGACTCGTCAAGTGTCGAGGTGCGAGGCATTGCAGCCCGCGCGCTCACCGAAGAATCGTTTCATGTGAAACACGCCCGACTCATGGTGTCGCGAAGCGTGCAGTCGGAGCAGGCTCGCAACATTGTGATCGACAGCCTGCAACGACTCCTGCCACATTCGGCCACAATGTGGGCGTCTGTCGCCGGTGAGGCCGAGGCCCTCACCTCGGGAGTGACAACAATGTCGTCGGAACAACTCGCCGAACAGTACGCGCAGGCACTCCGCAACGATGTCAACGAATGGGGTCTCGACGTTCCCATTGTGCTCGAACCGACAGGGCAGTCCCATCGACTCGAGCGACATCACGACTTCGACGACTTTTATGCGTCGCTCAACCTCGTGATGGATCTCGATCCCACTGCGAACTGGTAGGAGAAACCCGTGTCAACAATTCAACTCACTATCGACGATGGCATCGCCGAACTTACACTTGCCCGACCCGAGGTGCTCAACAGTCTCAATGATGCGATGGTTGCCGACATGCACGCGGCTCTTGACAGCGTTGAATCCGCAGGTGCTCGAGCGCTCATCATTCGAGGCGATGGACGTGGGTTTTCTGCAGGCCGAGACCTGTCTGGCGCCTCACCGCTCACCGAAGACGCTCACGCAATTCTCAGCGGCGTCTTTAATCCGCTCATTGCGCGCATTCGTAATCTCGATGTGCCGACGATCGCCGCGGTGCACGGGGCGTGTCTTGGCGTCGGTTTCGGCATTGCGATGGCTGCGGACATCATCGTCGCCGCACGCAAGTCAACGATCGGGTCACCGTTCGCGAATATCGGTTGCGTGCTCGACTCGGGTGGGCATCTCGCACTCGTTCATCGCATTGGCGCCCACCGGGCGCTCGAGATGATTTATCTCGCCCAACTGATCGACGGCGCCCGTGCCGCCGAAATCGGACTCATCAATCGCGTCGTCGACGATGACGAACTGCTGTCGACCGTTCGGGACATGGCATCAAAGATTGCTCATGGACCTACCGGCGCACTCCTGCATTCAAAGCACATCGTTCGCACCATCATCGACGAAGGTAGCGACCTCGCCTCGGTGCTCGAAGCTGAAGCCCGGGCACAAGGAGCGGTCGCGGGAACGCCCGATTACGTCGAAGGAATCACCGCATTTCTCGAGAAGCGCGCGCCAACCTTTACCGGCGAGCACTAACTACGACGGTCGTGGCGCCGTCACCTTCGTTTTACCCCGGAATAACGAGACCTCAGTTCCGTCTCCTCGGCTCACCATGATCGCCCAACGAGCGTGAGGGCCGCTTGCGTATTGACGTTCGGTTCGTGCACGAATCGTGTCCCCGCATTCCACCGGAAGGAGCCAATCGATATTCGCGCCACTCGCGAGCGCCACGCCGTCGTCAACCGAACTTGCGAGTGACATTGCGACGTCGGCAATGAGAAAGATGTATGCGCCATGGCAGATGTTGTACGCGTTGCACATACGAGGCGTCACGGTCACCGATACGACAACGCAGTCCTCGCAGGTGCATTCGACAACGACACCCAGATCGTTGATCACGGCGTCATTCGCTGCTAGCGCGCGGAGGCGTTCGTCGCGGCTCATGCAAGAAACGGTGCGCCGTCGAAGCGATCGATCGTGGTGAACTCTTCCACCGATTTGCGACGCAACTTCGTGAGCTGTTTCACCGGGTGTCCGAGTGGCACCATGGCGGCGACGGCGTGATGCTCTGGGATGCCGAGAAGTCGTTGCACTTTCGCCTCCTCGACAGCAAGGTAGGTCGTCAGCACTCCTGCGAGACCACGAGACCGTGCGGCGAGCAAAATATTCCACACAAACGGATAAATCGAGGCTCCACTGATGACGCCGACACGATCGAGGATCGAATCGAAACTCGCGACGACGCTGAGGTCAACGGTGACGACAAGCACAATCGGCGCATCAAGCATTTCCGCAACCCCGGGAAAGTCCTTGTCGATCGAGCGCTCGGCAACAAGATCGACGCTCGACGGTACAACGGTGTTCCACGGCGCCTCACCAGCCGCGACCTGCGCAACGTATTGGTTCGTCGCCGGTTTGATGAGCGGCACGAATTGCTCTCGGATCGCGCGATCCTTCACGACGATTACATGCCAGCCTTGACGGTTCCCGCCATTAGGCGCAAAGCGCGCCATGTCGAGCACGGCGTGCAGTGTCTCATCGTCGACCGGCTCATCAGTCCATTGACGACAGGAGAAGGTCGTGCGCATCACTTCGGAAAGATTCATGCACGTACGGTAACGCGAGTCGCCGAAACGTTCGGAGCCCGCCGTAATCTCGGTGCATGTCACCAATACCAGTCATCGATGAGCACGGTCGGCCCGAGCCGCTTCCCAATGCAAATGAACGTGACACGCTCGTCGGCTTTCTCGAGTATCAGCGCTCCACGCTTCGTTGGCGAGTGAGCGGGCTTACCAGTGAACAACTTGCCGTGACGACGGCTGCGTCAACGATGACGCTTGGAGGGCTCATGAAGCACCTTGCGTACGTGGAGGATTATTGGTTTTCTCGAATGTTCTGCGACCGTGACCCAGCCGAACCGTGGCGTTCGGTGAACTGGGATGACGACCGCGACTGGGACTGGAACTCGGCTCGATTCGATTCGCCCGAAGACCTCCTCGACCTGTGGGCACGCAGTGTTGAGGCGTCGCAACACAACATCGCCGACGCGCTCGGCGCTGGAGACCTCGGCATTCTCGCCAAACGTCGCTTTCCTGATGGTGGGACGGTGTCGCTGCGTTGGATTCTCTGCCACATGATCGAGGAATACGCACGCCATAACGGTCACGCTGATCTGCTGCGGGAGGTCATCGATGGCGTCGTCGGCGAGTGACGAGAACCCAACGACAGTCGATGACTATTTCAACGGGCTTTCCGATGAACAGAAATCAACACTCGTCACCTTGCGTATGGACCTTCACGCTTTGTTGCCGCACGCCGTTGACGGCATGTCATACGGCATCCCGTGCGTGCGGGTCGATGGCGTCCCGATAGTCGGCTACGCCGCGTTCACGGCGCACTGTTCGCTGTTCCCACATAGCGGAAGTGTGCTGTCAAAGATTTCGGACATACCGACCTGGTGCGAGGCGCAACGTGGCACGCTGCGTTACCCGATTGGCAAGCGGCTTCCGAAACGACTGCTCACCGAGATTCTCAAGGTCAAACGAGCCGAACTTGAAGAAAAGGCAAAGCAGCGACGTCGTCGGCGCTAGCTCGTGTACTCACGCCCCAGAAGGCGTGCCCGCGCCTGCGGCCATTCGGTGTCAAGCAGCGAATACATCGCGCTGTCTCGGTATCCACCGTCACTTGCTGGCATGTGACGTCGAAGCACACCGTCGAATGTCGCACCGATGCGTTCAATATTGCGACGAGACGGCTCGTTACGTTCATCAGTCTTCAACGTGACGCGAGCGACGCGCAGCACATCAAAGGCGTAGTCGAGCATGAGAATTTTTGCTTCGGTGTTTGCAGCGGTTCGTTGTGCCTCCGGAACGAGCCACGTTGACCCGATTTCGAGTGCGATCGGACCGTTGTGAGAGGGCGGCGTCGTGCTGGCGCGCCAATATTCCGCGTTCATGAATCGTGTACTGCCGATGAGCACGCGGTCGGCGCAACGAATCGTGGCGAACGTGAGACCGAGTCCTGCATCGAACTGCCTGCGTGCTTCATTGATATATGACGTCACAGCATCCTCGGTTGGCTCGGGCACCGAGGTGAGCGTGAACGTTGAGCGATCGCATGATGCCGCCAGAACCATTGCAGCATGGTGCTGAGCATCGAGAGGCTCAAGGAGTACGTGAGAACCGTGGAGGGTGACGCGGTCGAACACCGCAGTCATGGGCGATTCATCCACTCGGACAAGAGTTGTTGAGTCGGTGAACCGGCCGAGAAATGTTCATACACGGCGGCCGCATCAGCATCGTCCCGGTTCTTGCTCACCTTCGCCTTGCCCTGAACATCAGAAATGAGAATTTGAAAGCTGACAATCGAGCGACGTTCGGCAGCGATGTACTCGTCGGGAGCGTCATCGATGCTCCACGGTTGTTGCTGCACCGCTTCATTGGTGTTCGTGAGTTCGTCGAGAAAGGAACGCTCGGTGTCATCTGTGATGCGAGATGGGGTGCCTCGAAGTTGGACCTGTACGTAGTTCCAGGTTGGCACGACCTTGCCGTGGGCGACTTTCGATGGGTACAGCCCAGGGGAGACGTAGTCGTCGGCGAGGTGCACGATGATAAGCACCTGTGTCGCATCTCGAACCTCTCGCCAATGCGGGTTTGCTTTCGCGAAATGCGCACGAATACGAAGGTCTCCCGGTGCTCCATCGACCACAAACGGAAGGAACGTTGCATTCGGACCGTTTTCGCCAACCGTGACGAAATGTCCCGCACCGACCTGCGCCACCACGGTCAGTGAATCCTCGTAACTCAATGCAGTTGCGTCAGGCAGGTACATGTTCGTCATCGTAGGTGTGCAACGATCGTGGAATGCGACCGTTCACGCTTGACCCGTTTGTCATCGATATTCCCGAAGCATCGATTACCGATCTCCACCGGCGACTCGACGCAACGCGATGGCCCGACGCGGAAACGGTCGATGACTGGAGTCAAGGCGTTCCGCTCGACTACCTGAAGTCCCTTGCCGACTATTGGCGGCATTCCTACAACTGGCGGGAGCGCGAAGCGCGCATGAACGCCTTCGACCATTTCATTACCGACATCGACGACCATTCAATTCATTTCATACATCAGCGGTCGCCCGTTCAGGGGGCGATGCCCCTGCTCATCACCCATGGTTGGCCGGGTTCGATTGCCGAATTTCTTGAGAGCATCGGCCCTCTCACCGATCCAGTAGCACACGGCGGTCGGGCTGAGGATGCGTTTCATGTCGTGTGCCCGTCGTTGCCCGGGTACGGCTTTTCGAGCAAGCCAACTCGGGCAGGCACAGGCGTCGAGCAGATCGCGGCGATGTGGGCGACGCTCATGTCCCGCCTTGGTTACGAGAGATGGGTTGCGCAAGGCGGCGACTGGGGTTCTGCCGTCACCACACAGATTGGCCGTGACGCTTCTCGATCGAGTGATCATGGATGCATCGGCATTCACGTCAACATGCCATTGGCTCGACCGACCGAACAGTCGATGGCGGAACCCACCGATGCCGACCAGGCGGCGTTTGCAGCGCTTGGTCACTACCAGCAGTGGGACTCTGGGTATTCAAAGCAGCAGAGCACCCGCCCACAAACACTCGGCTACGCGCTCGTCGATTCTCCGGTCGGCCAACTCGGATGGATCGTCGAGAAGTTCTGGGCATGGACCGACTGCGACGGAAACCCCGAAAATGCGTTGAGTCGCGACGCAATCCTCGACGACGTCATGTTGTATTGGCTGACCGCTAGCGGTGCGTCATCGGCACGTCTCTACTGGGAAAGTTTTGGAGCCTTCGGGGGTGGCGAGAAGGTGACGATTCCAACAGGAATCGCGGCATTTCCAAAAGAGATCATTCGGCCGCCTCGAGCCTGGTGCGAAAACTCATACAACATCACGCACTGGACCGACATGCCAAAGGGCGGTCATTTCGCCGCGTTTGAGCAGCCCGCGCTCTATGTCGACGACGTGCGCGCCTGTTTTCGTTCGCTGCGGTGACGCGTCAGACGATTCGTGACGTGCTGTCGCCCCAGTAGCGGTCTCGCAAGAGCCGCTTGTACAACTTTCCGGTTGGCAGACGTGGAAGTTCGGCTTCGTAGTCGATCGACCGAGGAACCTTCTGGCGCGAAAGATGTTCGCGGCAGTGTTGCAAGAGTTCTTCGGTAAGTGCGGCGTCAGCGGCGATACCCGGCATGACCTGCACGACTGCCTTCACTTCTTCGCCGAGATCCTCGTTTGGAACCCCAAATACTGCAGCGTCGAAAATTTTTGGATGCGTGATGAGAAGGTCCTCAATCTCCTGCGGGTAGATGTTCACACCGCCCGAGATGATCATGAACGTTTTGCGATCGGTGAGGTAGAGATATCCATCGTCATCGACGTAACCGATATCGCCCACCGTCGTCATCGAGCCGTCGGGTGAAGTTGATTCCTTCGTTTTCTCAGGATCGTCGAGATAACTAAACGCCGACCCAGAGCCGAACCACAACGTTCCAGGTGTTCCGTTCGGCACTTCGTGCATGTCATCGTCCATGACATGCACCTCGCCGAGCACAATCTTGCCCACGGTGCCTGGGTGTGAGAGCCATTGCTCCGAATCACAGGCTGCGAATCCAAGACCTTCGGTCGCGCCGTAGTACTCGTGAATGATCGGTCCCCACCACGCAATCATCTGTTCTTTCACCTTGACGGGGCACGGCGCCGCCGCATGAACCGCAAACTCAAGCGAGGAGAGATCGAACTGTGTTCGTTCGGCATCGGTGAGTTTCAGCATTCTCGAAAACATCGTTGGCACGAGTTGCGAATGCGTGACCGAGTACTGCTCGATGAGCCTGAGATAGTCGATCGGGTCAAACTTCTCCATGACGATGACCGTTCCACCCGCTCGCAATGTGAGCGAAACCGCCGCCTGCGGCGCCGAGTGATACAACGGTGCCGGAGATAGGTAGATCATGCCTTCTCGGTACTTCCACAAATTCAAAAGAAATACGAACAGCGGCATGAGCTCGCTTGGCGCCTGCTCAGGCAATGGGCGAAGGATCCCTTTCGGGCGACCTGTCGTACCCGAGGAGTAGAGCATTGGGGTGCCCAACTGCTCGTCGGCAATCGGCGATTCGGGAAGGTTGCGAACGGTCGACTCGAAGTCGACTACCCGGTCGTCGTCGATGCCGTCGGGTACGCCACCGCAGACAAGGACTCGACGAATATTTGGTGCGTCAGCGAGCGCGGCGACGGCGACGACGGCCTTCGCGCGCGAGGTGATGAGCACCTCCGATCGTGAGTTCGTGAGGATATATGCGAGTTCTTCGGCGGTGAGGAACGAATTCACGCATGTGTAGTACTGGCCGGTTCGTTCACCAGCCGCGCAGGACTCCATGTACCACTCGTTGTTCTCCATGAAAATCGAGTAGTGGTCGAGGCGTTCGAGACCCTCAGATCGCAGAAAATGGGCGAGTTGGTTCGCCCGTGCCTCAAATTCTCGGTACGTGATCGTGTCACCGGTAGAGGCCATGATGACCGCTGGTCGGTCGGGATGGGCCTCTGCGTGTGTTCCGAGATACATGATTCTCCTTTGGTGTTGCCTGAGATCATCGTAGACAACCTCGCAGGTTGAGGTTCTCTCGCACGGTCGTCGACCGATAGGTTCGACACATGGACGTAGCGGTATTCGGATTTGACCAGACAATCGACGGATTCGAAGCGAGCCTTCGCACCGCGGCAGAACAGGGGTTCACCAGTTATTGGACCCCACA
This sequence comes from Ilumatobacteraceae bacterium, assembly GCA_023262325.1. Taxonomy (GTDB): domain Bacteria; phylum Actinomycetota; class Acidimicrobiia; order Acidimicrobiales; family Ilumatobacteraceae; genus Casp-actino5. Next base: position 1,846 of record JALRBS010000068.1, on the reverse strand, counting down.
AATATTCGGCATGGACGCCCTCACCGGCATTGCTGTTGCCGCTCGCAACGTGCCGGGCATTCGTGTTGGCACTTCGGTCATCCCGACATATCCGCGACATCCGATGATGCTCGCCCAACAGGCGCTCACGACGCAGTCCGCAATCGATGGGCGACTCATTCTTGGCATTGGTCTCTCGCACAAACCGGTCGTCGAAGGTATGTGGGGAATCTCGTTCGACAAGCCAGTTCGACACATGTCCGATTACCTCTCGATCCTCATGCCCCTGCTACGTGATCGAAGGGTGTCCTTCGGGGGCGAGTCGGTCACTGGACGTGGTGAGATCACGCCGCCGCCTGCAGACGCGCCACCTGTGGTTGTTGCTGCTCTCGGCCCGCAGATGCTTCGGCTCACCGGAAAGATGGCCGATGGCACAATCACCTGGATGACCGGACCAGAAACGATTCGAACCCTGACCGCGCCAACAATCAACGAGGCCGCAGAGGAAGCGGGTCGGCCGGCACCTCAGATCGTCATGGGTCTGCCAGTGTGCGTGACCGATGACGTTGATGCTGCCCGAGCACGCGCCGATCGCGACTACGCGATTTACGGTCAGTTGCCCTCGTATCGAGCAATGCTCGATCTTGAAGGAGCAGCAACGCCCGCCGATGTTGCAATTATCGGAACCGCAGCGGAAGTCTGCGAGCGCGTCCGAAATCTCGCATCCTGCGGGGTCACCACCTTTGCTGCATCGTCGTTCGGAAATCCCGAAGAGGCCGCCGCGACACGAGCAGCGATGGTGTCGCTGCTCTAAACATCACGTCGAGGCGTTCGCGCCGTCGGTGAGTTGGTGAATGATCGACGGATCGATGGTGATGAACACCGCATCGGCCTCAGCGACGATTTCGCCAGTTTCTACAACCTTCAGTTCTCCCGTCATCAGCACCTTTCGGCCGCTCTGCTCACCGGCACGAACCCGACATTCGAGTGGTGTGCCGAGCGGTGTGCCGGCTCGATAGGCGATCGTCAATGTTCCGGTGAAGGCGATGATGTCGATGACTCCCTGAACAAAACCAAAGATGTCATCGAAGAGCGCTGCGACGATGCCGCCGTGACTTCGCCCAGGTGCTCCCTCGTGTGCGGGGCGTAGCGTTACGTAGGCAACGATCTCGTCGCCGTCGCGGTGAAGTTCGGGGTCGAGACCCCAGGGTGACGCACTTCCCGACACCGGGCGATCTGGATATGTCTGCCCGAGGGGGCCGTCCTCGTCGGTATATCGACGATGATCCCCAAAGGTTGACGGGTCACGCCGACGAAGCACACCCTCATCGAGGCGAGCAATCGCACCCTCAAGCGCGGAGGCCACGTCGTGCAACGCAGCGGTATCGGCGTGGTGCCCAGCAAAGGAATGCCCGAGATCTCGAATCGCCCGCCCGACGCGGTCGCGCGCAAGGACAATGTCGTCTGAGTCGGTCACGGGTTAGAGAATGGCAAAGAGTCCGTCAATAAGCCGCATCGGAATTTACGGTGCAGAAATCGCTTGGGCCAGCGTGTTCCATGCGAGCACGGCGCACTTGATGCGAACCGGAAATTTCACAACACCTTGCAACGCCTCGAGATCACCGAGCGGCACCTCTTCAGTGGCGTCATCGTGATAGTGATCTTCGATCGACATCATGTGCTTAAACCGGTGAATGAGCGCTTCGGCCTCGGCGATCGACTTGCCATGCACCGCTTGGGTCATCATCGATGCGGAGCTCTGCGAGATCGAGCAACCTTGCCCGCTCGACTTGATGTCGGCCACACGCCCATCGACAATCTCGACATACAGGGTGATTTCGTCACCGCAGAGCGGATTGTGCCCATC
>JALRBS010000175.1 GCA_023262325.1 Ilumatobacteraceae bacterium | reverse complement strand
GGCGGGTAATTCGGACGATCAGGAGCGGTAGCGGTCGTAATACCGACAACGTCAAGTCCGGGCGGCACCGACAGGGCCTCGGCCCACTCGACGAGATCAGGAACTTCGGCCTGGCAGTGCGGGCACCAGTGAGCCAAGAAGATGACAAGGGTCGGCTTTCCATGCTTCACCGACACCGGTGAACCATCAAATGACTGGCCATCGAGCTCCGGAGCAATCATTCCCTGACCAGCATCATTTGCGGTGTCCCCCTCGAACGCGACGAGTGGATCGCCAGTCACCGTGACTGCAGCGGTTTCGCTGTATTCAACGGAAGTGCTCGAACCGCCCCCGGTCGCAATGACAATGACGACAGCGACAACGACGACGAGTACGAGAGCGCCCAGGATGAAGAGGAGTTGATTTCGTCGACCAGAATTGGCCTGTTTTGGTGAGGAAGCCATTACCTACAGAGTACGAGATGCCGACCGGTTCTGCACCGCGGATCGAACACGCGTCCCTTTCACATCAGGCGAAAGGGTCTACATGTCGAGCGAATGTGGCGGTGCAATACCCTGTGGGCTCAGAATCCAGCTTGAAGGTGCGGAATATATGGCTCGGTAAGCGCTCGGATTTCGTCGTTACTCAGTGAAATATCGAGCGCTGCAACGGCATCGTCGAGATGGACGTTGCGTGTTGCGCCAACAATTGGTGCAGTAATTGCCGGGTTCGACAGCACCCACGCGAGCGCAACGCTTGCCATTGAACTCCCTCGTTGGGCCGCAACGTTCGCAACGGCTGATACGACCTCACGGTCGGAAGCCTCAGTGACGTCGCGTCCGTAGAGCGAACTTCCAAATGCATCGGTGTCGCTGCGACCGGTCGATACCTCCCAAGCCCGCGCAAGCCGTCCGCGTGCGAGAGGACTCCACGGAATGACACCGACGCCTTGGTCGCTGCACAAAGGGATCATTTCTCGTTCCTCTTCGCGCATCAGCAGGTTGTAGTGGTTTTGCATGCTGATGAACTTTGTCCAGCCATTCAGCTCCGCCGTGTGCTGTGCTTTGGCGAACTGCCACGCCCACATTGATGACGCACCGATGTAGCGAACCTTTCCGCTTCGCACGACGTCATGCAGGGCCTGCATCGTCTCCGCGATTGGGGTATGACGATCCCAGCGGTGAATTTGGTAAAGGTCGATGTAATCGGTTCCGAGTCGACGCAGGCTGTCATCGACCTCGTTCATGATGACCTTTCGCGAAAGGCCCATGCCGTTCGGACCCTGACGCATTTTTCCGTGCACTTTCGTTGCGATGACTACCTCAGATCGCGCGACACCGAGGTCACGAAGCGCGCGTCCAAGATATTCCTCGCTGGTGCCGAGCGAGTACACATTGGCGGTATCAAAGAAGTTGATGCCAAGTTCGAGCGCCTGTTCAAAAAACGGCCGACTCGACTGCTCATCGAGACTCCACGGGTGAGTGCCCAGATCAGATTGGCCGTAGCTCATACAGCCGAGACAGATCCGCGAAACCTCAAGTCCAGTGGTGCCGAGACGTCGATATTCCATGCAGTCATCATTCCACCGGACCCGCAAAGCAAACGAGGCGACCGGCTGAGGCGTCAACGATGTGCCCTACTACCATCGAGTGATGGCCGCCAGTCAATCTGCCCAAGACCGCCGGGTCATGCCCAGTCATTTCGATGTCATTGTGGTTGGCGCCGGCATCTCGGGTATCGGCGCTGCCTACCACCTGCAGCAGCAGTGTCCCGATCGATCGTTCACCATTCTTGAGGGACGCGGCGATCTCGGTGGCACGTGGGATCTCTTTCGCTATCCGGGCATTCGTTCGGACAGCGACATGCACACCCTCGGGTATTCATTCCGACCGTGGACGGCGGAGAAGTCGATCGCGGATGGTCCGTCGATCATGGAATACCTTCGTGAAACCGTTGCCGAGTATGACATCGAGCGACATATCAACTTCAACCACCGCGTCGTTCGAGCTGAATGGAACTCCGACCGCGCAACATGGACCGTCCATGCGCTCGTCGACGACTCGCGAGTGCGGGTCCTGACCTGCAACTTTCTGTTCATGTGCTCCGGGTATTACAGCTACCGAGGTGGGCACAGCCCTGACTTCGCCGGTCGCGAGCGGTTCACGGGAACGATCATTCACCCGCAGCAATGGCCCGAAGACCTCGATTACGCCGGGAAGAAAGTGGTTGTTATTGGCTCCGGAGCCACTGCCGTCACGATTGTCCCTGCGATGGCATCGAAAGCCGCACACGTCACGATGCTGCAGCGCTCGCCAACATGGATGGTCGCTCGACCCGATATCGATCCTGTTGCCAAACGCATTCGGTCGGTGCTTCCAAAACGGCTCGCGCATCCCGTCATTCGGGCAAAGAACACGTTCTTCCAACAATTCTTCTATAAGAAGACGCGCACCTCCCCCGAAATCGTGCGTGAAAAGCTCCTCGCCGGCGTGCGCGCGGCGGTCGGTGACTCGATCGATATCGATCGTCACTTCACGCCTACCTACAACCCGTGGGATCAGCGGCTGTGCCTCGTTCCGAATGGCGACCTCTTCGCCGCACTCAACAACGGATCCGCGTCAATTGCCACCGACACCATCGAGTCGTTCACTGAAACCGGCATCCAACTGTAGTCTGGGGCGCACCTCGACGCCGA
>JALRBS010000007.1 GCA_023262325.1 Ilumatobacteraceae bacterium | reverse complement strand
ATTCAGCGGCACCGTTCATTCGTCGCTTCTTAGGGTGGTCGACCTGTGACTGAATTCCGTGAGGCCAACGAGGTCGTCGTTCGACCTCGCGAGTTCGCAGGACCACTCGCGTTTGCCGTCGGAGCGGTCGTGCTCGTCGGTGTGTGGCCGATGACGTCGTCAGCGAACAATAATTTAGGAATCGCAATGGGGTCAGTCCCCGTTGTCGAGCCGCTCGTTGTCGTCGACGCGCCGACGACCGAAATGTCGCGTGTTGACTCGCTTCCCGATGGCGTTCCTGAATTCGACGACACCACTCCCTCGAGTATTTCGTCGTCAATGTTGAGCGGTCCTGCGGCATACATCCTGACAACTGATGTCCAGTTCGACAGGACGGTTGAGCGAACCGAAGCACAAATCGGTTTCGATGACACGGCTCTTTCGCCGCCAATCTTGGAGCAGCCGAAGGCCCCGACTGAATCATCGACGAGCACAGTCGCCGTAGAACGTGACAACCCAGAAGGCGAAGACGGCGAATCTGACGTCACCGAACCGGACATCACGGAACCGGGAGAAGTACTTCAACTTGTGCGGTGGGTGTCGAGCCCGACACTGGTGCGAGTATCAGCGACGAGCGAGGTGCGCGAGTCGGTCGTTGCGGCGATTCTCAGAATTCGATCGTCGTATCTCGACGCGGTTGCAAACCCTGGTGATGCCGGCCGGCAAAGTCTCGCGCTCTCAGATCGAAGCGGGTTCATGCGCTCGATCGCGTCGTCTGCTCTTGCGAAGATGTCCATTGTCAACACGTCAACAGAATCGATTTCGATCGGCGAGATTGTCACCGTCGACGCTGACCGCTCGATCGCCTCGGTGTGCGTGGTGACGTCGGTCTCGGGTCTTGTCGCCACACTCGACAGTGATTCAGTGACCGCAGTATCGCTGGCTGGGCAGCTTGGGTTTATTTACAACGGTACGCAGTGGATTCTCGACGACGGAAATATGTCGATGTCGGGTAGCGGGTGCTGAGATGTTGTTACGCGACTCGTGGGCGAGGTCCGATGCCGGCAGCCGTATAAATCTCGTCGATGATCCGCATCGTTTCAATCGAATCGTTACCGGAGGTCACCGGCGGAACACCGGTCGACACGGCGGTGACGAACGCATCGAGTTGATGGGCATAGGTTGCGGTTGATACGACGTCGATATGTCGTGCTTCTGTCGTAGTCACCACGTCGATTGTGGCTCCGCGCTGCGGCGCAAGTGGGTTGAGCGCAACCATCGTGCCCTTGGTGCCGGTGATGGTGAGCGAAATGTCTTTGCGACCGTCTGGCTCAATCATTGACGAACTCAGATCACCGGTCACTCCCGAAGGCCATTCAAGACGAGCGGTGATTCGTCCGTCGACGAGCGGTTCGGGACACACGGCTGCTGCTGATGTGACGACGGCACCGTCGCCGAACGCCCACTTGAGCCACTGAACCGGATAGCACCCGAGGTCCATGAGCGATCCACCACCGATCGAATGGTTCCATCGGATGTCACTTCGAGCGATCGCTTCGTTTGGAAGATCGAAGACCGCCGAGCCGTGAATGATCTGTCCGAGTTCGCCGCTCGCGAGCACCTTCGACATCTCGTCGACCATTGGGTGGTACCGCCAGTGGAAGGCCTCCATGAGAATGCGGTCAGCGCCAGTTGCAGCGGCGACCATCTCGGCTGCCTCGGCAGCGTTCGACGCGAGTGGCTTTTCACAGAGCACATGCTTGCCCGCTTCGAGCGCGGCGATCGTCGTCGATCTGTGGTAACCCGCGGGCGTTGCGATGTAGACGGCGTCGACGTCGTCGTGCTCCCACACCTCGTGCCACGATCCGACGGCGTGGCGTGCACCCCAGCGCGCCGCGGCATCTTTGGCGCGTGTGAGGTCGCGTGCTCCAACGACGGTGATTTCAACGTCGGGGTGCGCGTTGGCAGGATCGACGAGGGCCGGACCGGTGATGCGCCCGGCCGCAACGAGTCCAATTCGAAGTGTCATGCTGCCACTCTTGCAGGTGTGAGGTGTTGAGCGACCTATCGTTTGTGCATGGCCGCCACAATTCCTCCACGCACCGTTCACCCACAGCCGATTCCTCGCGACGAGATGGACGACGAAACACGGGTGCTCTTCGATGCCGCGCTTGCAGCTCAAGCGAATGCGCATGTGCGATATTCGAGTTACCACGTTGGTTGCTCGGTGTTGACGAGTAACGGCTCAATGTATGCCGGAGCAAATGTGGAGAATGCTGCCTACCCGCAGGGTCTCTGCGCCGAGGCGACAGCGCTCGCGATGATGGCTTCAGCCGGTGAGCGTGAGGCTCGCGTCGTGCTGACGGTGTGTGATTCGGAAGGTCTCGCAACATCGTGCGGTGGGTGCCGGCAGAAGATTCGCGAGTTCGCTACGGCGGACACGATTATTCACGCATGCAGCAAGGCTGGGCTGTGGGCGACGTACACGATGGAGGGATTACTCCCGGATTCGTTTGGGCCTGAGCACTTATAGCCCAACAGAATCAACAGTATCTCAAAACTTGAGTCAAAGTCACTCAAGTTTTCTGAAACTCAGGTTGCCAGATTTTTAGACGGTTTGTACACTCCTCGATAACGAGCCCCGCACCCCCCGCAGGGCCAAGTAAAGGAGTACGGAAAGATGGCAAAGGCTGTCGGAATCGACCTCGGAACCACGAACTCGGTCGTTGCGGTATTGGAAGCCGGCGAACCAGTGGTGATTCCCAATTCTGAAGGTGCGCGCACAACCCCATCGGTCGTTGCATTCTCAAAGGCCGGAGAAGTGCTCGTGGGCGAAGTGGCAAAGCGTCAAGCGATCACGAACCCCGACCGAACCTTCCGTTCAGTGAAGCGCCACATGGGCGAGAACTGGAAGAGCGATGATGTCGACGGCAAGCAGTACACACCGCAGGAAATTTCAGCGCGAACCCTGATGAAGTTGAAGCGTGACGCTGAGGCCTTCCTCGGCGACACCGTCACACAGGCGGTTATTACGGTGCCTGCGTACTTTGACGACGCACAGCGAACCGCAACGAAAGAAGCCGGAACGATCGCCGGACTCGAAGTGCTGCGCATCATCAACGAACCGACTGCGGCTGCTCTTGCGTACGGTCTCGACAAGGGTGCGGAAGACGAAACTGTGCTCGTGTTCGACCTTGAGGTGGTT
>JALRBS010000192.1 GCA_023262325.1 Ilumatobacteraceae bacterium | reverse complement strand
GCGATCTCAGGTGTCCAGCCTGCGGTAGCCATTATGAAAGTTCGGCGCGAACGATTGCCGCTCCAGCAACCATTGCGGCAAGTTTTGCGTGCGCTCGCTCGCGAGGCAGGTACTTCATTCCGCAGTCGGGTGACACGGCGAGGTTTTCTGGGCTGATGTATTCGAGCGCTGCTCGAATACGTACGGCAACTTCTTCCGGTGTCTCGACGGTCTCCCTGCCGAGGTCGATAACCCCAAGTACAACTCGTTTCGGCGCAAGTCGAGCAACGGTGTCGCCGGGCAGGTTCGGCTGGGCCGACTCGATCGCAACCCAGTCGACTGGCGCGTCTCGCAACGGATCGAGGAAGGGGTAGCCGGTTGACTTGTTCGAAACATACGCGGCGTAGCCGTAGCAGGTGTGCAGACAGGTCGTTGCCGAGATGCCGGCAGTCGCGACCGCGAGCGCGTCGAGCGCAATATCAGCGGCTGCCTCAGGATTCGCTTGAAGATACGGCTCGTCAAGCTGAAGGACGTCGATACCGATCGCTTCGAGGTCGCGCAGTTCTTCGTTGACAACAGCGGCGTATGCGAGAGCAAGCGCACGCTGATCGGCGTAATGCCGGTTATCGGCGAGTTGGCTCAATGTAAACGGTCCTGGCACCGTCACCTTCGTCCGGCCCTGCGTCCGCGAGCGAAGGAACGTCGCCGATTTCTGCTCAATCGGATACTCGCGGTGGATCTCGCCGACGACAAGTGGTACTTCAGCAGTGCCGCCACGTCGATTGACTCCGACACCGATTTCGTCTTTCGAGACCCCGCCCAACGAATTTGCAAAATGGTTGAAATATGACTCTCGTCCGACCTCACCGTCGGTGATGATGTCGACTCCCGCTGACTCCTGATCGGCGATCGCAACGAGGGTGGCCGCCTCGATTGCTTCGTCGAGATACTCGGCGCTCACATTCCAGAGTTCCTCGTTGCGTACACGCGGAACCCCATCACCGAGAAGTCGTTCGTGGTCAACGAGCCACTTTGGCTGCGGGTAGCTCCCCATCACTGTTGTATCGATCATCGTGCCGTCCTCATCTCTGGAAGCACCGAATGTAGTCCGCCACTGCGTGCTAGAGGTACCCGCCAGAATGAGCAACCACGTACAGTCAAGGTGCTTAACGAGGAGGACTTCATGAAAATCGCATCGGCAACGACGTCCAGCGGCAAGATCTTCGGTGTGGTCGATGAGAACGAGATCGTCGACCTTTCTTCATCATTCGCTTCATCGCGCGATCTCGTCGCTGCGGTCCATTCAACCGATGGGCGTGAGCAGGTGGAGCAGACGTGTGTCCACGCTCCGCGTCACGCTCTCGACAAAGTCACGCTGCTGCCGCCGGTCACCGACCCTCGACGCATTCTCTGTGTTGGTACGAACTATGCCGACCACATCGCCGAGTCCGATCGCGTCAACGAGGCACCGCCGCATCCGGTCATCTTCACGCGGTTTGCAAGTTCACTGGTGGGTCACGGCGAGCATCTTGAACGCTCACACGCAAGCACGAGCTACGACTACGAGGGTGAGCTTGCGATCATCATCGGAACACCAACTCGGTACGCAACACGTGACACCGCTCGTGCGGCGATTGCTGGTTATGCGTGTTTTATGGATGGCACGATGCGCGACTTTCAGCGCCACACCTCCCAGTTTGTGCCGGGGAAGTCGTTCGAGCGGTCAGGTGCCTGCGGACCGTGGATGGTGACGGCTGACGAAGTTGCCGACCCGTACGCGCTCGAGCTCACCACCACCGTCAATGGAGAGGTTGTGCAACATGCCTCAACTACACAACTCATTTACGACCTTGAAGCGATCATCGTGTACTGCTCGACGTTCACCACCCTCGAGCCGGGAGACGTCATTGCGACCGGTACCCCGGGCGGGGTTGGCTATGTGAAAGATCCGCCGCTGTGGCTCGTTCCAGGAACGACGGTGACGGTCGACGTCAGAGGTGTTGGCACGTTGTCGAACACGGTTATCGACGAACGATGAGGCGGTCAGATCGCCGTTGATCGACCTGCCCAGAATGGCTGTCGCAATTCGCGTTTCAATATTTTTCCTGAGCCGGTCTTCGGAAGTTCATCCGACCACGAGATGCTGCGTGGCACTTTGTAGCTCGCAAGCAAATCTCGCGCGTGGGCGGTCACTCCCTGTTCGTCGAGCATTTCGCCTGCTCGAAGGACGACAACAGCGTGAACGGTTTCACCCCAGTCATCGCTCGGAATACCGAAGACTGCGGCCTCCAGAATCGCAGGATGCTGCTCGAGCGCTGCCTCAATTTCTGCCGGGTAAATGTTCATGCCACCTGAGATGATCATGTCCTTTTTGCGGTCACAGATGTAAACAAATCCCTCGTCGTCGAGGTAGGCGATATCGCCAACGGTCTGGAAGCCGTCTCGGTGGTCCTCCATGAACTTGTCGTTCTGTTTGTAGTAGTCGCTGAATACTGATGGTGATCGAACAAAGAGTTCACCCGTGCATTCAGGTCCGGTGCCGGTGACGATTGAACCATCGTCGGCGTACAAGCGAATTTCCACCATCGGTGACGGCTTGCCACACGACCCGGGTTTGCGAAGCTGGTCCTCGGGTCGGAGAATTGTGTTCACGCCGAGTTCGGTTGAGCCGTACACCTCGAAGAGCGATTCGGCAGGAAAGTACTCGAGATACTGCTGTTTCAGCGCAAAACTCCACGGCGCAGCATTGGCAATCATGACGCGCATGCTCGACCGGTCATATTTTTCAATCGTTGCCCGGTCAAGATTGCAGATCATCCGGATTGGCGTCGGCGCTGAGAAGGTTGACGAACATCGATAGGTATCGACAAGTCGCAACCAGTCCTCAGCGTCGAATTTGCGTTGAACGATGATCGTCTGCCCCATTGAAATTGCAATACCCATGAACCCACCAGGTCCGGAGTGGTAGAGCGGGCCGGTCGTGATATACGTGTCGTCGGCTCGGTATCCGATGTGCTGCAACATCGCGAGCATCTGTGTTGGTTCAGTTGCGCGACGCCGGAACGCTCCCTTTGGTTTGCCGGTCGTCCCTGAGGTGTAGATCATCGTCGCACCGTCAGCGTCTTCTGCCGGCGGTTCGGGTGGCGCAGTGCGTGGCGCGACAGCGATAAGGGCATCGACACCGACGAACCAGCCATCGGCCACTGGCGGATCGCCGTCGTAGACGAGCACCGTTGACACCTTTGGTAGGTGTGCGCGTACCCGCTCGATCATCGGAGCGAAGTCGGCATCCACGTAGACGAGAGAGGTATCGCAGTGGTCGATGACGTACGCCGCCTCGTCGTCGGAAAGCCGGTAGTTCAGCGGTACCGCAGTTGCTCCAACTTTTCGTGCCGCCGAGGTAAAGGCAACGACGCCAATCGAGTTCTGCCCGCACCACACCACTTTGTCGCCTGGTCGTACGCCGTGGTCGACGAGCACGTGGCCGAGTTGATTTGTCAGTGCATCAAGCTCCGAATACGTGATGACGAGCGGTGTGCTCCCTGGTCGGTCATCGATGACTGCAGGTTTGTCAGGAAAGTTGACTGCGTGGGCGTTGAGAATGTCGGCCATAGGTGACAAGGTTGCCACATACAGAAATTCCAACGTGCAGGCGGACGAAGACGAGATGTTCGCCTAATCTCCAAACATGCTTGATCACATTGTGCTTGCAACTCCGGACCTTGCGTCGATGTCGGAGTGGGTTGCTGACTCGACAGGTGTCGTGCCATCGGAAGGCGGACCTCACGTCAACCGCGGCACACGAAATCGGTTGTGTTCCTTTGGTGATACCTATCTTGAAATCATCGGACCAGACCCCGAGCAGCCTGATCCTGACGAGCCAA
>JALRBS010000167.1 GCA_023262325.1 Ilumatobacteraceae bacterium | reverse complement strand
CACCCTGTCCTTAGAGAGGCGGTCATTCTGACCGTCGGCGCGCATTGGAGAAGCGAATTTGAATTTTGGGCACACGCGAACATCGGCCGCGACGAAGGTATGGCTGAGTCGCTCATTGACGCAATCGAAGCGCAGTCGATTTCCGCAGTCGCTGATGCAACGGATGACGAATCTGTCCGGCTTGCACACCGTGCGACCTTGGCACTTGTGAGAACTGGTGTTGTTCCCGAACCAGAATTCACATCGTTGTGCGAGACAATCGGCGAGGCATCAACCCTCGAGATGATCGCGCTCGCCGGCTACTACACCGTCGTTTCCTTCACGCTGAACAGCGCACAGGTTCCGCTACCGGCAGGCATCGAACCCCGTTTCAGCTAACCCTGCAATACGTCTGCGCACCGGGCGGTGCAGTACCGTCCGAAGCGTGCCGACCGCGTCAGCGTTACCGATTATCTACTTTGACCACCCCGTGCCCGACGTCTATCGCGATCTCATTGATGGCCGTCTCGTGGCGGTGGGTCCCGATGAGGGGCTCGAATCTGCCGTCGCGGTGATCGCTGGCGCCAAACGACCTTGGAACGCCAGCGAGTTCGCCCATACCCCTCAACTCAAAGTGCTCTCACGCTTGGGAATCGGCTACGACAATGTCAACGTTGCGGATGCGACGAAGTTCGGCATCATCGTTTGCAATGCGCCGGCCGCGCCATCGGTGTCGACCGCCGAACACACGATTGCGCTCATGCTCGCCATCACGAAGGAGCTCGTGCCACAGATGGCTCGGGCAACTGCTGGTCTTCCGGGCAGCGGCGTCGGAAGTTCTCTTGAACTCGATGGCCAAACACTTGGCCTCCTAGGGCTCGGAAGAATTGCACAACGTGTCGCGATGGCAGGACTCGCGATGGGAATGAACGTCATTGCGCATGATCCGTATATGACAGCGTCACCGATCGATGGCGTTCGGCTCGTTTCGCTCGACGAACTCGTTGCGTCAAGCATTGTCCTTTCTCTGCATGCGCCGGCGACGCCCGAGACGGCACACCTCGTGAACGCCGAGGTGCTTGCCGCCATGCCTGCCGGCTCATATTTGGTGAATTGCGCACGAGGTGCTCTCGTCGATCAGGAAGCGCTCGTTGCAGCTCTTGATCGTGGACACCTCGCCGGAGCAGCACTTGACGTCACCGACCCGGAACCACTACCTGAAGGTCACCCATTGCTCGGCCGCGCCGACGTCATCGTGACGCCGCACATCGCGTCATCAACGGGTGCTGGTCGACGGCGACTCTACGAGCACGCCATCGACAACGCCCTTGCGGTCCTCGAGGGTCGACCCGCAACCATTGTCACTCACTAGAACTGCATCAGCCCATGAATTCTTATCCGATATCAATTTCGACACCGAGGAGCGCTCAATGAGTGAACGACCAAGCCTGCGAACCATCTGGAACGATGGCGGTGAAACACTTGGGCTCTGGCTTTCAGCACCATCTCCGATCACCGCAGAGGTCGGAGCTCGACTCAACTTCGATTACGTGTGTATCGACACGCAACATGGTGCGGTTGCGTATGACCATGCGGTTCCGATGATCCAGGCGATCGAGTTTGCTGGTGGCATTCCAATCGCGCGAGTTCCATGGAATGAACCCGGCATCATCGGCAAGATGCTCGATGCTGGTTGCCACGGCATCATCGTGCCGATGGTGAACACCCGAGCCGAGGCTGAAGCCGTTGTGCGCGCCGCCCGCTACGCGCCCGAAGGCTCACGAAGCTGGGGTCCAACCCTCGTTTCACCGCGGCATGACAACTACCGCGAATGGGCGGATGCCCAGGTTGCTGTCGTCCCGATGATCGAAACCGTCGAGGCACTTGCAAACCTTGACGACATTCTCTCGGTACCCGGAATCGATGCGATTTACGTCGGACCGGCCGATCTCAGTATCAGCCTTGGGCTCGGGCCGACTGGAAATGACGGAAATCCAATATTCGATGATGCGCTGGCCGCGATTGTCGCAGGGTGCCGCCGACACGGAGTCGTCCCCGGCATTCACGCAAGCGGAGCGCTTGCGGGACGTCGAAGGGAACAAGGCTTCCGAATGATCACAATTGCGAATGACCTTCTCGCCATGCGAGCCTCGCTCAACGACGAAATTCGGCTCGCGCAAGAATCAGGGTCAGGGGACGATTCGAAAAGCCTTTACTGAGGTTGAACCGGCGACTGACTCGTTGCACTGCGTCTGAGTCAGTTCGACGCATCGACCAACATCGAAAGATGCGAGTGGTAGTCGCTAACTCGCCCGCGAGCATCGATCATTGGTTCAACTTCGGTGCCACTTCCAAGCTGCCAGCGTTCCGCCACTTCCACGACATCTGAACCTTCGCAACAGATCGCGGCCTGAACCGCGGCCCCCGCAGCAACCGTCTCGTCGCTCGACGGCACGAGTAACGAGTCAAATCTCAGGTCGGCGCATCGCTGACGGAACGCACGTGATCGTGCACCACCGCCGATCAGCAGGAGCCGGCCGTCGACTCGAGCGCCGGCGCGTTCAAGTGCGGTTCGGCCTGATAACAAGCCGCACAAGACGCCGTCGTGGGCTGCAAGTGCAATCTGTTCGCGCGTTGTTTCATTCGTCAGCCCAAACAACGTGCCGGTCGCGTCGGGCAGATTTGGTGTGCGTTCGCCGTCGAAGTACGGAATCAACATTGAACGACCTGGTTGTCGTGCGGCGGCCAGTGCGAGATCGGCACCTTCGCTCACGCTCGCGCCGAGCCATCGGGCGACAGTATCGGTCACTTTCGTTGCGTTGAGGGTGCACACGAGCGGGAGGTATTGCCCCGACGCGCTTGCGAATCCGGCCACCGCACCAGACGGATCAATGGTCGGTGTGCCCGATACTGCGAAGACAGTTCCGGAAGTGCCGAGCGAGAGGGCGACATCCCCCGCTCGCAAGCCGAGACCGAGTGCAGCCGCCATATTGTCGCCAGTACCGGGACTAACGGGAATCCCAATTGGCAGTCCGAGCTCGACGGCTGCCTCGCTCAGCGATCCCACGGGTTCAAATGACCCAGCGATGCGCGGCAACGTAATGTCGTGTCGGTCGCCAATCGCAAGTTCGATGTGAGAGGCGAGGTATTCATTTCGTACCGGATCGAACCATCCGGTCCCTGATGCATCTCCTCGATCGGTGGCGTATTCGCCGGTAAGCCGCCAAGTGAGGTAATCGTGGGGCAACATGACCATCGTCGCACGCGCCAACAATTCGGGCTCATGTTCGGCCACCCATGCGAGTTTTGTCACGGTGAACGATGCGACGGGCACGCTGCCAGTGCGCTCAGCCCAGGTGGCTGCACCTAGCGCATGCACCATTCGCTCGGCCTGTGGAGCCGACGTGGTGTCGTTCCAAAGTTTTGCAGGTCGAAGTGAACGACCGTCACGATCAAGGAGCACGAGTCCGTGTTGTTGTCCCGCAACTGCCATCGCCACAACGTGCTTGCGGTGGTCGCCGAGCGAAGTCACCGCCTGCACAAATGCCTCCCACCACATTTCGGGGTCTTGCTCCGAGACCGGCGGCGTCGTGGCAGTGTGTGGAGCGGACCCGGTCGCAACGACCGTGCCGTCATCGACGCGCCGGAGTTCGACCTTCACCGACTGCGTCGACGAATCAACTCCGAGTACGAGCGGTGCCGGCATCGCCACTCAACGCGCAGTATCGATATGTCGAGCGACGATGCGCTCAAGGAGTTCTTGGCGTCCTGAGACGGGTTGTGGCTCGTGACCACTCGCAATGAGTTCGTCGTGCAGTTGCTGCAAGGTCATGCGACCGGCGAGAAGGTCGGCGCCAACCGGTGTATTCCAACCGGAGTATCTCTCGTTGCGACGTCGATCGAGTTCGCCGTCTTCGAGGATCGAATGTGCAGCGAGGAGCGATTTCGCCATCGTGTCCATGCCACCGATGTGAGCAACGAAGAGGTCGTCACGGGAAATCGATTGACGTCTGAGTTTCGTGTCAAACATCAAGCCTCCCGTCGTGAAGCCGCCACCCCGAAGGATCTCGAGCATGCCAAGCGTCATCTCTTCAACTGACCGCGGAAATAGGTCGAGGTCCCAACCAAGTCGGGGGTCTCCGGCGTTCGCGTCGATCGAACCGAAGATTCCAGCATTTACTGCCGTCGCCACTTCGTGGTGGAAATCGTGGCCTGAGAGGGTCGCGTGGTTCACCTCGATGTTGACTTTGAATTCCTGCTCAAGGCCATATCGCTGCAGAAAGGCATATACGGCCGCAACGTCGTAGTCGTATTGATGTTTCGTCGGCTCCATCGGCTTCGGCTCAATGAGAAGTGTGCCGTCGAAGCCAATCGCGTGTTTATGTTCGACGACCATTGTCATGAATCGCGCCATCTGATCGAGTTCGCGTCGCATGTCGGTGTTGAGCAGCGTTTCGTAGCCTTCGCGTCCGCCCCACAGCACGTAGTTCTCACCTCCGAGGTCATGCGTGCGCTGCAAGCAGTGCGCAACCTGCGCAGCCGCGTACTTGAACATGTCGGGGTCAGGGTTCGTCGAGGCACCCGACATGAATCGGCGATGTGAAAATGCGTTCGTCGTCCCCCAGAGCAACTTGATTCCGGTAGCCGACATCTTGTCCGCGGCGTACTCGACCATTTCGTCGAAGTAGCGACAGGTCTCCGCGAATGTTGCTCCAGCAGGCGCAATATCGATGTCGTGGAATGAGAAATACTTGACGCCGAGCTTTGAGATGAACTCAAAGGCAGCGTCCATCTTCATCTTCGCGGCTGCAATCGGTTCGAGCCCCGGTCCATTCGCTGGATGCCAAGGTCGGTCGAGCGTCCCCGCCCCAAAAATGTCAGCACCATCCCAGGCGAATGAGTGCCAGTAGCAGACCGCGAATCGAAGGTGTTCCGACATCGTTCGCGAACCGACGACGCGATCTGCGTCATACCAACGAAAGGCAAGAGGATTTGTGCTCTCCGGCCCCTCATACGCAATTGGTGCTGTCCCCTCAAAAAATGACATGTCTCTCCTCTAGGTGTCGATCAAAGTCTCGCAGGTTGCAGCCGCCACTAACTCATGCCAGCGCGGCAGGACTACCTCTTCGATGAGCCTGCGCCGAGTTGTGCCGTCCACGGCATGTGCCGCTTCGCCCCACAGCGCTCGTCCGACCATGAATCCCGCCGCCCCTCCAGCAATCGCCAGCGACACTTGCTCTCGAAACGATTCAAAGGTGCCGCCGCCCGACAGCAGCGCCCATGGTTGGCGACAGCGCGCCGTAATTCGCGCGCAGGCCTCAACGGTTCGCATCTGAGAAACCTCTTCAGTTCCATCAAGCGGAAACGGCAACTTCAAAAGGTCTGCACCCGAATCTGCGAAGTGTTCGACTGTTCGAAAGACGACGAGCTCCCTCGACTCACCGGGTGCGAGTGAATGGAACAACGGCTCGAGAATGAGCGGGATGCCGACTGACCGACACTCCGCAACGACCGACGTTGCAACCGTTCGCTGGTCGGCCGAAAGTGAGTGATCAGGGTGGTATGGCAGGAGCAATTTGACGGCGGCAGCACCAGATTCTGCTGCCTGCTCAACACTCCACAACAATGTCGTTGGCGAGACTGTCGGGTCTGCGAGGTAGCCCTGAGCTTCGAGCGCGGCAATGAAGCCGACGCCTGGTTGCAGGACATCGATCGCCTGCGGGATCGAATACTCGGGTTCAAGCATGACTCCCGTGGCGTGCGGCGAAACGAGTTCGACAAGGTCGCGCTTCACCTCGGTCAGCAACGAATCAGGAACCGAAGACGGGTCATCGGGTCGCAGAAATACCCGCAGCGAATCACGGTGATCGACCGCGAGAACGTGAAACTGCCCGTCGCCATTTTGCAGCGCTGCGAGCGAGCGATCGGCGCTCATGAGCGTGTGAGCGACACCACTGGCAGCGACCATTGACCTGCAGACCAATCCTGTTCGATCCAGGTGTGGTCGCTGTGAAAACACGGTGGAGTCTTGCGGTCGTCAAAGAGCAAGTCGCCTGCAAGAAAGTTCAGGAAGTACATATTTGAGCCCGGCGACGTCACCGAGGTGTGATAGCCCATTGGCACCAACGCAAGCTCGCCGTCGTGTGCAACGACCACCTCGTCGAAGTCGACGTCTTCACCTTCTGGAGCCGCGCCGTCATTGAAGTTTCGATGCAGAACGTATCCCTCGGGTCGATCAAGTTTGAAGTAGTACGTCTCTTCAAGGTACGGCGCTGAGTCGACTCCGTCGTGCCGGTGCGGCGGCCATCCTGCCCATGTTCCTCGTGGAATGTACACCTCGTACACGATGAGGCGCTCGGCCTCAATCGGGTGCGACATCGTGTGAACAACCTGACGAAACGATGATCCGCCGCCGCGAATTTCACTTCGCATTTCGTCGGTCTCGATGACACGTGTTTCTGCACCCGTTGTGGCTGGCGCCGATCCGATCGCAACGGTCAGTCCGTCATCTGACTGAATTGCAAATGCGTCGCCAGGCGCGATGTACACCACCCGCTCGACTGCGGTAAATACGGAATCGCGCTGCACCGCAATGTCGCGTCCGTTCACCGATATTGTGCCCGATCCAGCGATCGTCACGATTGCCGTCTCACGTCCTTCGGCAACGCCGCGATGAGTAGTGGCGGCATCAACTTCGACGAGAGAAAATGCGAGGTACTTCCACCCAGCACGTTCCGGGGAGATGTCGAGAGTCACTCCGGCGCCTTTGGATGGGCGAAATGGACCAGAACGCATCAGGACTGATCCTGGTGATCGATGCGGCCGACAACCCTTCCGCCGACAATGGAAACTGGATACACCGAGAGGGGCTTTGACACGGGACGCTGGGTCGGTTGCCCGGTTCTGCAATCGAAACGCCCGTTGTGTTTTGGACATTCGATTTCACCATCGACAAGCGCACCATCAGCGAGGTGCACCGCGGCGTGGGTACACAGCCCATCGCACAAGACGAAATCGTCATGCCCCAGTTTTCCGAGGACAAAGGTTCGATCATCGATATCAATTCGACGGAGTTCGCCAACATCCATTGATGACGCAGCGGCGAGATCGACTCCTCCACCATCATGTTGCACCCAATTTGACTCACCGACGTTGATCCGATGTCGGCGACCCTCAACTTGTGGCACAGTGAGGTCAATCTCATAGGTCGGGTCAACATGTTGACGCGCAAGAGTTGAAAAAATAAGTCGGTATGCCGATGCTGTTGTCGGCAACGGCGGTGCGAGTTGGTCTTTCACCTCCGCATGCAACTGCGGAAGTGCGTAGTACGGAACGCTCGGAAACATGTGATGTTCCACGTGGTAATTCATGTTCGAGTAGAGGAACCGAAACACCGGGTTCATGTACACCGTGCGTGTGTTGTAGCGATGGTCAAGCACGTTTTCGCGAAGTCCGGCATGTTGCGTGATGCCGAAGAAGACAACTAGCCATCCGCCATAGATTGTCGGGCCACCGATAAGCACGATCGGCATGAGTGACCCAAGGGCAACACTCGCAACTGCCGCGGCAGAGACAATTCCGACAATGATTCGAGACTCGAGGATGACCTTTTTCCACTCAGACTCGGGAACGAATTCCTTTGCGTCATCATCGATGCGACCAACGGCGTGGCGAGCAAGGCGCATGAAAAGTTGTGTTCCACCCTGGAGATGGGTGAATGCAAAGATTGCTCGCCACACACTCGGTGGTCGTTGAAAGACGATCTCGGCATCGCGACCAACGATGATCGTGTCGGTGTGGTGACGGTAATGCGACCACCGCCAGACCGTCGGCCCACGAAACAATTGGAATGACGCGAGGTAGTAAATGACCTCGTTCGCTCGGCGGCTGCGAAAGGCGGTTCCATGACCCATCTCGTGCCATCGCGAGTCGCTTGCCCCGCCGTACAGTCCGCCGTAACAGAGCAGCGCCGGTATCGACCACCAACTCCATGCGGTGACGGCGACCCACCAGCCGGCAAGCACC
This sequence comes from Ilumatobacteraceae bacterium, assembly GCA_023262325.1. Taxonomy (GTDB): domain Bacteria; phylum Actinomycetota; class Acidimicrobiia; order Acidimicrobiales; family Ilumatobacteraceae; genus Casp-actino5. The sequence continues at coordinate 11,777 of JALRBS010000167.1, read as the reverse complement.
GTCAATGCAATCCAGAGCGCCGTGTCGCGTGCCGCCCGGTGGTTCGTGCGTACTTGAAGTTGACGCATGCGCGCCGGCTCAACATCAGCAAGGAACCACTCGGCGTTGACGAGTCCTCGAGCATGTGCCCGCTCTTTGCCGGTACCTGTGAGCGAGTAGTCCTCCAACGCAACTGTCATGAAGTCCCCAAGTGCGTAACGTCCTCCCACGAGCCGGTCTCGCATGACCGGAGCCACGCCGACTGAAAGGACACGTAGTCAACTGCTTCAGCGAATCCGGGCTCGTGCTGTTCGCCCCGGGTGACGGCAGTGAGAAACTCGAAATTCTCAATTACCTTGAGGTCCTCGTACCCGATTGCGTTTGCGTCGCCTGGCACGAAATGTCCGTGGTACGGGTATCGATCACCTGCATACACCTTCGTGTAGCCCCGAGGTGCCTGACCTGAATCATCGACGATGAATACATCCATCTCATTCATTGTTTCAAGATTCCAACGCAGTGCGCCCTTTGTGCCATACACATCGAATGCCATCTGTGATTCGGGGCCGATGATTGCCCGTGACGATTCAAACGTTCCTCGGGCCCCGTTCGCAAAGGTGACCATCGCTGCGGCGTAATCCTCATTTGTCACCGTGCCGGTTGGGTCACCTGGTGCGCCACGGTCGTAATGGGTGCCACCCGCTTTCGGCAAAGGACGTTCCTTAATGAAGGTCTCCATCGTGCCGTTCACACGAGACACCGGTCCGACGAGCATGGTTGCAAGATCGACCGCATGGCTAAGAATGTCGGAGGAGACGCCGTATCCGGCTTCATCAACAAGGAACCTCCACGACAGAAGGCCCATCGGATCAGCGCCGTACATCGAGAAGAACCGACCGCGGTAGTTCGTAATCTCACCGAGTGCTCCCGATTCAATGAGGTGCTTTGCATGTCGAACAAGCGGTGCCCACCGATAGTTGTAGCCAACCCCGGTGATGACACCAGCCGCCCGTGCCGCCGCCTCGATGCGGATGGTTTGGTCCGGCTTGCCACCGACTGGCTTCTCGCAAAATACAGCCTTACCTGCCTGAGCGGCCGCAACCGCCACCTCTTCATGCATCATGTTCGGCGCCGTCACGTAGACAACGTCAACATCGGGGTGCCCAACAACTGACTCCCAATCTGGGCAGGCTGAAATAAATCCAAAGCCGTCCACCGCCTGATCACGGCGAGATGCAACGTTGTCGCCACAAATGACGAGGCGCGTGTCGAACTCGCGCTCAGGAAATAGGGACGAAATTCGTGCTGCAGATCGCGAATGGGCCATGCCCATCCACCCAAATCCGACAACTCCGATACCGAGAACCTTCCGCGAACCCGTCATCGTTCAGTCTCACCTCATTGTGCTGTGCTGGAAATACCGTCAACTGCTAGCGACTGAACTCAGTCGGTAACAGTCGTCATATCGGCGTGCGTAATTGCACCCGCCGCTTCGAGTTCATGCTCAAGCGCCTGCAATTCTGCACCGCCGGCCATCAACTGAGTGAGGTCGTCGATCGAGATCTCCTCCTTAGCGAAGGAACCCATCGACAGTCCGCGGTTCAGAATAAGGAAACGGTTACCCACCGGGTAGGCGTGGCGCGGGTTGTGCGTGATGAAGATGACTGCGAGGCCCTGGTTGCGGGCCTCGACAATGCGCTTCAACACGACGCCAGACTGCTTCACACCAAGGGCCGATGTCGGCTCGTCAAGAATGAGCACCTTTGCGCCGAAATATCCAGCGCGGGCGATCGCGACCGACTGCCGTTCACCACCCGACAAGGTGCCAACGGGCTGTTCGGTATCGCGAATGTCGATGCCCATTTTCAGAAGTTCATCGCGTGCAATCGACTTTGCCTTTGATTTGTCGATCCATTTCAGCGGTCCGAGCGCCTTCGTCGGCTCGCTTCCAAGGAAGAAGTTTCTCCAGACCGACATCAGGGGCACCATCGCGAGGTCCTGATAGACGGTGGCGATTCCTGATCCGAGGGCATCGCGGGGCGAATCGAAACGCACCTCTTCGCCATTCAGACGAATTGAACCCTCGCTTTGCTGGTGGGCACCAGCGAGAATCTTGATGAGTGTCGACTTGCCTGCTCCGTTGTCGCCGAGCACACAGGTCACCTCGCCGGCATTCACATATGTGCTCACACCCTTGAGCGCAATGATGTTGCCGTAATACTTCGAGAGGTTCTCGAGTTCAAGCAAATGTGGTTCAGCCATTGGTCAACCTCCGAACAGGAAACGTTGGGGTGTTCATCATTGAGATCATCGTCGCATCGACTCCGCTTTGGTTCGAATTGAACGGTTGGCAAGTACGGCGAGCAACAAGGTGACACCAAGGAAGAGGAAACGCCAGTCTGAGTTCCATCGAGCGGACGGAATTCCGAGGGTTGCCTCGGCGATGATGATGGCACCAAGTGCGCCACCGAGGGCGGTTCCGTAGCCGCCGGTGAGCAGGGTGCCGCCGACGACGGCTGCAATGATGTACTCGAACTCTTCTCCGTTACCGGTATTCGCCTGAATTGTGTTGAGGCGGAAGGCGAGCAACATGCCAACAAGCCAGGCCGCTCCAGAGACAATCATGAAGAGTTGCGTCTTCGTGCGTGCTGCCGGCACACCAACCTGACGCGCCGCTTCCTTGTTACCTCCGACGGCGAACGTCCAGCTGCCAAAACGGGTTTTGCCGAGGACGAAGACAGCGACCACCGTGAATGCTGCGAACCACAACGTTCGCACCGAGAATTTCGCCGGAATGATGTCGGCTTCAATTTCTCGAGGCAACGTAAAGAGCAGCCGAATGACGAAGGCTGCGATGATGAGCACCCCTGAGGTTGCGATGAGACGAGCACCGAGTCGATCGGCCTTTGCATCAACACTTGAACGCTCGGCAAACATCCATCCGAGGACCAGCCAGATCAACATGACCGCCGCTACGCCAAGCATGACGCTAAAGCCATCGGCGCGGAACTTCGAAGATGCTGACTGCGAACGAACAAAGAATGCGAGTCCTGCCATCGAGAGCGCCATGATGAGCAGCACGGCTGATCGGGTAGCGACGCTCACACGGCGAGCAGCTGCAAGCGAAATGAAGAGTGCCGAGTATCCGAATCCGATGAGAGCGAGGAACAACGTCGCTCGAAGACCCTGATGGGTAAACGGAAAGACAAGATTGCTCGAGTCGTTCGCATCCATTGCCGCGGCAACGATGACCGCGGCCACAAGTCCTGCAACTCCAGCGACAAGCCACCGAAGCCCCTTCGACGTCAACGAAACCGATCCTCGCGGACCTTGTGGTTCGAATCGTGACTTGCCAATTCCGACAAGTGCGACGAGTGCGCCAGATCCAATGAGCAGTGCGCCGATGGTGTTACCAGCAACGCTGTCGGTTTTGTGCAAGGCGATAATTCCTACAATCACGTCGGCAAGTCCAACGAGTGCGACAACGAGGGCAGATGTTGCCGGTCCTGCGGCACGGCGGGCGAATTGCAACTCCGCCACAGCAAAGAGCACCAACGAAATAATCACCACGATGAGGACGAGGAACACTGCGTCACGTTGTGACCATTGATGATCATTGCGCTGCCACTCACTCGCAAAGATTCGTCGCCAGAATTCGTACCCACTGGCTTTGCGAATGTCGCCAACCTGGACCTGGTCGACGATCAATTTTGAGAACCCAAGTTTCGCACCGATGAGCACAAAGAAGGTTGCGAGGGTGATGATGAAGCTCGGAAGTTTTGTTCGTTCAACGAGTTGTCCGTTGAAGAAGCCGACGAGCAACGCGAATGCGAGTGATATTGGAATCGCAATCCAGAGATTGAGACCGGCTCCGCCGCGTTCCCCAACTTCGAGCGACAGCATGATGACAAGGATTCCCATCGCTCCGGTCATCGCACCCGCAGAGAGGTCGAATTCGCCGCCGACCATCAGCAGCGATACCGCAACGGCCATGATGCCGAGGGGTGTCGATGCAAAGTCGACGAGGCTTGCAGTGCCGCCGGCGGTTCCAAATGGAACGGTGACGGCCCAGAAAAAGACCCACAGACCAACGACGCCGATTAGAGCGCCGATCTCTGGTCGAATGAAGAGTCGTTGAAAAATTCCGCGATACGTCAGGCGCTCATCGATGGTGCCTGCACTCACGTCATCAGCGGTTTGAGATGGGGTATTCACCACATCGTTCATGTATCGAGCTCCCAGCCCCCAAAGTGCCGCATGCGGCACACGATCATGAAAGAAACGGCGTGGGGCCGACCCGCCAGGGGCGGCCCCACGGCGTCATAAGACGCGTTGCGTCAGTGTGCGTTACCTCAGCGGGTACCGGCGCCGACGAGCTCGGCCACCTGAGCGGCGTTGCTTGCGTCAACGAAGCCAGGGCCCGAGAGCACTGGCTGGCCACCACCGGCGACGTTCGCGTTGGTGACGTTGAGGTACATGAGGATGATCGGCAGGTAGCCCTGGAGGAACTGCTGCTGATCGACGGTGAACGAAATGTCACCGGCGTCAATTGCTGCGAGGAGCTCTGGCGTCATGTCGAAGCCGCCGATGCCCTTCATCTCGCGGCCAGAGTCATTCGCCGCAGCGAGACCTGACATCGCGATAACCGGACCGGTGCCGATGAAGGCATCGATGTCCGGGTCTGCAGCGAGAACCGCAGCGATCGAGTTCGTCTGCTCAGTCTGGTCGGCATCGAGACCGACGAACTGCGAAACGACCTCACCGTTGAAGGTCTCAATCACGCCGTTGCAACGCTCTTCGAGCGCCACGTTCGACTCTTCCTGACGACCGCAGAGCACCTTGGTGGCGCCGAGGTCGTTGAAGCGCTTGCCAGCCTCACGGCCAGCAATGATTTCGTCCTGACCGACGTGCGTGAGCGCACCGATCTCCTGCCAGTTGTTGAGACCCGAGTTGAGCGTCACGACCGGAATTCCGGCTGCAACGGCCGCCTGGAGCGGGCCAACGAGCTGGTCTGGGCTGGCGAGAGCAGACGCGATGCCGTCGGAACCTTCGGCGATTGCCTGCTCAATCATCTGAACCTGCACACCTGGGTCGTTGTTGGAGCCGAGCCAGACGCAGTTCACGCCGACGTCTTCACAGGCTGCATCCATACCACGCTTAACGACTGACCAGAAGGGGCCGTCGTCTGAGTGGGTGACCATGTGGAATGTCAAGTCTGAACCCTGAGTTGCGGCGACCGTGTCTTCCGACGCGGCCGGCTCTTCTGCGGGCTCTTCAGTTGCGGTGTCGTCGCCGCCACAGGCAGCGAGCGTCAGCGCTGCTACCACCGCCGGAGCGATGATGTTGCGCAATTTCTTCATATGGGTGAACTCCCCCTTGTGAGCTTCCAATGGAAGTGGTTTGAAGGTGACCACCCGTTCTACGTCCGCGACACGAGGTGCCGCGTGCGAAGGACGAGGGGTTTTTGCTTCGGATGAAGCAATTGCAAGTGTAGGCGGTATGTGACCTTTGTCAAGACATACCCCGGCTTTCGCAGCAGTATTTCTTCCAAAAATGGTCGGAAATCACCCGAACAAAGCGCTTCCTGAGCGGATTAGGGCGACACGGTGTCAGCAACACCCGGCAATGGAGGATCGCCCGCCCCTTGAACCGACTGGTCGACATCGATGCAGTTACCCGTGAGGAGTCCAGCGTCGGGTGACAAGCAATAGACGATGAGATTGGCGACCTCAGTCGGTTGAACGAGTCGACCGAGCGGTCTCGTTGGGGCTGCCAACTCGAGCCAGTTCTCGGGCGCTCCATCTTGAGTTATTTGCGTCTGGTGCTCAGACTCAGTTTCCATCCAACCCGGATTGACCTGGTTCACACGAATGCCATGACGCATGAGACCGAAGGCAAGGTTCTTCGTCATGATCGACAGCGCACCCTTTGACATTGCGTACGCAGTGAGTTTTGTTTGACCACCATGCCCAGTTGTCGAGCCAACGTTGACAATCGATCCGCCGTGCCCGTTTCGAATCATTGCTCGCGCCGCTTCCTGAACGAGGAAATACGGACCTTTGACATTGATCGCCATCTGCGTGTCGAAATGTTCAGGCGTGTCATCGAACAGTGTCGCCCGCGAGGTCGCGGCGGCGACATTCACCACTCCGTCGATTCTTCCGAACACGCGCAACGTCTCTTGAACAATGTGACTCGGCGCGTTGGGATCGGAAATATCAGCCTGAATGAAGTGTGCAGGTAAACCATTTGACGACAGCGATGCCGCAAGTCGCTCGCCACGGTCGACCGAGCGGCCGACGAGAGCGACGCCAGTCGCAATGTTCGTGTCATGAAGCCGGCGGGCAACCGCTTCGCCGAGTCCTTGGGTTCCACCGTTGATGATGACGATCATCGCTGCTCCTCGTGCCAATGTCAGAGTCGCCGAAGTGACGACGACTCGGTCAAATTAATCGTTGTGCTTGCTTGCCGGCGTCCATCTCTCGGCGAGCATCACGAACTTCCTGGCGATTGCTCACCTCTGGTACGCCGACCTCCCAAAAGGTGCCACCTTCGGTCCAATCCGACGGACTGGTTCTCATCGCAATGACATACGTCGCGTCACTTTCCCGTGCCCGTGCGAAGGCGGCGTCGAACTCGGCAATTGTTGACACCTGTTCGGCGCGACAACCCATTGCGCGAGCGTGCGCTGCGAAATCGACGTACACCTCGCCAGCGTTACGCGTGTCGGAAATGAGGTTGTTATACCCCACGCCACCCTGACCGGTCTGTAATCGGTGAATCACCGCGAAGCCACCGTTATCGCAGACGACAACAATGAGTTTGTGCCCCGACAACACCGAAGAGTAGAGGTCCGAATTCATCATCAGGTACGAACCATCTCCGACGAAGGTGATGACCTCACGATCGGGCATCGCCATTTTTGCGCCCCATGCGCCCGAGATCTCGTATCCCATACATGAGAAGCCGTACTCACAGTCAAAACTGTCAAGCCCCTTGGCACGCCAGCCATTGTTGAGTTCACCGGGAAAACCACCAGCAGCGGTCAACGCATAATCAGACGGAACAGCGACGCGATCGACTGCGCCCACGACTTGCGCGTAGGTAGGCAACTCGGCGCTCGACGACGAACCCGCGTCAGATGGAGCTGCAATTTTGTCAATGTACGCGTGATAACCCGCTGTCTCGACCTCGGCTCGGTGCACCCACTCTTCATCGGCAGCCCAATCGCTCAGCGACTGCGAGAGTTCATCGAGCACCTCGCGGGCGTCGCCGACGACGGCTACTGCTGCGTGTTTACGGGCATCAAATCCGGCAGTGTTCACACCAACGAATTCACAGGTTGGCTGAAACGCGGTCCATGAGCCAGTGGTGAAATCCTGCAGGCGGGTGCCGACCGCGATCACAACGTCGGCATCGGCTGCCAATGCATTCGCCGAGGTGCATCCCGTCACACCGACGGGACCAGCATTCAGCGGATGGGACGCCAGAAGACAGGCCTTACCCGCAACGGTCTCAACAACTGGAATCTGATGCTGTTCGGCAAAGCGTTGCAACGATGACTCGGCTCCCGAGAAGTGGACACCTCCGCCGCAAATAATGAGCGGGCGACGCGCGCCCCTCACGGTTGCTGCAGCGCGGACCAGTTGTTGACGGTCGGCGCGCGGTCGAGCAAGTTCATGCACTCTCGTTTCGAAGAACCCTTCGGGGTAGTCAAACGACTCGGCTTGAACGTCCTGCGGCAGCGCGAGAAACGCTGGTCCCCGTGTCGCGGGGTCGAGCATCGTCGCGACCGCGTGCGGCAGGCTGTGGATGAGTTGCTCCGGGCGTGTGATTCGATCCCAGTAGCGACTTACCGGTTTGAAGGCATCATTCACTGTGATCGTTGGATCTCCAAAATGTTCGACCTGTTGAAGCACCGGGTCGGGAACACGACTTTGGAATGTGTCTCCTGAAAGAAGCAGTACTGGCAGACGATTCGCATGGGCGACACCGGCGGCCGTCACCATGTTGAGAGCGCCCGGCCCAATCGATGAGGTTGCAACCATGATCTGTCGACCTCTTGTCGCCTTGGCGAATCCAACGGCGGCGAGCGCCATTCCTTGCTCGTTCTGGCCACGCCACGTCGGCAACTCATTGCGGGCCTCTTCAAGCGCGTGCCCAAGACTCGTCACGTTGCCATGACCAAAGATTGCGTACACGCCCGGAAACAGGGGTACCTCAGCTCCGTCGATCTCAGTGCGTTGCGCGATGAGATACCGAACGAGTGCCTGCGCTGCGGTCAGTCTCATGGTGTCCTCCTACATTCGATTCGTCGTCATCGAGTGACGTTCAGTGTGCCACCGGTCGGACGATTCGGGCGGCGCGGCGCACCGCACCTTCAACGTCGCCGTCGGCTGGAAACAGCAGCGAGCGTCCGACGACGAGTCCGCGCACATTCGGCACCTCCATTGCGCGCTCCCACGAGGCATACGCAGCCTCGGGGTCGGCCCCCGGTGTGCCACCCAAAATGAGCGCCGGAAGCGTCGTCGTCGCGAGCATGCGTTTCGGATCACGCGAGGCCGGAACCTTGAGCCAGGTTGCCGTGGACGTACCACCGAGCGCAGCACCGATCGCGACAGCACGCAGGAGGGCATCATCGTCATCGAGCAGACGCGCCTTACCACTTGAGGTATCGACGGTGTACGGCAAGGGCTCGACCATGATCGGCAAATTCAATGCGGCACATTCGTCAACCGCTTGGGCGCAGCGTTCAATCGTGAGCGCCGTGCCGGCGTCGTTATCGGCGAGACGCAGGAGCACTTTGCCACCATCGAGCCCATTTGAGTGCAGTGTCGTAGCGCTGTACGCAGTCATGCGATCGTCGAGTTCCCACTGCGCTCCGGCGATTCCGCCTCGATTCATCGTGCCAAACACGAGTTGATTGTCGAGGAGGCCAAGCAACGCAAGGTCCTCGGCGACGTCAGCGCTTGCAAGCACTCCGTCAACCCCCTCGACCGATAACGCAACAGCAAGTGCCTCGAGCATTCGGCGACGATCAGCCATTGCGAACGGTTCGCCGGGAACGCCGAGCATGCCCCGCGCCGTGTGGTCAGCGGCAACGATAAACATTCGACCGTCGGTCATCAGAGGTCGACGCTGACGCGAACGTAGGCATGCAAGAGCGGCCTGTGGCTCCTCGGCTCGACGGGCGACGAGATCACGCCACATCGATTCTGAGATCATTGACATATCCGACCTAAATTCCCGCCGGCACACTGCCGCGCTGGAGCACAAGCTCGATATCGGCGAGATAGGGCATGTCATCGGCGCACATCAACCGTGCAGCAACGATCGCCCCCGCCGCGTTTCCGGCTCGCGCACAGTCCGCGATACTCCAGCCCGACAGCAGTCCATGGCAGAACGCTCCACCAAACGCATCCCCAGCGCCGAGCCCACAGACCACCTCCACCGGGTACGGAGCGATGTGTTCGCGTTCGCCATGTGCGGTCGCAACCAGCACACCATCGCCTCCCATTTTGATGAGTGCCGCGCTGACACCACGATTGATCAACTCTTCAGCAGCACGCTCGGGATCGGACACTCCAAGCGCCACCTCGCATTCGGTTCGGTTGCCGATGACGATGGTGGCGAGATCGATCGCTGGGCTGATCTCAGCTCGGGCTGTTGCGACGTCAGTCCAAAATGCCGGACGCCAGTCGAGGTCGAGCACCGTGTGGTCACGGCGTTGACGCCATCCCAACATTTCGCGAACCGTCGACCGACTCGGCTCAAATGCGAACCGTGAGGCGGGAATCCAAAAGATGCGGACCCCTTCGACCACCTCTCGATCGACGTCGGTCGGCACGATCATCATGTCGGGTGCTTGGGGCACTCTGTAGAAGTCGATCGTCGGCTCCGCCGGATCCTCCATGGTGGCGAATGCGAGCGGTGTGCGAAGACTGGGGTCAGTCTTCACGTATCGCGTGTCGACGTTGAACGTGTGTTCGAGGGCGTGCCTGATGTAGCGACCCATCGGGTCATCGCCGACTCGCGTCATCAACGCGGCGTGATGGCCGAGGCGCGCCGTGGCGACGGCAACATTTGTTGCGGTACCACCGATGGATTTCCGAAAGGTCTGTACGTCTTCAACAGCAACGCTGAGTTGCTCTGCGTACAGGTCAACGGAAATTCGGCCAACGGTGAGCAGTTCGATTTCCGACATGTCACTCCCCTGCGGCGAGCGCGACCCGAACGGTCACGCAGAAACCTGCAATGTCCTTAGGTAGCTCAAACTACGCTCGACCCCTCGCACCGGCCCCTCGCCGAGCGGCGGCTCTCCTTCGGTGAGTGCGACGTCAGTTTCCATGACGTACCAGCCGGCGTATCCACGACCTTCGAGGGCTTGGATGACATCGTCCAATGGAACGATGCCATCGCCGAGGGATGGAAAGAGCCCCGCCTGAGTTGCGCCCATGAGGTCAAGCTCACCTGAACGTTCGCGTCGCATTGCGTCGGCGTCGACATCCTTGAGGTGGACGATTCCGATCCGATCAAACTGTTCGACCGCGATTCTTTTGACGTCAGCGCCACCGATGGTGAGGTGTCCGGTGTCGAAGCAGAACTTTGACGAACATCCGTTAATGAAGCGGTCGAAGTCAGCGTCGGTCTCGATGATGGTGTCGACGTGCGGATGTAAGACCTGCTCAAGTCCGTGTTTCACACAGATTTCTCCAACGCGATCGATGTTGGCGAGCAGCTCCGACCATTCGTCGTCGGTCAAGGCTGGATGGTGCCAGTCATCAAGGCTCGGCACTGGTGCGGTGACGAAGTAGCGACCACCCGCCGCCGACATCGCGGCAGCGATTCGTTCTGCCTCGGCCAACTGCGCGTCACGTTGCGCCGCGTCATGGAGCACAAGTGGCACGAATCCACCGAGCAACTCCATGTCGTATTCCTTGAGTTTTGCTCGTTGCGCATCGGGATCGGTCGGCAACCATCCGAGGGCGCCCTGTTCGAACGCCGGAATACCGAGCGCTTTCGCTTCGCCGAGCACGCGATCGACGGGCAACTGCATTCCCCAACCTGGGGCTTCGCAAATTCCCCACGAAATTGGCGCTGCAGCGACTCGACTGAGAAAGGTGGACACGTGAACTCCTAGTTGTGTGATGGTTGATGGATGGAGTGACCGGCAGCCGTCACCATCGGGCACCGCCGATCGGTGGGCATCGATTCCCACTCAGCGCGTATCCAATGGTGGGTCGGGTCGTCGCAGAACGCCATTGAGCGCTCGCCGCCCGGGCCTGCAAGGACGTTGAGGTAATACATCGAGTACCCGGGGGCTGCAATGCACGGGCCGTGATATCCGCGCGGAATCACGTACACGTCGCCGTCATACACGGGCAACGAATCATTGACCCATTCGGATGGATCGAGGTCGGGGCGTTCTCCGGTGTAGGTGCGATGCATGCCGAAGCCGTGCGCCGCGTAGTTCGTTGAACCGGCCTCGCCGATGCGGAAGTAATACGCCTCTTCGTTGTTCACCGCGCACTCTGGCGAATCGTCGTGCTTGTGTGGCGGGTAGCTCGACCAGTTGCCATCGGGGGTGTACACCTCGACGCACATGAGCCGATCGGCATGCGACCAGGCTTCTGGGCTCCCAAAGTTCGAAATTCCCCGAGTCGCTTGACCAGCGCCGCGCACCTCGACTGCAACGTCGTTCGCCCTGCCAATCTTTGGCGGTAACGCTCGCTCGCATTTCGCTGACGGCAGCGCGATTTCACCGCCCGAGCGCGACGAAACGGCAATCTCGGTATCGC
>JALRBS010000110.1 GCA_023262325.1 Ilumatobacteraceae bacterium | reverse complement strand
GCTTGCGGGCGAGCATCACCGTGCCGACGACGGCAACCACGAGCAGCACCGAGGTCAGCTCGAACGCCACGACGTAGTCGCCGAACACCGAGCGGGCGAGTTGCTGGATGTTCGCGTCACCGCTGGCACCTTCGAGCGCGGTGTCGAGGCCTTCGGAACGCGTGCGCAACACGTCGGCACCGCGCGCGGCGGCGATGACGAGCAACCCGAGCAGTCCCAACGCGGCGACGCCGGCGAGCCAGCGTTGCGCGACGAGCGGCTCTGTGCGCAGGTCTTCTGCTTTGTCGACCCCGAGCAGCATGATGACGAAGAGAAAGAGCACCACGATCGCGCCGGCGTACACGATGACTTGCACAGCGGCGAGAAAATGTGCCTCCATCGACACAAAGTGCACCGCAATGCCAAACAACGTCAGTACGAGACCGAGCGCAGCGTGCACTGGATTGCGATACGCAATGACGCCAATTGCACCGAGTAAGACCATCACCGAGGCGAGTACGAAGACAAGGAGTTCCATCAGCGATCACGTTCCGGTTGCTGCGGTTCAGGGGCACGCGTGCCGAATCCCAGCTCGTCGCTCCATCCGACGACACCTTCAAAATTCGCGTCGCCTGCCGGAGAGGTCGCGCGCATCCATCCCGAGGTCAAGAGCTCCTCGCCATCGCGCCAGTCTTCCCACGGCAGACGTTGCGGTCGGCCGTCATCGTCGACCAGCAACTCCTCTTTCGTGTAGATCGCGTCGCGCCGATTTGTGAAGGAGAATTCAAACAACTTCGATTCAGTGATTGCCTCGGTGGGACAGGCTTCGACACACATATCGCAGTGAATGCATCGCAAGTAGTTGATTTCGTAGACGAAGCCGAAACGTTCACCAGGAGAGGTCGGCGATTCTGGGTCGTTGTCCGCGCCACGCACGTAAATGCATTTCGCGGGGCATACACCGGCACATAGTTCGCAGCCGATGCACTTCTCCATGCCATCGGCGTATCGATTGAGAACGTGCCGACCGTGGAGACGCTCCGGTTTCGGCGCCTTGATGTCGTCGTCGGCCTGCGGATCATGATCCTTGCCACGACGTCGAGCAGTACGACCACCCGAATAATTTGTGGTCACTCGCTTTCCGCCGAACAGTCGGTGCTGACGAATGGTGACGCCAAACCCCTCGAGGTAACCCATCAGTACGCAGCCCCCTCCGACTCATGCTCACGCTGTGATTTCGTGAGCGCGGCCTGGAACAACAGATACGCAAGTGCGATTCCGACGAGCGCAGCAACAACGATGAGCGCGTAGGCGACGCCGCTGACGTCACTGTCACGCGCAACCTGCAACGCAGCAAGCATGAGGAACCATCCGAGCGAGATAGGAATGAGCACCTTCCACCCAAGGTTCATGAGTTGGTCGTAGCGCAGACGAGGCAGCGTCGCTCGGAACCACACGTACATGTAGAGGAAGATGAAGACCTTTAACAACAGCCAAGCCGTGCCGCTGAGCGGACCAAGTACCGCGAAGATGTTCACGCCACCGAGGTAGAGCGGTTGCGGCCCGCCGAGGAAGAGCGTCACGAGCAGCGCGCTCATCGAAATGACGTTCATAAATTCGGCAAGGAAAAAGAGGGCGAACCGAATCGACGAGTACTCGGTGTGAAACCCACCAACGAGTTCCTGTTCTGCTTCGACGAGGTCGAATGGCGGACGATTGAGTTCCGCCGTCATTGCGATGAGGAAGACGACGAACGGAACGACCCCTGTCGATAGCAGATGCCATTTCGTGATCGAGTTCTGTGCCGACACGATGCCCGATGTTGAGAGCGTTCCTGCCGTCATGAGCACTGCAGCGAGACTTAACCCGAGTGCCGCTTCATACGAGATCATCTGAGCGGATGCTCGAACCGAGCCGAGAAGCGGATACTTGGATCCGCTGGACCAGCCTGCGAGCATCACGCCGTACACGGCGATCGATGACAATGCGAGCACGAGCAACACCCCGATCGGCGGGTCTGCAAGTTGCACCCGAGTGACCTGCCCAAACCAGGACACCGTTCCGTCTCCCCCGCCACTGAAATCTCCACCGAGTGGGATCACCGCCCAGACAAGGAAGGCCGGCACAAATGCGAGGAACGGTGCGAGACGAAACACGAATCGATCGGCACGATCGGGAATGAGATCTTCCTTAAAGAACAACTTTGTGCCATCAGCAAGGGTCTGAAGAAGCCCAAATGGGCCCGCTTTGTTTGGCCCGACACGGTTCTGCATGCCAGCGACAATTTTCCGTTCGAACCAGACCATGAACATGGTGCCGACAAGTCCGATCACGAACACCACGAGCACCTTCAGCCCAACAACTGCGAGAGCCTGCCACCACCACGAATCAGTTTCGAGTGCGGGGTCGGCACCGACAAACAATCCGACGTTCACGACGCACGCTCGATTCGGACAAGCGAGGCCGCGGCGTCAGATGAGATTGCAGCGCGAATATCGCCGTGGCCAGAGTCGCGCAGAGGCTGACCGTACGCGACCCAGACGGAGCGACGCTGAAGCCGTTCATCCGGGCAAACCGGAAGTCGAACGGTGCCGTGAGAACCGACAACGTTGACGACGTCGCCCGCTTGTATTCCGAGTTGTTCAAGGTCGGCCGGGTGAACCGCAATCGCCGGCGCGTGCGCAAGTCCTGCAATCGACGGCGATGAGGATGTGCTCACCGAGCCGTCATACATGACGCGGGACACGTTGAGCACCACGTCATGGGCGCCGACCGAGGAGTCCCCCGCAACCTCGCCGAGCGCAGCCATTTCACGCCGCCACAGATCACCGGCTGCTGCACCCGCTTGACCAAGTGCTGCAGTGAGATCACCAAGGGAACCAGCTCCAACATTGACGCCAAGGCGATCCGCGAGCTCAACCGCGATCATCCAATCGGCCCGAGCGGTACCTGGCACGTTGACCTTGCGTTCGACCGTGGCGACGCGGCCCTCGAGATTCGTTGTCGTCCCTGACTTTTCTGCCATCACCGCTGCCGGAAGAACGACATCGGCATCGACGCTCGACGCGTTCATGTGACCGGTGATCGAGATGACCCGGCGCGCCCCGGCTAGGCCCGCCGCCGCGAGTTTCGCGTCGGGCACGTCACGCAACGGGTCGCTCCCGAGCAGCACGAGCACCTCGATCTCGCCGCGCGCTGCCGACTGCAAGATGCCTCGGGTGGTCGCAGGCGTTGACTCGGGTGCGAGTCCTGCTTGCATCGCTCCGACCACGTTGCCCCGGCGAAGCGCCGGTAGGACGGTTGCCGACGGAACCGACTCGAGGACTGCCGTGATCGCTGCATATTCCTGTGCTGACGAACCCGCAAGATTCGAGCGCCCTGCGACCACGACGACTGGTCCTGATGCGATCTGCGACTGCACATCGGCCTCAGCGAGCGTACGAGTCACGCTGCCGATGAGGTCGACCGACGAGTGTTGTACCGACTTCCAGGCATGACGAGTAAGTCCACTCCCGGTAGCGGTGAACTCAACAAGCTTTGTTCGACCCTTCGTGACCGCGTCACGCAAACGCAAATAAAGAACCGGTAGTTCCTCTTTCAGGTCCGGAGCCAACAACACGACGGTTGAAGCCGTCGCCATTTCGCGAATCGTGGCTCGAGGAAGCGAAAGGAGTTCGGGCGGCAATCCGTCATCGAGTTGCACGTCGTGGCGGTCGACATTGAGTGCTGAGCAGAGAGACGCCCAGGCATGGGCGTCTTCGTTCGTGCCGCGCGCGCCACCAATAACCGCGATTGATGACGGTCCCTTTGATGAGAGTGCGTCACCGATGAGCAATGCGACGGTCGACATCGCAACGTTCCACGGCGCGGCTTCATGGCCCGCTGATGTCTTGATGAGCGGATCAGTGATGCGACCTTCAGCGTGTATTGACTCAAAGTTGAATCGTCCGCGGTCACAAAGCCAACCCCAGTTCACATCGTCATCGTCGATGCCCTGGAAACGCAACACTCGGTCGCGGCTTGAGTGCACCGAAATTCGGCACCCGACCGAACATGAGGTGCATGTGCTCTCAGCCTGTTCGAGGTCCCACGGACGCGCCTTAAAGCGATATGGCTTTGCGGTGAGCGCACCGACCGGGCAGATCTGAGCGGTGTTGCCGGAGAAATGCGAGCTAAACGGCTCGTTCGGGTAGGTCATCACTTGCGTTTCATTGCCGCGCTCGACGAAGTGAATCAGCGGGTCACCGGCGACTTCATCAGCGAATCGAGTGCAGCGATCACACAGTACGCACCGTTCACGATCGAGCATGATGAGCGAGCTGATCTCGATCGGCTTCTCGTAGTGACGCTTCTCTTCGACGTACCTGCTTTCGCCGGGCCCAGCAGAACCACAAACAGCGAGGGGAAAATACAAAAAATAACGGGAAACAGCAGCTTGAGCGGAATCTTGGCGGCCTGCTCCTCGGCGCGGGTACGCCGGTTGACCCGCAGGGTCTCGGCCAGAATGCGCAGCGAATCAGCCACGTTAGTGCCGAAATGCTCCGACTGCAACAAAATCGCAGCAAACGAGGCGATTTCGGGCACACCCGTACGCAAGCTCAAGTTGTGCATGGCGCTCTCGCGAGAGGCCCCCACCTGCAATTCCAGCGTCACCAAGCCCAACTCTTCGCTCAAGGCCGGGCTGCGCAATGCCAGCTCTTCGGCGGTACGCTTGAGCGCTGCATCCATGGCCAGACCCGCAGAGACACACACCGTGATCAGATCAAGTGCGTCGGGCAAGGCCTCTTCGAGTTCTTTTTTTCGTCGGTCAATCAACACCCGCAAGACCACATTGGGCAG
>JALRBS010000010.1 GCA_023262325.1 Ilumatobacteraceae bacterium | reverse complement strand
GCCCGCACCAGATCAACGATGAGGGATCGATCGATCGTCCAATCCAGCGGAACGCGAAACGTGCTCGACCCACGGATGTAGTCGGCGAGTCGTGCATCGAACGTCGAGATGATCGCAGGGCTCCACGGATTCAAGGTGAGGTGATTTCGGAACGCGGCGACGCCGAACACGTACCCCCGGGGGCTTTTCACCTGAGGAACGTTCCACGAAATGACCTCAACAAGTGTTCCGTCCACCGATAGGACGGCGTCGAGAACGTTGCGTAGCGTCGACGAACCAGGCTCGTCCAGTGAGGACAGATACTCGGACACATCCACGAATTTCGCGACCATTCGAAACTGAATGTACTGCGAACCGATCGGTGTTACGAGGGTGGCAAGACGTGCAGTCGGATGGCAACTACCGTCCACCCTGTGAGCGACTCACGAAAACTGCCTGATCATCCGGCGATCACCGGGTTGCTCGCTGCTGGCGGATGGTCACTGTTCGTAATCGTTCGATATTTCCGACTTGCGGCAGGCAACGTCGGGTATTTCGCCGCCGCCGGCAACGTCTACACCGACAGTTCGGCGGGGCTGCCACTTGTTGATGGAACCGGGTATGACGGGCAATTCGTACATCGACTCGCCATCGCACCGTTTGCGACCGACGAACGAGTTGCAGGCACGGTCTTCGATTCGTATGCGCACCTCAATCGCATCGGCTTTCCGGCAACGGCGCGGCTCTTTGGCGCCGTCGGCATGTCGCCTGCAACATCGCTCGTCGTGCTCAACCTGTTTGCCGCGCTGCTCCTTGGCCTTATTGGAGGGACCATCGCGCAGGCGACCCGCCGGCATGCAGGTTGGGGGCTCGCGCTCCCGTTGTTCTTCGGGTTTGGGGCAACGATCGCACGCGACCTCACCGAACTGTTTGCGGCAACGGCGCTCATCGGTGGATTGTGGCTTGTACACCGACGGCTGCCGATTCAGGCAGGTGCTGTGCTGGCGATCGCAGCGCTCAGCCGGGAAACAACGATGTTCGCAATCGGCGGTCTCGCGCTTGCAGAAATTGGCGTGCTCGTCGGGCGTCGACGGACGTTCGGAAAACGAGATGTTGCATGGCTCATGCCGACGATGAGTTTCATCGCCTGGCAACTTTGGGCTGCGCTGCGTTGGGGCAGTCTTCCGCTGGTCAGTGTTGAAGGTCGCACGCTTCGCTTTCCCGGCGCGGCCCTCGTCGAGCAAATACCGACCTTGCTGTCCAAAGCCTGGCTCGCGAACGGCTGGCTGAACATATTGCACACCGCCGAGGTGCTCGTACTTCTTGTCATCGTTGTCATCGCACTTGTTCTTGGCTGGCAGCGAACCCAGCCGAGCGGTGTCATGCCAGCACTCGTCGGCGCCGCCGTCGGAATGCTTCTCGTTGACGTGAATAATGGACGATGGCTGAATCTCGATGATGTGCACGGATTCGCCGAGGTCTACGTGCTCGCTGCCACAGTGCTCCTCGCCTCGCGAGTGCGGCTCGTCACACCAGTGGCCGCTGTCGGCGCGTGCACGATCGGCGTCGTCATTCGATTCTGTACCGGTGTATGACGCTCCGATAGCGCTGCATTTCTGCACCACCACTACGTTGCTGTCGTGTCAACGACCACCGCGACTCCGAGCTCGCAAATCAACGGTGGACCGTGGATCACGTTCTGGGTCTGTGCCATCGCAACATTCATCGGCACGCTCGACTTTTCGGTAGTCAATGTCGCGTTCATCGAAATTGAACGCGCCTTCGCTGGAACCTCGCGCGCAACGATCTCGTGGGTCGTCACTGCGTACAGCATCATGTACGGTTCGCTGCTTATCGTCGCAGGACGAACAGCCGATCGCATCGGCCGGCGGCAGGTCTTTCGAGTCGGCGTATCGCTCTTTCTCCTCGGGTCGATTGCGTGTGCCGCCGCACCCTCGATTCTCATCCTCATCATTGGTCGCGCCGTCCAAGGGTCTGGCGCGGCGATGTTCACGCCATCGGCTCTCGGCATGATGATCGGTGCATTTCCTCCCGAGCGGAGAAGCCAAATGGTTGCTTGGAATACTGCCATCGCCGCCCTCGGCGTCGCCGCTGGTCCAACCTTCGGCGCGGTGCTGATCGGAGCGTTCGACTGGAGGGCAGCATTCTGGGTCAATCTTCCAATCTGCGTTGCGGTGCTTGCGCTCAGCCGACGAATGAATGTGCCACAGATATCGGAAGGTGGACCGGTGCCTGACGTCGCGGCCGCTGCACTCGTCACCGTCGCCGTTGGTGCCACGGTATGGGGCATCGCCGAAACCGAAACGGTTGGCATTGCAAGTGTTCGTGTTGTGCTCGCACTTGCGGTGGCTGTCGTTTGCGCTGTGGTTGTCGTTCATCGAACCCGCACGCGTACTCATCCACTGTTGCCGAGGGTGATGTTTGCCGACCGGTCGATGAACCTTGCGAACATCGCGATGGTCATTTGGGGTGGTGCGTTCTCGGGCAACATTTTGAACAACGTCCTGTTCCTTCGTACACAATGGAAGTACGGCATCGTCGCTGCCGGCTTGCTCTC
>JALRBS010000032.1 GCA_023262325.1 Ilumatobacteraceae bacterium | reverse complement strand
TGCCCGTTCTGCTACATCATGATGGACGACGGCGCCAAGGCCGCCGGTGCCGACGAGGACACCGTCAAAGTTGCCGACCTCGCAATTCACCTGCTCGACGCAATCGAAGCCGGCGAGCGCGCGCAAGGCACGGCTGTTGCGCCGTTGAGTTCGACGAGCAGCAGCGAGTAAGCAGCAGCAGCCGCAGCGATTAACGCCCGAGTCGACTGCGAATCTCGTTCAACCAGTCGTCAGCCTGTCGCCATCGTTCATCGGCATGGGTGCGTGCGTCGTGCGCGGCTCCATCAGCCCGTGGCCACGAACCGAACCATTTCACGAGACCCTGCTTTGCGTGCAACGCGCGCATCGTGTCCGCCATGAGGTCGTCTCCGACGTGGCCCTCGGCGAGGATGATGAAGCAATACTCGCCAAGCCCACCGTGCTTGATTGGGCGAGAGATGAGATTCGACAGGTTGATCCGACGCGCTGCAAACTCCTGCAGAATCGAGATGAGGCTCCCCGGCTCATCTGCCCGTTGGAACACGACGAGTCCGGTTCGATCGTGACCAGTCGGCGCTGGCGCGCCATCGCGCGCGACGACGACAAATCGAGTTTGATTACCGTCTTCGTCCTCGATGTCATGCTCAAGAACCTCAAGACCGTAGAGGTCGGCAGCGACTCGGGGTGCAATCGCAGCAAGACCAGGCGATCCGTCCTCGGCGACCGATTTCGCCGCGCCAGCTGTTGAGGTTGCTGCTCGAAGCGTTGCGAGTGGAAGGTGCTCGCGAAGGAACCGATGACATTGCGCAGTTGCAACCGGAATCGACATGACATCGGTGATGGCATCCAGCGAGGTGCCCTTGGGTGCCGCAAGGCACAAGTGAATATCGAGTACGACCTCGCGGGTCACGATGAGTTCGTGATCGAACGCGAGCGCATCGAGGGTGAAGTTCACCATGCCTTCAATCGAGTTCTCGATCGGCACAAAACCGAAGTCGACTTCACCCGACGACACGGCGTCAAGCACATCAGGAACGGTGCGCAACGGGATGAGCTCGCCATCAGCAAGGTCACGCTGGGTGCGGAGTGCTTGCTCAGTGAACGTGCCAAACGGACCAAAAAACGCGACGCGCGGTGCGGTCGTGTTTCTTGTTTGTTGCGCTGATTTGTCGTTCACCCTCGCAAGGCTAGGGGCAAGTGCCCGTCGGCGTGCCACGATGTGCAGATGGACGGCGCGCAACTCGAAGAGCTTCTTGCCGCTGTCCGAGATGGCACGGTCACCCCAGACGACGCCGTAGAGCAGCTACGGCTACTCCCGTTCGCGGATATCGGTGACGCTCTTGTCGATCATCACCGAGCGTTACGCCAAGGCCTCCCGGAAGTCGTGTACGGACCTGGCAAAACAGTGGCGCAGTGTCTCGGCGTAGTCGATGAACTCTTAGCCCGCGGGTCCGGAGCCGTTCTCGTCACACGGGTCACTGATGAGCAGCGGGACGCATTACTTGACGGCGACCGCCGTTCGCTTGCGACCGAGCCCTTCGGCGGCTCAGTGCTACTTCGCGAGCCACCGCTGCGCGATCCACAACCGCGCGTCGTCGTCATCACCGCCGGCACGTCAGATGTCCCGGTCGCTGACGAAGCGCTCATAACTCTGCGTGCATACGGGTTTCACGCCGAACGAGTCGTCGATGTCGGAGTGGCGGGTCTACATCGGCTGCTCTCAAAGATCGAATGCATCATGGCGGCGGACGCGATCATCGTCATCGCCGGCATGGAAGGTGCGCTCGCAAGCGTGATCGGAGGTCTCGCGGGATGTCCCGTGATCGCAGTGCCCACCTCGGTCGGATACGGATCGAGCCTCGATGGCATCACTGCGCTGCTCGCAATGCACGCAAGTTGTGCGGCTGGAGTCACCGTCGTTGGTGTGGATAACGGATTCGGCGCTGCGACCGCCGTCGCCCGCATCGTGTCCACGAGAGGTACGAAATGACGCGTGTTGCGTGGTTCCAGTGTGCGGCTGGCGTCGCCGGTGACATGGCGATGGCATCTCTTGTTGACGCCGGTGCAGACCAATTCTTCGTCATGAACGAACTCGGCGCGCTTGACGTTGACGGCTGGGCGCTCACATTTGAACGCGTACAACGGTGCGGTGTGAGCGCAACGTGGGCGAATGTGGTCGTTCACGATCATGACGGCGAACACGCCCATCGCCCGGCTGGCAATGTGCTCGACCTCATCGACCGGTCGTCACTGACACCTCGAGTGAAGGCCCGATCACTCCGCGTGTACGAGACACTTGCTCAAGTCGAAGCGTTGATCCACGGCGTGCCCGCCGATTCGGTTGAGTTGCACGAAGTCGGTGCCCTCGACTCAATCATCGACATCGTCGGAACATGTGCAGCGCTCGAGTCCCTTCGAATCGACGAGGTCCGCTATTCCCCGATCGGTGTTGGGCATGGTGTCGTGCGCACTGCCCATGGCGACCTGCCAAACCCGTCTCCCGCGGTGACGCGTCTCTTCGCTCAACATGGTTCGAGAAGTTTCGGTGTCGATACAACGATGGAGATCGCAACACCCACCGGAGTCGCGCTACTCACCACGCTTTCCGCCGCCGACGGTTGCGGTCCGATGCCGTCGATGGCGATCACGTCAACCGGGTTTGGCGCCGGCACGGCCGACACTGCTGACCGCCCGAACGTGCTGCAAACGGTCATCGGAGACGCGGATGATCAAGCTTCGTCTGAGGGTCAGCGTGCGTTTGAGGTTGCGGTGAACGTCGATGATGTGAGCGGTGAAGTACTGGCACATGCGGTGAGCGAGTTGCTCCGTGTCGGAGCATTCGATGCGTGGGTCACGCCGATCGTCATGAAGAAAGGTCGCCCAGCCCACACGGTGCACGCGTTATGTGACGACGCGCACCACGAGCCCGTCCGTTCAATAATGCTCGCCACCACTGGCTCGCTCGGAATTCGCTCACATGAAGTGCGACGGTGGCCGCAACAGCGTGACGAATTCACCGTCACTGTTGATGGCTTTGAGATCCGAATCAAACAGAGCGAGTTCCGCACGAAGGTCGAGTTTGATGATGCTGCCGAAGTTGCAGCGCGAACTGGAAAATCCGTTCGCGAGGTGCTCGCGCTAGCCGAACACCTCGCATCGGTTTACGACCGTCCACCAAGCAATTCCTGACGCAGGTCGACGAGCATCTTTGATGGCCGTCCTCCTCCCCACTCATCGTCAAGCGCACGTTCATATGACACCCACTCTTGACGCAAGGCGGCCGTGTCCCCACCCATTGACCTCGCCCGCATTCGTAGGGCAACGAGTTCCTCATGGCCCGGAAGCACCCGAAGTCCACGTCCCGTAGCGGCCATCACGCCGTCAACATCACCAACTGATAGATACGCCGTGGCGAGATCTGACGTTGCGGTCGTCGCAAGGATGACGAGCTGTGAGGTGACACCCTCGGTATCGGGCCAGAGAAACGATGCGCCTTGAAACGGAAGGCCGCGAATGAAATTCACCGGCTCGCGAAGGACCTCAATGACGCCAAGAGCATCAAGATCTCTCGACATGTCAATCGCTCGAGCAAGCAGTTCCGCATCGCTCACAACGCCATCGTGGAGCACAAGGTGATCGGACGCACCCCGACCAATCCATTCGACCTCCGACTGATTATCGAACGCCGCCGCAAGTGACCGACGAGCAGATGAGACGACGTTTGAGAATGTCGATGGTCGAACGTCAACACTCCACAATGCGTTTCGTGCCGCCGATCTTGTCGGGCGTTCACGATGGGTGACAAGCCACGCAAGCAGTTCCTCGGCCTTGCTCTTGTCACATCTGATGGTCTCTCCGTTGCAGGACTCAATCGATACTTCACCAAGCAGACACACACGAACGAGGTGATTCCTTTCGGGGCTCGAATACGGGACGTCGTCGTCGATGGGGACAGTGTCGACGATGACCGATGGCTCGCGAACATCGATTGAGCTCAGAGACACGACTTCACTGTTCTCCATGTCGCTCGTGATGTCACTCGAGGCGTCGACCGCAGTGTCTACGGTGATCATGCCTGCAATATCCCACGTCAACATCGCATCGTCGCCCGACACGTTGATCTCGAGACACGTCCGGCGCGAAACATCACCCCACGTGAGCCACGCCCCCTGGCTGTCACTGTCGTATCGAGAACTTGGCCCAAGCATGACTGTGGTAGAGGTGGCATGATCGGCGTCGGCGGCCACGAACTCTGACGACATGGTGGTCTCGAGATCGATGATGCCACAGTGTTGCGCGAACGGGGCGTTCCAGAGTTGCGAACCCAGCGATCGAGCGGCAACTTCGCCAGCTCGTCCAAAAAAGTGGAGGCCGCCGGGCGTGCCGACGTCAATCCAGATTTCGTCACCTCGATCATCGAATCCGACCGAGATGAGCAGCGGTTTTGGAAATCGGCTGGAATACCGACGAACCTCATCGCGAAGTCGCCAGCAGTCTGTATCGATCGCAATCCAAGAGGTGGTACCAGCCATCGAGACACCTCGTCGCCAACATGCAATGACGGCACCGTCTGGTGCAAGCCGAAACATTGTCGGCTCCTCGACCGTTCCTTCGTGCTCTATACACAACGCGCGAACTCCAAGGTCGAGACGAACAAACCCCGGAAGCAATCGAATATCGACGACATCGCAATCTCGATTCGGCTGTGGTGGTTGTTGCGCTCGTCGCCAGGAGCGCCATGCCGTGCGCACCTGCCAAGCGCCGACCGTAAGCAGCATGATCGCCGCCAACCCACGGCCGAGGAACATCGCAAGTGGCAGTCCGGTCGCCACGGAGCCGTCGCCTGCGAGCCGATACAGCATCCCG
>JALRBS010000003.1 GCA_023262325.1 Ilumatobacteraceae bacterium | reverse complement strand
GTGGGGTCGCCTGAGCCGGGCGCGGGTGGCGTCGGCCAATCTGATGCATCGGGTTCGATGACGTCTTTGACAACGCAGGCGCGTACGTCACCCATTTCGATTTGAGCACTATTGCAATTGGGCGGCCGTGTGGGCGAGACCCACGGAGTTGATGTCGTATGGTCAATGACGGGTGGCGGTGGCACGACATCCGGCGTGTCCTCGACAGGTGCCGCGCTCACCACGTTCGCAATCGCGGCGGTGAGCACGGCGGAGACAAGCACAAATGCGGAGAGCGAGCTGGATGGTCGATTCATGCGCGTTGTAGGGTGACGCGTTGCGTCGGTCATCAACGACGGTACTCCAGTAAGTGCGGCACGTGAGGTCGGGTCTAGGTTGCGGGGGTGCGTTCGGCGAAGGCAACAATCTTCATCCCATTGTTCGCCGTCGGATATGGAACGAATGTTGCGACGCCCCTTTTTCTCATTTACGAAGATCGTCTCTCGCTGAGCACCTGGACGTTGACGGCGCTCTTTGCGATATATCCAATTGGTCTTGCTCCAGCGCTTGTGTTCTCGGGGCCGACATCCGATGTGCTCGGCCGTCGACGTGTCATGGTGCCAGGGGTTGTGCTCTCGGGGCTCGCAAGCCTCATCATGATGCTCGGTCCGAACAGTGTCGCCATGTTGTATGTCGGTCGTTTTCTGCTCGGGGTGGTGTCGGGCATTGTGTTCGTTGTTGCAAGCGCGTGGATGCAAGAAGTTGGCAGTGACGATCCGCTGCTGACGTCGAGGCAACTTGGCGTGGTGATTTATGCCGGGTTCGGTGCGGGACCGATGGTGTCTGGGGTCATCGGTCAGTGGGGTCCGTCGCCGCTCATCTTGCCGTATTTGACGCACCTTGTGCTCATTGCGGTTGGGCTCGTCGCAATCATGCGTTCACCGGAAACTGTTGTTCGCGATCCCTCTCGACGTATTCGACCAAACCTGGGCATCCCGGCCGAATCGGCGAAGGATTTCTTCTCGGTTGTTGTGCCGACAGCATTCGGCGTGTTTGGGATGCCGTCGCTCGTGTTCGGCCTGTTTCCAGTGCTGTTGAAACCGGCGATGCCCGGTATCGCAGTGCTCATTTCAGGGTCGCTTGGCTTTCTCGCGATGTCATCGATTGTCGGCGCGCAAGCGCTCGTCGGAAAGGTCGGTCCGTACCGCAGCGCACCGATTGCGCTTTTGCTCGGCACCTGTGGAACGACGCTCGGTGTGATCGCCTTCGGGACCGGCAAGTGGGGACTCATCCTGCCAGCGGCGGTGCTCATGGGCAACGCCTCTGGTTTGGCGATGACGTCTGGACTGCGATTTGTTGACATCATCTGCCGCCCCGAAGACAGGGGAGCGTTAAATGGTTCGTTCTACGCGGTCGCTTACGCCGGCATGATGATGCCGCTCATCGTGTCAACGATCAAACGTTCGGTCGGCTCGTTCACACCGGTGCTCGGTGCGGTCGCACTGCTGACGTTCGTTCTGATGCTCTGGCTACTGCGATCGACCGCCATGTTGCGACAGCGACATCAGTCGGCCAATGTCGCCCGATAGGGCGTCAGCTCACCATCCACGTGCCGTTTGAGCGCAGAAGTGCACCAAGGTCGGGGGTTCCACTCTTTTCTGAGGCTCGGGCAACCTGAGCGGAAACTTCACTCGCGTACTCGGGTCGCTCGACCTCTCGGAACACACCAAATGGCGTCGGCGTATCGTCGTCTTGGTTGAGTCGGGCGAGCGCAAAAGCTAGCGATGGCGACTGGTGATACCGGTCGTGCACCAGAATGCGATCGATACCAACATCATCAACATTGACGACGCGTGGGACACCGTCCTCACCCATCATGACGCCTTTTTGCACTTCGGAACCGAAGGTGATCTTTTCGCCGTGCACGAGGTTGATCATCATGTCATCTCGGACGGATCGCTTCGTGATGTTGTTGAACTGACCGTCGTTGAACACGTTGCAGTTCTGGTAGATCTCAACGAATGACGCGCCTCGGTGCGCGTGGGCCTCCTTGAAGATCTCCATCATGTGCTGTCGGTCGAGGTCATGGGTTCGTGCGACAAACGAGGCCTCCGCGCCGAGCGCTACGGCGAGCGGGTTAAACGGCGGGTCGATCGATCCGAACGGTGTCGACTTTGTCACTTTGCCGACGTACGAGGTCGGCGAATATTGACCCTTCGTGAGACCATAGATCCGGTTGTTGAACATGAGGATCGTGAGGTTCACGTTGCGACGGAGTGCGTGAATGAGATGGTTCCCGCCGATGGAAAGTCCGTCACCATCGCCGGTCACGACCCAGACATCGAGATCCGGTCGGGCCGTTGCGACCCCGGTGGCGATGGCCGGTGCACGTCCGTGAATCGAATGCATACCGTAGGTATTCATGTAATACGGGAACCGACTCGAGCAGCCAATACCCGAGACAAACACCGTGTTTTCAGGTGAAACACCAAGTTCGGGCATGAGTTGTTGCACCGCTTGGAGAATTCCGTAATCACCGCAACCCGGGCACCAGCGGACCTCTTGGTCGCTTGCCCAATCCTTCTTCGTGGTCAGCGTTACTGCGGTATCGCTCATGACTGGGCTCCTTCCATGAGGGCGTGTTCTATTTCTCGTGCGGTGAATGGCAGACCGGCCACTTTCGACAGCGGCTGCGCATCGATGAGGTACGCGGCTCGAATCATGTTGCAGAGTTGCCCGCGGTTGAGTTCGGGTACGACCACTCGTTTGTAGCGACGAAGGATGTCGCCTAGGTCGCTCGGTAGTGGGTGGACGTGCCGGAGATGAACCCAAGCAACTTTGTGTCCGCTTCGGCGTCGCCGTTGAACTGCAGAGTCGATCGCTGCCCATGTCGAGCCCCATCCGACGATGCACACATCGGCATCGACGTCGCCCATGACCTCGGTTGGGCCGTAGTCCCGGGCGACGCCCGCAACCTTTGCGGCACGCAGGTCGCCCATACGAGCATGATTTTCGGGTGTGTAGTTCACGTTGCCGGTGACGTCCTGCTTTTCCAGTCCGCCGACTCGGTGCATGAGGCCTGGCGTGCCCGGAATCGCCCATGGTCGCGCCAGTGTCTCTGGGTCACGCAGGTATGGATGGAATACGTCGCGTCCCTCCGAGTCGGTGCCATTCGTCGAGGTGGCGAAGGGAACACCAATTCGTTCGTAGGTCGAGAGGTCGGGCAGACGCCAAGGTTCTGAGCCATTCGCGATGTACCCGTCTGACAAGAGAATGACTGGCGTGCGGTATTTCAGGGCAATTCGTGCCGCCTCGATTGCGGCGTTAAAGCAGTCAGCGGGGCTCTTTGTCGCTACTACGGGCAACGGGGCCTCGCCGTGACGGCCATAGACGGCGAGGTTGAGGTCGGAGGCCTCCGTCTTTGTCGGCAGACCGGTTGATGGGCCTCCGCGCTGAATATCGATGATGATCATCGGGAGTTCAATCGAGACGGCGAGCGAGATCGTTTCGCTCTTCAACGCGACGCCAGGACCTGAGGTTGTCGTCACACCGAGGTGTCCTGCGAATGCGGCACCGAGCGCAACACCGACGGCAGCGATTTCGTCCTCGGCTTGCACTGTTCGAACACCGAAGTTCTTGTGCTTCGAGAGTTCATGAAGAATGTCGCTCGCCGGCGTAATCGGGTAGGACCCAAGGGTGACGGGCAGATCGGCGAGCTGTCCTGCAGCGATGAGACCCCACGCAAGGGCGGTGTTTCCGGTGATCGAGGTGTATTCACCCGCCGGGAGGGTGGCCGGTCGAACTTCGTATCGATGGCCGACAGTTTCGGTTGTTTCACCGAAGTGGAATCCCGCTTTGAAGGCAGCGGTGTTGGCGGCGACAACCTGTTCGTTTTTTGCGAAACGATCAGCAATCCATTCGAGGGTCGGTTCGATCGGCCGCGAGTACATGAACGACACGAGACCGAGCGCAAAGAAGTTCTTTGAACGTTCGGCATCGCGTGGCTTTACGCCGTGTGGTTCGCACGCATCTTTCGTGAGCGAGGTCATCGGAACTTTGATGAGTCGAAAGCCGGCGACGGTGCCATCGTCGATCGGGTTCGTCGTGTAGCCCGCCTTTTCGAGGTTTCGCTCGTCAAAGGCATCAAGGTTGACGATGAGCGTGCCGCCTTGTTCAAGTCGGTGAAGATCAGCCTTGAGTGCTGCCGGGTTCATCGCAACGAGCACATTCGGTTCATCGCCGGGGGTGGTGATGTCGTGGTCTGAGATTTGCACCTGAAAGCTCGAGACACCGTTCACAGTGCCGGCTGGGGCACGAATTTCGGCGGGGAAGTCAGGGAAAGTGGAAAGGTCGTTTCCGAACGAGGCGCTCACCGAGGTGAAGCGGTCACCGGTGAGTTGCATTCCGTCGCCGGAGTCGCCGGCGAATCGGATGACGAGTCGATCGAGGACCTCGGCCTCGTCCGCCCGGTCAATCATGTCGGTCATATCGTCCTCCCCCCAGCCAAGTTCGACTGGTTGCGTAATCCCCCTCGCGTGGACGCTAGTCATTGACGACGCCGTCGGACGTGCTGAAACAATGATTTCGCGTCGTTGTCAGCCCTCTGAGCATTGCATATTCGTCGGTCGCTTTTGTGGACACCTGATGACAGGCGGAGGCCCAATCTTGGCGATCTGAATCGCATCCCGTGGGATGCGTGCCACACCGGGCAACTAGGGTCTTCAGGCGATGGGCACGCTGCGTTTCAGCTTCGGAACGATGGGTTCTGGCAAGAGCACGCTCGCGCTGCAAATTCACCACAACCTCGCATCACGCGAGTTGTACGGCCTGTTGCTCACCTGCCTGGATCGTGAAGGAAACCAAGTGTCGAGCCGACTTGGCGTCTCTGCCCCGGCGATTCACGTGTCGCCCGATCTTGACCTTCACGAACTTGCCGTGAACCATTGGCCGCTGCACTATCTCGTCTGCGATGAAGTGCAGTTCTACACACCGGAGCAGTGCGATCAACTCTCCCGAATCGTCGACGAAATGGAGGTCGACGTCTATGCGTTCGGCCTCATTACCGATTTTCGAGGGCTGCTGTTCGATGGTACTCGACGCATGCTCGAAGTCGCCGATGAGCGTGTTCCCTTGCAGGTTGAAGCGCGGTGCTGGTGTGGTGTGCGCGCGACCCACAATGCCCGTGTCGTCAACGATTTCGTGGTGTACGAGGGCGAAACCGTGGTTGTCGGCGACACCGTTGCGCCGGGAGCACAGAAAATGTTCGGTGACGTCGTTCGCTACGAGTTGCTCTGCCGTCGGCACTTTCGTACCGGCGATCTTGGCTCCTAATCCGTCGGCGATTCGCTGTCGATCATTTCCGTTTGGGTTGCAACGCGCCCGCCGAGTGCTTCTCGGGCGAGTCTGCTGCTTGCAGCGGCGAGCGCGACGCCGGCGGCCCGACCAACGAGCGCGCCGAGGTCGGCGAGCGGGTCGACGTATCGGAACGGAATTCCACCGAGACCAAGCAACGCCAGCCCAATCGAAATCACGCTGAGCCCGCCGATCACGCGAGCGAGAAGTGTGCGCGCTGACTGTGGCGGCTGGTCATCGGGGTGGATTGTCGAGGAGATAATTGCAGCGACTGCAACACAAATCGCAGCAATGACAAGCACGATGATGTTTTGCGGAATGGTGACGAACGAGATCGTTTCGACGCGTTGTCCCCAAATGCCGTCCTCGAAACTTGCGGTGCTGATGGCGGCGGCCCGTCGCACTTCAATCGCGATAAGCCCGAGGTATGCGATGAGCGCGCACCAGCCCGCCATCGTGAATGCTGATGACCAGCGCGCACGGTCGGCAACGGTTCCGACTCCGCTTTGGGTCGTATTTAGTTCCATGTGCACCCAAGTCGCTTAATGCCGTTGATGAAGTTGCTTTGGAGATAGTCCGGTTCGCCTGTGCTGCGGAGGTTCGGAAGTGCCTGGTGCAGTTCTTCAAATGCGATCATGAGTTCGCGGCGAGCAAGATTTGCCCCAAGGCAAAAGTGGGGACCTCCCGCGCCGAACCCAACCTGTGTCGGCTGGGTTGGTCGCGTCACCACAAACTTGTCAGCATCTTCGAATACGCGCTCATCCCGGTTCGCGCTCGAGTAGAAAAGCACGACCTTGTCGCCCGCGGGGGCCTTGGGCGTCAAGGCCGATTCCGACAGGCGGCGGCGCTGA
>JALRBS010000189.1 GCA_023262325.1 Ilumatobacteraceae bacterium | reverse complement strand
CGCTAACGCAACAGCCGACTCGCAGGTGAGCGATCGGTGATGCAACAGTTGATGTACGCCGCAAGGGAGGACATATGAGCGCACTCAACACCGGAACCGACAAACTGCTCGGACGCATCGAGGGACAGGTCGCCGTGCTCTCGTTCAACCGACCCGACAGCCGAAATGCGCTGAGCGAGGAAATCTATAACGGCTTCGCCACGGCATTGCCTGAAGTCGCTGAAAACAGTGAGATTCGCGTGCTCATGGTCACCGGTGAAGGAGGCGCATTCTGCTCAGGTGGCGACGTCAAAGGGTTCAAGGCGCGTCACGCAAGCACCGATGCCCCACCGACGCAAGAAAGCAGTGTTGATCACCTTCGCCACATTCAAGCCTCGGTCAGTCTCGCCCTGCGACGCATGCCGAAACCGGTTGTCGCCGCGATCCCTGGACCTGCTGCGGGCGCCGGACTTTCGATTGCACTCGCCGCTGACCTTCGCGTCGCTGCGGAACGTGCCGTCTTTGTTTCAGCATTCTCAACCATTGGCGCCAGCGGAGACTTCGGCAGTTCATGGTTCTTGCCACGGCTCATCGGCGAAGCAAAAGCAAAAGAATTTATGTTTCTCTCGCCGCGGGTGAGCGCTCACGAGGCACTATCGCTCGGCCTGATCAACCGAGTACTTCCCGATGACGGATTCGAAGATGCAGCCCTCGGTTTCTGTTTCGAAGTTGCCGGTCGCTCACCCATCGCCCTGCGACTCATCAAAGAAAACATTCACCGCTCGTTCAACGCTGACCTCGCGACCGGACTCGATGCCGAAGCGATCGCCATGGTTCGTGCAATGGGAACCGCAGATCATCGCGAAGCGGTCGCAGCATTCTTCGATAAACGATCACCGAACTACACGGGTCGCTAAGTCAACGCGCACGTGCGCAGCGCCCACATTTCACAGGAACGATGTCAATCACCATCACACAACTTCAACGCGCCTCGCTCAACGAGTTTGCCGAACTGTTATCCGCCATTGACGCAGCCGAAGGACAACCCATCGTTCACACGGTCGACGAACTTGACGAGGAGTTTGACGGAACCCACTCCACGCTCAACGACGTTGTTGAAATTCGTGTGAACGGAACCCTCGTCGCCGGTGGGTATACCGCTCTCTACCCAGGCGAATCACAACATCGATGCTTCCTTTTCGGTGGCGTTCACCCGAACGAACGGGGCCACGGGTACGGCACCGCGCTTATCGACCATCTCATTCATGCCGGTCACTCCAGACTCGATGCTCTCGACAACAACATAGAGAAGGTGATCGGCGCCTATCACAGCACGACGAACACAACGACATCAGCCTGCTTTGAGCGTCGCGGGTTCGACCCGACACGATGGTTCGACGACCTCCACCGCAACCTCGACACGATTCCGATGCCGCAGCAACTCGACGAGTACCGCATCGTTGCATGGGATCCGAGTCGAGATGAGGAGATGCGGTCCGTCAAGAACGACGCCTTCCGGGACCACTGGGGTTCACAACCAACGAACACCGAAGAGTGGCGCCAACTCACGACCGGTGCCGCTGCTCGCCTCGACCTTTCACTCGCCGCGCTCGATCGCAACAACGACATAGTGGGCGTGCTTCTTGTTCACCGCCACGCCGACGACGACGCATCCCTTGGCGCCAAATATGGATGGATCAACAAGGTTGCCGTGCTACGAAACCACCGCGG
>JALRBS010000028.1 GCA_023262325.1 Ilumatobacteraceae bacterium | reverse complement strand
GTTGAGCCGGCAAAACGTGATCCGGCACCACCGGCGAGCAGGGCGCCGACGACGGTGCTGGAGGGACTCATAGGTTGAGTCTTGCGGAGAGTGGCGGACAAATTGTGTCAAATTGATGACGGAAATGTGTCAGACGCGTTGAATATTACGAAATGATGACGATACGCTGAGTCCCATCAGCCGCTGCGCTGCTCGGAGTGCTCATGAACCCCTCGCATCGACCATTCGGAATGCTTTCCGCATCGTTACGCACGATTGGAGTGGGCATCGCTGCATGCCTCGGATTACTCGGCGTGGTGGGCTCAGGCACCGTGCGGGCGGGTGAGTACATCGGCGAGGATGTCGTTGTCTCCGAACTTGCTGCGGAGGCAGTAGATGCCTTCGAACGATGGGAAAGTGAGTCGAGCACCATCGCATTTCTGACGTTCGTCGATGCGCGAGACGCCGCAGCGAAACGAATCGAACACCAGCTTGCGCTCGAACCTGACTCGCTCCGGACGGTGTGGGCCAGCGCAGGGCTCGATGGTCAACGAGCGGTGCTCGCGGCCCTTAGTCAGGTAGGGGTGCCGTATCGACGGTATGCCTCCGAGGAGGGCGTCGCATTCGATTGTTCTGGCCTCACGTCGTTTGCGTGGGCCGAATCAGGCGTTGAACTGCCACGATCGAGCCGAAACCAATATCGCGCCGCGACGCAAGTCCCCTTTGAGGATGCGACAGTTGGCGATCTCGCATGGTACCCAGGGCACATCATGTTGTACCTCGGCGTTGAGGGACTGTTCGTTCACAGTCCAACCCGTGGTCGCAACGTTGAATACGGTTCGATTTCGGACGACCGATTGGCGTGGGTGAGGTACGCCGACCCGACCCATCGCGACGTCGTCACTCAGGGGTGAATCGGACCGCTTCCGCCGCGCAGGCGACTCGCGCCGCGCCCTGTGCGGTTCGCAATGATCTCTGCGCAGATCGAGATCGCTGTCTCCTCTGGAGTTCGTGCGCCGAGGTCCAATCCGATTGGTGACATCAAACGAGCGAGATCCTCTGGTGCGTGAACGCCGGCCTCTGCAAGCCGTTCGAGCCGACGTTCGTGTGTCGTGCGGCTGCCCATCACCCCGATGTAGCCGACGGAGGTCGCGAGCGCACCTTGCACCGCAGGAACATCAAACTTCGGATCATGGGTAAGGATGCATACGGCATCTCGAACGCCGAGCGAAGCGCCACGCTCCTCGAAGACGGGACCAGGCCATGTCACACGGACCTCGTCCGCCATTGGGAACCTTCGACCGGTCGCAAAAATTTCTCGTGCGTCGCAAACGAGCACTCGATACCCCAACGATTTCGCAATGCGTGCGAGGGCGGCGGTGAAGTCGACCGCACCAAAAATCCACATCTGCGGCGGCGGCGACCAACTCTCTACAAAGATGCGCAGTGTCGGAGTCTCCTCGAGATCCTCAGGAGTTGTCTGACCTTGCGGACCGTATGTACGAATACCGGAACGACCCGCCTCAAGTTCTGCAACACCATCTCGATGAACGACGCGATCGAGCTCTGGATCGCCGAGCGACCCCTGCGGCTCCTCACCAGGAATGATGAGGAGATGGTTGCCGATGCCAGGACCCTCGATCACCGTCGCGAGGGCGACGGGTAGCCCAGAACGAATTCGTTCGGCGAGCGCAGGTGACAGCGTCACCAGTTGAACTCCTCAATGAATAATCGGATCGTTCCACCACAGGTGAGGCCGACTGCAAACGCTTCATCGTCGCTGTACCCGAAGGTGACCATGCCCGGAGCGCGTTCACCGTGTAGCAGCGAGAGCGCCTCGGTGACCACAGCACCTTCAACGCATCCGCCGCTCACACTGCCCACGACCTCGCCATCGATACTCACTGCCATCGCGGCGCCGGGACCGCGCGGGCCAGAGCCTTCAACGTCGACGACGCGGGCGAGTGCAACTCGCGTTCCTGCCTGACGCCAGCGGTCGAGATCGTCGAGAAGTTCTTTCATAAGCCGTTCCTCACCTTCGATCGTACGGGCGACGTTCCCGCAATCACCGAGACAAGTTCCTCGAGTGCAAGAAGATTGTGACCTTCTACAAAGTCATCAACGTGCGGCAGGGCTGCTGCCATTCCCCGAGCGAGCGGCGCGTAGCCCGGAGACACCTTGAGAGGGTTGACCCACACAAGACGATGAGTGAAGCGATGGAGCCGTTCCATTTGCTCGCTGAGTACCTCGGGTTCACCTCGATCCCAGCCGTCGGAGAGGATGACGACGATCGCCCCTCGGGCCATGCCACGTTGTCCCCACTCGTGGTTGAAGCGTGTGAGACCCTCGCCGAGTCGCGTGCCCCCACTCCAGTCGGTGACCGCTGCGGCAGCGCGACGAATGGCGTCATCGATATCGCGTCGTGCGAGTTCTCGTGTGATGCGCGTGAGGCGAGTGCCGAGCGCGAACACTTCAACCCGTTGTCGTCCAATCACCGCAGCGTGGGCAAATCGAATGAGTGCTCGTGCATACGGCTCCATCGACCCGCTGACGTCAAGGAGGAGCACGAGACGCCGCGGACGCTGCGTTCTGCGCCGACGATGCAGCCGAATTGGTTCACCTTCGGTCGCAAGCGCCTGACGCACTGTCCGGCGAATATCAAGGCGCTCACCGCCGGTGGGCGAGGCAGCGAGTCGCAACGACCGACGGGCTTCGCCGACGAGGCGGAGGCGGGACATGAGTCGTCGCGACTCTTCAAGCTCGGCATCGCTCCACTCAGCAAAATCTTTCTCACGGAGGACTTCAACTGCGGAAAATCGCAACTCCAGACCAGATTCATCCTCTTGACCGTCGGTGCCATCGCCGTTTCCGTCATCGCCGGTATCGATCTCAAGTGTGAGATGTTCCTCTTCAGCGGCGACATGTATCGGTGCTGCGAGACCGCTCCAAAACTCATTGAACACTGCGTCGTAGGTAGCGATGTCCTCTGGTCGACGAACCAGCGTTGCTCGACCGCTCCAGTACACGTGTGATCGTTCATCGAGCCCAATATGCGCAAGGGCGTCGACGAAATCGATCGTGCTACTCGTCGAGACTTCGAGTCCGCCACGGCGCAGCGAGCGAATGAATGCGACTCCAAGACCAGCACTCGGTCGTGTCGGCGTTATCGAAGCCATTTAGCTCCGACCGGCGTGCTCGATGAGCGTTGCGACACCCTCGCCGATGACCTTCTGTGCGTCCTCGCGGTACTTCACAACGGCACCCAGTGTTGACTCTGTGACCTGTGCGTCGATCGTTCCAATGCCAAGTCGGGTGAGGGCGGTGGCCCAGTCGATCGTTTCTGCGATGCCAGGCGGCTTATAGAGGTCGAGGGACCGCATGAACTCGACCGCCCGAGCAACCTCGGCAGCGAGTTCGGGCGCAATGCCGGGTACTCGCAACTTCACAATTTCGATTTCTCGTTCGACTGTTGGATGTTCGACCCAGTGGTAGAGGCATCGACGCTTCAAGGCGTCGTGAACATCGCGCGTGCGATTCGAGGTGAGCACGACGAGTGGTGGGCGGGAGGCCTGAAAGGTTCCAAGTTCGGGAACCGTGACTTGGAAATCAGATAACACCTCAAGGAGGTACGCCTCAAACTCGTCATCTGAACGGTCGATTTCGTCGATGAGGAGTACCGGCGAAGGACCATCGGTTGGTGTCACGGCACGCAGAATCGGGCGGCGGATAAGAAAGCGCTCGTCGTACAATTCGGCTTCGAGCACATCCTGAGAAGTTGCTGCAGCGCGCCCGGATGCCTCAGATGCACGCAGGTGCAGCAATTGGCGCGAGTAGTCCCAGTCGTAAACCGCCTGCGCCGCGTCAATACCTTCGTAACACTGCAATCGGATGAGCTCTCCGCCGGTCCACGCTGCGAGTGCCTTCGCAAGTTCTGTCTTTCCAACCCCGGCATCGCCCTCGAGAAGGAGGGGTCGACCAAGTTCGATCGCGAGGTACACCGCAATGCACAGTCCCTCGTCGGCAAGGTACCCCTGCTCTGCGAGCGCAGCATTCACATCTTGTGGACTCACGGCGATCAGGCTAGTGGGGCGGTGCCGATTGGTCGCCCTGGGCGCTATGAGTCGAAACCGAGACCGACGCGGTCGAGCGCTTTAAGCCACAGATTTCGACGTCCGGTCTTGTCCTCATGATCGAGCGACCACCGGGTGGCCTGGATGCCAAGAAACCGGAAGGGTTCGGGCGGAAACGGCCATGGCTTGTCCTTTGCGAGCGAGGTTTGCGTTGCAAGCGAGCGACGCCCGTAGAGCAAATCAAGCATGGTCGACGCGCCGAATCTTGCGGCGGCAACTCCGAGCCCGGTGTAGCCGAGCGAA
Source organism: Ilumatobacteraceae bacterium (assembly GCA_023262325.1). GTDB lineage: Bacteria > Actinomycetota > Acidimicrobiia > Acidimicrobiales > Ilumatobacteraceae > Casp-actino5. The sequence continues at coordinate 10,021 of JALRBS010000028.1, read as the reverse complement.
TATGCGACTCGGCCGCCAAGCGCGCGTCCCCAAAAGACGGTGAATCGGCTCGAGGTATCGATCGCCCCTCCCCACATGTGGCTGAATTGGACGCCTTCGAGTTGCGGGAAGGTTTCGAAGAAGTGTGTGCTCAATGTTGCCCACGACTCTGGGCGGCTTTCGAATTCAGTTGACACCTTGCCCCGCCAGTAGTAAATCGCGTCGTATCCGCCCCACAGGATGCGGTTATCAGATGTGAGTCGGTAGTAGTGAAATTGGTTGGCGTTGTCGGACAAGCCTTGCCGATTTGCCCACCCGATACTTGCGAGTTGGTCATCGGTGAGCGGTTGCGTTGTCATGCAATAGTCGTAGACCGGCGCGATGTAGTTCGAGATTCGCCGCAGCAGCGGTTTGAACGCATTCGTGCCGAGTGCAACGCGCCCCGCTCGAATCGATCCCAGAGGGGTCGAAATGAGCACGCCGACACCGTCGCGCTCAAGTGCTGTGGCCTTCGTGTCTTCGTAAATTCGCACGCCAAGCCGTTCCGCAACGGACTTCAGCCCCCACACGAGTCGGGCTGGGTCGACGAGTGCGGAGCCGTTCTTATCCCAGAGCCCGCTCGTGTATGTCGGTGAGTCAACTTCGGCGCGCATTTCGTCGTGATTGAGCCATTTGACGTCATGCCCGAGCCGCTCAAGCAGGTCGTATTCGCGTCGAAGCTCATCTTCGTAGGAAGGCGGATGGCGTTCGGCGACGACCTCAATGACGCCGTTTCGGTGATAGTCGCACTCGATCCCGTAGCGCTTCAGCGCGAGTTCGATGTCATCGAGATTGCGCATGCCGAGTTCTTCGAGCACTTCAACATCGTCAGGAAAGTGTCGGAAGGCGTTTGAGATACCGTGCGTGAGGCTCGCATCCATAAACCCGCCGTTTCGACCAGATGCTGCACCCCCGACCGCGTGGGCATCGATGAGGACGATGTCTCGGGACGGGTCCCGTTCTTTGGCGATGATGGCGGTCCACAGTCCGGTGTAGCCGCCACCGATGACACACAGATCGCAACTTTCGGTGCGAACGAGTGTCGGATTCGTGTCGGGCGCATTCGCACCATCAAGCCAGAACGGCAGTTGTTCGGCATCTGCGATCGCGTCAAGGTGACGCTGATCGAAGCCGGTGTCGTCGATCGACATGTTTCACTCTCCACCGACAAGTGTAGGTGGAGAGTGGGGTCGGAGTGCGGGTGGCTTAGGCCGAGGCCGCTTCGAGGGCGCGTCGAGTCAGCACACGAGCGAGATGTTGGCGGTATTCAACCGATGCGTTGAGATCGGCCTGCGGGTCTGCCTCTGCTGCAGCTTGTGCCGCCGCATCCTCAATTGATGCCCCCGATGCGATGGCAGCGCCGACGCTCGTTGCGAGCACCGGTACCGAAGCCATGTTGACGAGCGCCACCGATGCTTCGTTGCCATTTCGCCAGGCAGCAACGCCGACGATTGCCCAGTCCTGCGCACGGCGGTTGAACTTCTGGAAGCTCCAGCCAGCACCGTTCATTTTCGGAACGCGGATTTCGGTGAGCATTTCGTCGGCGGCGAGCACCGAGGTGAGATAGCCCGAATAGAAGGCGGAGGCCGGAATTTCTCGACTTCCGTTCGGACCTTGGGCAACATAGGTCGCGCCGAGTGCGAGCGTCGTTGCGGGGAGATCCGATGCCGGATCGGCGTGGGCAAGGGAACCACCAATGGTGCCGCGACGGCGAACCTGAGGGTCGCCAACGTGCGAGGTTGCATGGGCGAGCAGCGGAACGTGTTCGTTGACGATGCTCGACGTCTCCACGTCACGGTGACGTGTAAGCGCTCCAATCGTAATGTGGTCGCCTGCGTCCTTGATATACGACAAGTCGCTCACTCGACCGATGTCGATGAGCACGCTCGGCTGAGCGAGCCTCAACTTCATCAATGGTACGAGGCTGTGTCCTCCGGCAAGGAACTTCGCTTCATCGCCATGCTGGCCAATGAGGTTGATCGCCTCCTCGGCTGATGATGCCCTGACGTAATCGAATGCTGCTGGAATCACTGCGAGCCTCCTTGAGCTGCGTTAATCACTGACCAGACAGTATTCGGACTGGCTGGCATTGGCATATTCCGGACGCCAAGCCCGGAAAGAGCGTCGACAACGGCGTTAATGACCGCTGGAGTCGATGCAATCGTTCCGGCCTCACCGACGCCTTTGACGCCAAGTTGATTTGTTGGCGACGGTGTCACCGTGTGACCCGTCACGATTGACGGCACATCAGATGCTGCGGGAACGAGATAGTCGGCGAGAGTCGAGGTTCGGAGGTTGCCGTCCGAATCGAAGACCGCTTCTTCGAAGAGCGCTTGTGCGAGCCCTTGAATGATGCCGCCGTGTACCTGACCATCGACGATGAGTGGGTTCACCTGGTTTCCACAATCGTCAACTGCGACGTACTTGAGCACCTCAATTTCACCTGTCTCGACATCGACTTCGACGACGCACATGTGTGTACCGAACGGCCATGAGAAGTTCGGTGGATCGTAGGTGGTGTGGGCCTCGAGGTTTGGTTCGAGACCGTCGGGCAGGTTGTGAGCGGTGAACGCTTCAAACGCAATCGCAGCGAGCGGCATCGATCGGTCCGGTGAACCTGCGACAGTGAAGGCACCTCCAGCAAACTCGAGATCATCAGGGTTTGCTTCAAGCTGATGGGCGGCAATTTCACGTGCCTTGTCGATGACTTTGTCGCATGCCATTGCTATCGCAACTCCGCCGACCGCGAGTGATCGTGATCCGTAGGTGTCGAGTCCGAGCGGCGAAATTGCCGTGTCGGAATGCAGCACATCGACGTCCTCGGGAGCAACGCCGAGTTTGTCAGCGACGATCATCGACCACGCGGTTTCGTGTCCCTGTCCGTGCGGTGATGCGCCAGTAACGACTTGGATTTTGTTCGTCGGAAGAACACGCACTGTTGCGGCTTCCCACCCGCCGGCACCGTAGTTCAGCGAGGCGAGCACACGCGATGGTGCAAGACCACACATCTCGAAATAGGTCGAGACGCCGATTCCGAGACGCCGTTTGGCTCCGTCGACGTTCTGGGTCTTCTGCTGTGCACGTATTGCGTCGTACCCGACGAGCTCGGCGGCGAGCGTCGCCGCTCCGTCGTGATTGCCGGAGTCGTACACGAGACCGGTGAATGCCTCGTACGGGTACTTGTCGGTTGGAATGAAGTTGCGTCGCCGCAACTCAAGCGGGTCGATTCCAATCGTTGCCGCGAGGCTGTCCATGGCGCGTTCGATTGCGTAAGTCGCCTCAGGTCGACCCGCACCGCGGTACGCGTCAGTCGGCGTCATGTTGGTAAACACAGAGGTGCACGAGAAGTCGTACGCCTTTGGCAGTTCGTAGACACCGGCATACAAGAACGCTCCGAGTAACGGCACCCCAGGTGTGACGAGTTGCAAATACGCACCCATGTCGCCGATGAGCCGAACGCGAACGGCTGTGAGGCGACCATTGGCATCGGCAGCAAGTTCGATGTCCTGAATCTGACCCCGGCCATGGATGGTCGCCTGGCACCCTTCCGACCGCGTCTCCGTCCAGCGAACCGGCAGGTTGTGTTTGCGGGCGAGGGCAACGCAGAGGAGTTCTTCGGCGTAGACGTTGAGTTTGGACCCGAACCCTCCGCCAACAGAGGGCGCGATAACACGCATTTGGTGTTCGGGTATGCCGAGCGTCAGCGCGACCATGACTTTGAGAATGTGCGGAATTTGCGTCGCCGAGTACAGCGTCATGTCGCCCCCGAACGGCTGGGGAACTGCAACGATTGCTCGCGGTTCCATCGCTGCCGGAATGAGGCGTTGCTGGATGTACCGCTCTTTCACCGTGTAGGTGGCGGCGGCGAAGGCGGCGTCAACGTCACCCTCTTGCTCCTCAACTTTGAGATCCCATGTGTACGACTTATTCGTTCCGATCTCATCGTGAATGACGACTCGATCGCTGACTGCGTCTTCGAGATCGATCACCGCCTCGAGCGGTTCGTAGACGACATCGACGAGTTCTGCAGCGTCGCGAGCAGCCTCGGCGGTCTCAGCAATCACGCATGCGACACCATCGCCGACGTAGTTCGCCTGGGACACTGCGAGCGGCAGGTGCGCTGGATTCTTCATGTCGGCGGTCACCGGCCATGCGCAGGGCATCGGTCCGGCCCACAGGTCTGCGAGATCGGCACCGGAGTATGCGGCTCGCACACCGGCGTGCGCGCGCGCCGCGGAGGTGTCGACCGACACGATTCGCGCGCGAGCGTATGGACTTCTGATCACCGCAAGGTGAAGCGCACCCGGTATCGCAAGGTCCGCGGTGAACCTGGCCTCTCCAGTCAAGAGAGCCGGATCTTCCTTTCGAAGCATCCGAGTGCCAAGCACTCCGGTTGTTTCATGGGTCATCGTCATCGCTCTACCCCCGTGATGATGTCGACGCGGTGTTACTTATTGGCGCATGCAAGCACTGCTTGCACGATGTTGTGGTAGCCCGTGCAACGGCACAGGTTTCCTTCGAGTCCGATTCGGACGTCCTCCTCCGACGGATTCGGGATGTCATTCAGCAAACTCGTTGCTGCCATCACCATTCCTGGAGTGCAGTACCCACATTGCAACCCGTGGTTCTCCATAAATGCCTGTTGCATTGGATGCAATGTGCCATCGGCAGACGCGAGACCTTCGATCGTCGTGACCGAACCACCATCGGCCTGAGCGGCGAGAATCGTGCAACTTTTCACCGCTTCCCCGTCGAGGTGAATCGAGCACGCACCACATGATGAGGTATCGCAGCCAATGTTCGTGCCCGTGAGTCCTGCGGTCTCACGAATGAACTGAACGAGCAGCGTTCGCGGCTCGACGTCAGCGCTGACCGCTTTGCCGTTGATAGTGATGCTGATCTCCACGGATCCCCCTCTGTCTGGATGAGTGCATTGGCCGGCGGCTTCGCCGGTGCAGACCTACATCATGGCTCATCAGAGAGGCCCTGTCGACAGCGGAGCGTGAATCGGCTACGAGCCAAGGGAAATGAGATCGCGAACGACAAGAACGCAGAGAAAGGTGATGACAGCGGTTCCGAGAATCGTGTAATGCCATCGCTTCGAATGGTCTGCTCTCCAGAATCGTCGAACGCTCATCACAATGGCGATGATCGCCGCAACGCTGATCGGTATTCCGATGATCGGGCCGACTCCGGCGGCGAGGCCGAGAGCGGGCAGCACGAACGGGAACACGATGTACATGAGTAGGCATCGCACGGTTGCGACCATGATCGAAGTCTGAAATGCCCGACGAGCATCCGCTGCCGAGGCCTTCGGACCATCGACCGGCAATCGAAGCACTCGACGCATCATGCGGTCGGCAGGCGAGGACGAACGAACCTCGCCGTGTGCCACTGGGCTCGGTGGTGTTTCGTTCATGACCACGGGGGCAGAACGTACGACCGCTCAACGAGGTCGGCAACCTCGACTGGAGAATTTGCGAGGGCGACAGCGCCACTGGAGAGCAGTTCGTCTGACGATCCGTAGCCCCAGGTCACGCCGATGCAGGGGATCCCGTGCTTTTTTGCGCCGAGAACGTCGTGGTCACGATCGCCGATCATGATGACTCGGTCGCCGATGTGCGGCTCGTGTCGGAGGCCAAGTTCGTTGATCGCATATTCGATGACTTCGGCCTTGGCGCGTCGCTCGGGGGTGAGCGTCGCTCCGGCTCGGAGTTCGAACCGGTGCGAAATACCGAAATAGTCGAGGATTGGGTGTGCGGTGTCCTCGGGTTTCGCCGTTGCGATGGAGAGGGACAGCCCACGCCCGGCGAGGTCGTCGAGCATTTCGATGATCCCGTCGTACAACGTGTTCTCAAAAGCGCCGATCGTGCTGTACCGCTCCCGGTAGCGGTTAATGACACGTTCGAGAGCGTCGTCTGGGATGCCGATTTGGGGCAGGCCAATTTCGAATGGCGGTCCGATGACCGAACGGACCGCATCCACCGTTGGTACCGGGAAGCCTTCATGCTCGAACGCGTATTGCAGCGATCGAAGAATTCCTGGTTCCGAGTCGCTCAACGTCCCATCGAGATCGAGCAACACGTGAGTGCGGGCAGCCTTCATCCGCGGTCCCGCCAGCGAAACGTCCGCGCCCGCATGTCAATCGTGACGTCAGTCATCGAGCGAGGAGAGTCCAGATAGAGCAAACATCCACGTAATGCCGGCAAGCCCTGCCATCACGAGTGTTCCGATTAACAGGTCACGCCCGCCGAGTCCATCGATGAAGCCCATGCGTGCAACGTGAAGCACTCGGGTCAGCGGGTTCCAGCGTGCCACCGTTTGCAGCCAACCTTGCATGACCTCAATTGGGGTCTGGGCGTCGGTAAGGAAGAGACCGAGAAACAAGGTGAGTTGCATAATTGCTGCAGCGCGCATGTCCTTAAATCGATACGCGAGGCCGAGCCCCCAGCCAGTACCGATCGTCGCCATACCGACTCCTGCCAACACGAGCCCAAACATGCCAAGCCCACTGCCAACCGGTCGGGCGCCGAGCGCAAGACCGACGAGCGTCACGAGCACGACAGCGATGAGCGCACGCGCCCACGCAGCGAGGTATGGACCGAGGAGCAGTTGACGGCGTGTGGTTGGCGCCATTCTCAGACGATCGTAAAACCCGGTCTGCAGGTCGCGAATCATTGAAAATCCGGTGCCAAGGCCGGCAAACGAAGCACCCATCGTGACGGCCATTGGGAGATACCAGTTCACCGATCGGTCTGTTGGAAAGCCCGGCATTTGGGTGACACCAGCGTACGTGCCCGAAAACGACACAACCTGAAAGACAGGCATGAGAAGCGCCGGAATAAACGCCGACGGAAGGCGACGAATATTACGAAGGCTCCGGGTGGCGAGGCCAGTCGATGCGCTCACGATGCCGCCAATCGTCGTCGCAGTGATCGAAGCGACAACGCGAGACCACCCACTGCGATGAGGGCGGGGATGAGAATCGTTTGTGCAACCGCTTGCAAAGTCAGTGATTCGATGGTGAGCGAGCGGAACCCTTCAACGAGATAGGAAATGGGGTTGACATTCGCGATGTATCGGTACACACCGCTCATCGTTTGTCGAGGGAAAAACGCTGACGAAAAGAACAGCAAAATGAAAATAAGCGGGAATGAGCCCTGCACCGCTTCGCTCGAGCCGGTTCGGATCGCCATCGTTGACATCACTGATCCCACGGCGAGAGCCGTAAGCAGTCCTCCGATCATCATGGCGAGCAACCCGATCGGGCCACTCTTGATGCTCAGTCCGAATGGAAACAGGACAAGTGTGAAGAACAATGTTTGGGCGAGTCCATACGCCATTGCTCCCGCCAGACGACCAACGAGAATGCCGGCGCGGGTGCTCGGCGTTGCGAGGAGACGATCGAAGAATCCGGTTTCGATGTCGGTTGCGAGGGCCGTGGCACTTGTCACTGACCCGAAGAGCACACCCTGCACGACCGAGCCTGCGAGTGCAAAATCGAGAAACGAATCGACGACCGGAAACCCTGGAATGTTGACCGCTCGGCCGAACGACGAGGTTCCCAAGGCAACGAAAAAGAGTGGAAAGACGAGCGAGGGAACGACAACGCTTGGCTGTCGAACAATCGACAACACCGATCGCCACGACAAGGCAATGAGTTGCTCTCGTCGCCCAATCGCTACTGCGGTCATGATGCACCCTCGAGTCGGTGCCCGGTGGCCTCGGCGAATACGTCGTCAAGACTCGGCGCGCGAAGTTCGAGATGTTCGACGTTGATCCCCAGAGCGTCCAGGGCGCGTACGACGGCCGACACCTCTCCAGCACCGTCGCGCAAGCCCACACCGAGGGTGCCTTCGGCGGTTGGTCGTGATTCGCCAAATTGAGCGAGCACAGTCTCCGCGGCCGACGTTGCGTGTTCGGCAACGGTAATGAGCAGGGTTGGCGCGCCGACCTCAGACTTAAGTTCGTCGGGGCGTCCGTCGCGCACGATGCGACCGTTGTCGATGATGGCGACCCGATCGGCGAGCTGGTCGGCTTCTTCGAGGTACTGAGTGGTGAGGAGCACCGTCGTTCCGTCGTTGTTGAGCCTGCGAATCTCGTCCCACAAGGCAAGACGACTCATTGGATCGAGCCCGGTCGTCGGTTCGTCTAAGAAGAGCACCGTCGGCTCGTGAATGAGCGCGAGCGCAAGATCAAGGCGACGACGCATGCCGCCCGAATACGTGCCGACGCGACGATCCGCGGCGGCCGATAGGCCGACACGCTCGAGAAGATCTCCGGCACGTTGGTGCTGTTCGCCGCGCGCAATGCCATACAACACCGCTTGCAACTTCAACAGTTCCATTCCGGTCATCAACGGGTCGATCGCCGCGTCCTGGAGTGCCACGCCAATGCTGCGTCGCACCGAGTCGGCTTCGCTCACGATGTCGAAACCGGCGACCGTCGCCGAACCAGACGTGGGGCGCAAAAGGGTGGTGAGCATTCGCACGGTTGTGCTTTTGCCCGCGCCGTTTGGTCCGAGGAAGCCGAAGACTTCTCCCGCAGCGACTTCAAGATCGACTCCATCGACGGCGCGAATTAATCGTTCGCCCGATCCGAATGTTCTGACGAGATTGCGCGCAACTATTGGCGCGTTCGAACTCTGTGGGGGCATGAACGAGAGACTATGCCCGATGACGGAGAATTGAGCGTTTCGTCAGCGGTTAGTTGGACGCTGAAGCGATCGCGGTCCACACCTTCTCAGGAGTGCACGGCATGTCAACATGACGAACACCGAGATGAGCAAGTGCGTCGATGACCGCGGAGTGAACCGCAGGTGTCGAACCAATCGTTCCTGACTCGCCGATTCCTTTTGCGCCGATCGGGTTCACGAAGGTCGGCGTTTCCATAGGCACACGCTCGATCGTTGGCATGAGGTCAGCCGAGATCATCGTGTAGTCCGCAAGATTTGAGGTGACCGGGTTGCCGTCGGAGTCGTATCGAACCTCTTCGTACAAGGCTTGTGCTGTTCCTTGTGCAACACCGCCGTGAACCTGTCCAGCAAGCAACATGGGGTTCACCATTCGACCCGCATCGTCGCAGGCGATGTGACGGAGGTGCTTGACGTGTCCCGTTTCGCGGTCGACTTCGACGACTGCAACGTGTGCCCCAAAGGGATACGTGGCGCCCGACGCTTCGAATGTTGTCGCCTCTTCGAGCCCGCCTTCGCCGGCTGCGCTTGCGACGTCGGCCCAAGACGACGACACCGCTGGGGTGCCAGCAACATGGAACGAACCTGTCGAGGTGTCGAGCACGATGTCCGCAGCCGAAGCCTCGAGAAGACGAGCCGCAATCTCTTTTCCTTGAGCAACAACTCCTTCGGCAGCCTGATTGACGGCGAGACCGCCCTGCTGAAGCGAACGCGAGCCCATCGTGCCACCACCAACCGGTGTGAGATCGGTGTCGCCCCACACGAGCGTGAATTTGTCGATGTCGATGCCCGTCTGCGCGCTTGCAATCATCGACCACGCGGTGTCGTGACCTTGACCATGTGGCGAGGTGCCGGTGTATATCGTTCCCGTGCCATCGGGGTGGATGACGATCTTTGCGTCCTCTTTCGGCGCACCCGCACCGCCGGTGATTTCCACGTAGGTGCAGACGCCTATTCCGAGCAGTTTCGTTGACCCATCAGCGCGTCGTCGTGCCTGCTCGGCGCGAAGGTCCGCGTATCCGGCTTGTTCAAGTGCCCGGTCGAGGCTGCCTACGTAGTCGCCGACGTCATACGCCTCGCCGATCGCAGTTGTGTGTGGCTCGTTGAACGGGGCGATGAGATTCTTACGTCGAACTTCTGCAGGGTCCATGCCGAGTTCGGCGGCGAAGAGGTCCATTGCGCGTTCGGTTGCAGCTGTCGCCTCGGGTCGACCAGCGCCGCGATAGGCAACCACCGGAGTCGTGTTCGTCACGACCGAAACGCAGTGTGCTTCGACGTTGTCAAACGCATAGACACCTGCAGCCATTCGTC
>JALRBS010000180.1 GCA_023262325.1 Ilumatobacteraceae bacterium | reverse complement strand
AGGAATCATCGACAGCACGAGCACCGGAATTCCGAGCATGATTGCGACAACGAGTCGCATGCCGAGTTCTCGGAGTCGATGTGAACTGTCGTGTTCTTCCTCTACCGGTCGAGCGGTATACCCCGTTGCCTCGACCGTCCGAATAAATAACTCGAGGTCCTCATCATCGATAACCGGTCGACTCAGACGCACAACCGCACGCTCGGTTGCGTAATTCACCGATGCGGATACGCCCTCAAGCCGATTCAGTCGACGTTCAATTCGAGATGCGCATGCTGCGCAAGTCATGCCTCCGACGCTGAGTTCAACAGCGTTTTCAGCCGACGTCAAATCCGGCTTCATCGATTGCCGCAACGACGGCCTCGCGGTCGAGATTGTCGCCGTTAACAACGACAATCTTCGTCTCAAGGTTGACATCGATTGACGTCACTCCAGAAATTGCGCCAACCTCTTTGCGAATTGCAGACTCGCAGTGTCCGCAGGTCATTCCAGGCACGTTCAGGGAGAGCATTTCAACTGACATGCCCCCCACGCTAGACCGCTCAACGACAATCGTCACGCGCTGTCATTTCCGCGTTATTGATTGGCGCGCAGCGAGTTGAGCGCTCCTTCTGCAAGTTCTTCGACGGCAGTCCGAAATCCTTCAAGAATTGCTGGATCGACGGCGTCTGCCATGGCACCGTTGAGGTACCGCGCGTAGACGCCTTCGGAGATGACTGCGAGGCGAAACGCCGAAAATGCAACGTAGTAGCCAATGTTGCCGACGTCGCGTCCCGTGCGCGCTGCGTAACGTTCGACAAGGTCACCGTGCGAGGGGAAGCCACCCGCACCGGTGGGGTCATTCGCCCGCTGGCCAACCCCGTCCGGGGACGCCCAGTACACACCGAGATATCCCACATCGGCGAGAGGATCACCAAGCGTGCACAGTTCCCAATCGAGCACCGCCGCAATCCGACGATTCGGAATGTCGGTCAGACAGTTGCCAAGTCGGAAGTCGCCGTGCGCGATCGACACCGACTGTTGTAGAGGGATTCGATCAGCGAGCAGCAATGCAACTTCGTCAATTGCCGCGAGCTCACGAGTACGTGAGTTTTGCCACTGGCTCGTCCAACGCTTCACCTGCCGCTCGACATACCCGGTGTGGCGCGCGAGGTCTCCGAGGCCGACTGCCTCAACATCGACCGCATGTAAATCTGCGAGCACATCAATGAGGTTGAACGCAATGTCTCGACGCTCATCGGTCGAGAGTTCGGCACCTTTTTCGGGATTATCGAGCACAACACCGTCAACAAATTCCATGACGTAGAACGGCGCGCCATTGACCAACTCATCTTCGCAAATGCCCAGCGTTCGGGGCACGGGGACACCAGTTGAACCAACCGCTGAAATGATCCGGTGTTCACGCGCCATGTCGTGGGCAGTTGCGAGCACGTGTCCCAGCGGTGGTCGTCTCAGGACCACGGAAACGCCCAATCGATCCTCGACTCGGAACGTGAGATTGGACCGACCACCCTCGATGAGGTTGAACGTGTACGGCGACTCGATTCCAGCAACATGTTCGTCGAGCCATGCACTGACTGCAGAGATGTTGATTCCGCGAACCTCGGACATGTGGCGAAACTAATCGGAAATCATTCAGACAGTTCAGCCGGGTCGGCCAACGCCGACAACCTTCGCCCAGTTGATATTCGTAATCTCAACCGTCTTGCCGAGCGCCGGGGAGTGCACCATCTGACCATTGCCAAGGTAGAGGCCTACATGGCTGATCGGGTTGTAATAGAAAATGAGGTCACCTGGTTTTGCCTCCGTCACAGGAATGTGTGGCAGAGCGTTGAACTGCATGCGCGAATTTCGTGGCAGGACAACACCAGTTTGTGCCCAGGCGTAGTAAGTAAGACCAGAGCAATCGAACGCGACTCCTGGTTCGGCGGATGCAAACCTCCATGGGGTTCCGATCTGCGCGAGGGCTGCTTGAATCGCCACGCCGGCCATGCCCGACGGTGCTGGATAGTTCCGGATGAACTCTTGGGTGGCCGAACTCTGGCCAGAACCCGAGGAAGACGAACTGCTGCCAGAACCAGAGGCGGCCGCTGCCTGCTGACGCTGGTACTCGGCGTAGGCCGCCTGTTCACGTCGTGTCTCTTCGGCTTGAATCAATGCACCGAGCTTTCGCTCGGCGGCTTTACGAGCGGTTTCGTATTCGGCGGTTGACGCCTCAACCTCGGCAATCATGCTCGAAATATTCTCGGCGAGTCGTTCAGACTCACCGATGAGCCGATTGAGTTCGATCTGTTCAAGTTCGAGAGACCGAATTGCCGCTTCGAGGTCATCAGATGTGCCAGCGCCAACGCGTAATGCCACCCTCGACAGTTGATCGCGGGTCAAGGTGTCGCTGTAGGCAGCCGCGTTCGACAGCAACGGACCGAGCACATCAGAGCCTGAGCGCGTGAACGCGCGAACGGCGACTGTCGCCAGGTCGCTCTGCAGCTCGCCGAGTTCGGCTTGGCGCAGCAACACCCTGCCTCGCGCGATGTCAATCTCTTCACCAAGCAGGCGCTGGTCGTCCATCGCAACGGCGTAGTCCTCAACGAGAATGTCAGCGCGTTCGTGCAAGCGCTCGAGCTCGTCGACGATGCGCCGCACCTCCTGCTCTTGCTGGTCAACGGTCTGTGCGTGCGCCGCTTGCGGCAGGACAGGAACAGTGACCAGCGTCAATGCGGCAACCACAACGGCACCTAGACGGCGCCGAGAACACGAAGAAGCGGTCCGGAGCATGACCCTTCCAGCGTATCCGATGTTACGAAATGATTACGTTCGTGCGGTAAAGCGGGCTACTCCCACTCGATCGTGCCAGGGGGTTTCGAGGTGATGTCGTACGCGACACGGTTGATTCCAGCCACTTCATTGATGATTCGTTGCGACATTCGTTCGAGCACGTCATAGGGAATTCGTGCCCAGTCCGCCGTCATTGCGTCATCGCTGGTAACCGCCCGAATGATGATCGGATGACCATAAGTACGTTCGTCACCCATCACCCCAACTGATCGGATGTCGGGCAACACCGCGAATGACTGCCAGATATCACGTTGGAGTCCGGCTTCAGCGAGTTCCGCGCGGACAATTGCATCGGCTTCTTGCAAGGTCGCGACCTTTTCTGGAGTGACCTCACCAATAATTCGAACTCCAAGGCCCGGTCCAGGGAATGGCTGCCGCCACACAATCTCGTCAGGCAAGCCGAGTTCGGCACCGAGCGCACGCACTTCATCTTTGAATAGCTCACGCAGGGGCTCGACAAGTTCAAGTGTCATATCCTCGGGCAGCCCGCCGACATTGTGGTGACTCTTGATGACCTCTGCAGTTCCGTCGACGCCACCACTCTCGATGAGATCTGGGTACAAGGTTCCCTGCACGAGATATTTCGCCTCGGTAAGTCCACCGGTGTGTTCTTCAAAGATCCGAATAAAGAGTTCACCAATCGCCTTACGCTTCGCCTCGGGTTCGGTTACCCCCTTGAGACGTTCGAAGAATCGGCTCCCGGCATCGACATGAATCAGTTCAATACCCATATTTCGTCGAAATGTCTCAACGACCTCAGCACTCTCACCCTTACGCATGAGACCCGTATCGACGTAGACGCAAGTGAGCTGCGCTCCGATCGCACGATGAACGAGCGCCGCAGCGACCGACGAGTCAACTCCTCCAGACAGACCGCAAATCACCCGCGCATCACCGACTTGGTTGCGAATCGCGTCGACCTGCGCGTCGATCACCGATGACATGTTCCAGTTCGCTTCGCAGCCCGCAAGTACATGAAGAAACTGCCGCAGCACCTGCATACCGAATGGCGAGTGGACAACCTCCGGATGAAATTGCACTCCCCAAATTCGCCGTTCGTCGTTTTCGAGCACAGCGACTGGCGCATCGGGTGTCGACGCCGATGCAATAAATCCGTCGGGGGTTGCAGTGATCGCGTCGAAGTGGCTCATCCACACGTCATGTTCCGGCGGAAGATCGTCGGTGAGGAGCGAGGTCGTCGATGTCTTCGTGAGTCGTGCCCGACCATATTCGCCTCGCATTCCTCGGCCCACCTCGCCACCGAGCTGTGAAGCGATGAGTTGTGCGCCGTAGCAAATACCAAGAATCGGGATTCCGAGCTCGTAGATGTCAGGGTCAAGTAGTGGTGCACCGTCCACGTGCACGCTCTTCGGTCCCCCGGACAAAATGATTGCTGCGGGTCGTGCTTGAGCGACGTCGAATGCGGAAATTCGGTGTGAAACGATGCGTGAATACACCTTTAGTTCGCGCACACGCCGTGCGATGAGCTGGGCGTATTGTGCGCCGAAGTCGACGACGAGTACTTCCTGGCGATGTTCATCCAGCGGCAGTTCGTCGTTCGTCACCACTCCGATGGTAGACACTCATCGTGCAGGTTCAACCCTCAAACTCAAGTGCTCCAGCCCGGCGCGCCAATCCATTGTTCCGTGTGGTGTTCGCACTCATCACAATCCTCGCTGCTCTTGCGGTACCGCTTGGGGTTGTCACCGCACAGGCGACCGATGAATCGGAGACGACCATCGTCGAGCCAGGCGCGACAGATGGCGACAATGTCTTTTTACCGGCCGACCGCGATCTCACCGAATGCATCAGTTCCATGCCAAAGCCAGGGTGTGGCAGTTCGGCAAAAGGTGGATGGCGGCAGATGTTGGTGTTTGGGCTCGTGCTCGCAGGTCTTGGCTTTATTGCCACTCGAGTCATCTTCACCGCCCGTCGAGCGATGAGAGATTCACAATCTGCTCAGTGATGCGGAAAGAGCCGGCAAAACAGGTCGGCGAGCATTCTTCCTGTTGCACCCCATACCGTCTCGTCGGACAGCTCAAAGAAGTGCAGCAACCGTTCGGTTGGCGGCGTGCCCCACAACTCTCCGTGGTACACGCCAGGCTGCAATAGCTCGTCCAACGGCACCCACATCACGCGGTCAGCCTCACCCGTCTGCGGCTGCAGCGGGATCGGGTGTTCGATAATTGCCACCTTTGGAATGATGTAACTCAGACTCACAGCGGTGTTGACGTGGGATAACTCGCCAATGACCTCGACCACGGTCGGATCGAGGCCAACCTCCTCATGCGCTTCACGCAGAGCGGTCTGCTCCGGTGTTTCACCCGCATCCATCTTTCCACCGGGGAACGACATTTCACCTCGATGTTGACGCAGATGCTGCGACCGTCGCGTAAGTAACACCTCCATACCGCGTGCCCCCGGCGCGAGCACCACTAACACTGCTGCGTGGCGAGCGCCGTCGAACTGCGGTTCGAGTGGACGCCCTTGCGCATCGACAACCGATCGGATGTCCTCACAATCGACTTGATTGACATGTCCCCACGGGGCTGTGTCAACCTGCAACCACACGTTTGGGCGTGGGACGATTTGAGCTCCCCCGCGTTGCGAGCGCTCACCCACCCGTTGATCCAGGTACCCAGCCCGCATGTACGAGTTCGCTGAGCACCTCGGCTAAACCAGCGGTTTTCAGATTCGCGAGTGTCTTGCCAGGCATTTGCTCACCGCGTTCCCATTCATCCCATGCCTGCATGAGTTTGGTGAGGTCTGGTGCGGGGCGTTCAAACGACATAACCAAATTCTACGGCTCGAATCTGATGCAGTCGCTCTAAACGCAAAGTGACCCGGGCGTTCGCCCGGGCCACTTTGAACGACACGAGGTCGCATAGGCGTCACATCATGCCGCCCATGCCTCCCATCGGATCCATGCCTCCACCCATCGGGGCAGCCGGCTCTGGCTTGTCAGCAACCACGCACTCGGTCGTCAGCACGAGGGCTGCGATCGATGCAGCATTTTGCAATGCTGCACGCGTGACCTTGGCTGGGTCGATGATGCCGGCCTTGACGAGGTCGGTGATCTGGCCAGTTGCGGCGTTGAGTCCCATGTGACCGGACTCATTCTCAATTGCCTGAACCATGACCGAGCCTTCGAGGCCTGCGTTCATCGCGATGTTCTTTGCAGGTGCGACGAGTGACTCCCACACGAGTCGTGCGCCAGTCTGCTCGTCACCCTCGAGGGCAGCGACGACGTCGGCGACCGATGCACGTGCTCGAACGAGAGCCGTTCCGCCACCTGCAACGACACCCTCTTCGATGGCTGCGCGAGTTGCGGACACCGCGTCTTCAATGCGGTGCTTCTTCTCTTTGAGCTCAACCTCAGTTGCGGCGCCAACCTTGATCACTGCGACGCCTCCGGCGAGCTTCGCCAAGCGCTCCTGCAGCTTCTCACGATCCCAATCGGAATCGGTGTTGTCGATTTCCGCCTTGATCTGATTGATACGTCCCGCGACGTCGTCTCCCGAACCGCCGCCGTCGACGATTGTCGTGGCGTCCTTCGTGATGATGACACGCTTGGCAGTACCGAGCAGATCAAGGGTCGTGTTCTCAAGCTTGAGACCGACGTCCTCGCTGATGACCTGGCCACCGGTGAGCACGGCCATGTCCTGAAGCATCGCCTTACGACGGTCACCAAAGCCGGGTGCCTTGACCGACGCAGAAGCGAAGGTGCCACGGATCTTGTTGACGACGAGAGTTGCGAGTGCTTCGCCCTCGATGTCCTCCGCAATAATCACGAGTGGCTTGCCAGTCTTCATGACGCCTTCGAGGACGGGAAGAAGTGACTGCACCGTTGAAATCTTGCCCTGATTGAGCAGGATGTACGGCTCCTCGAGCACTGCCTCTTGACGATCGGTGTCGGTCACGAAGTACGGCGACAGGTAGCCCTTGTCGAACTGCATGCCTTCGGTGAACTCAAGTTCGGTACCGAACGTGTTCGACTCTTCAACGGTGACGACGCCGTCCTTGCCGACCTTGTCGATCGCCTCAGCGATGACTTCGCCAATTGACGAGTCGGCGGCTGAGATCGTTGCGACGTTTGCGATGTCGGTCTTGTCGTCGACATCCTTGGCCTGGCTGAGAATTGAATCAACGGCTGCCTTGACGGCCTGCTCGATGCCCTTCTTCACACCCATCGGGTTTGCACCGGCAGCAACGTTCTTCATGCCGACCTGAACCATCGCCTGTGCGAGCACAGTTGCGGTTGTCGTTCCGTCACCTGCGACGTCGTTGGTCTTCGTCGCAACTTCCTTCACGAGCTGTGCGCCCATGTTTTCAAATGGGTCATCAAGTTCGATTTCCTTCGCGATTGACACGCCGTCATTCGTGATGGTTGGGGCACCAAACTTCTTGTCGAGGACGACGTTGCGTCCTTTTGGTCCCAGCGTCACCTTGACTGCGTCGGCGAGCTTGTTCACGCCGGCTTCAAGGGCCTTGCGGGCCTCATCATCAAACTTCAGAATCTTTGACATCGTTTACCTCACTTCTCCACGATCGCGAGGACGTCGCGACCAGACAACACGAGTAGGTCTTCGCCGTTCACGGCGACTTCAGTTCCGCCGTACTTTGAGTAAAGGACGACGTCACCAACGTTGATTCCCAACGGGATGATGTCGCCGCTTGCCTCTGCACGCTTGCCGGGGCCGACGGCGAGGACGGTGCCCTGCTGGGGCTTTTCCTTTGCGGTATCGGGAATGACGAGTCCTGACGCGGTCTGCGTCTCGGCCTCGTTGGGCTTGACGACGATGCGGTCGTCCAGCGGCTTCAAGTTCATCTTGCATGCCTCCATGGCGTGAACAGGTTGGATGGGATACCTCATAACGCAATTAGCACTCGTCATGAGAGAGTGCCAAGGCTACGGCGAAGCGGATGCGTTAGCAACCGACGACCGAGAGTGCTAATCGCCGCTAGGCGCCGGCAATTCGGACGCCGGCGTCGCGCAACAACATCACCGTCTCAGCGAGCGGCAGTCCGATGCGCGATCCGCGGGAAATGCCCAGCGCACCCGCCATCCGTTTGCTGCGTCGTCGCCTACATGGTCGACAACGATGGAGCGATCAAGTACCGCGTCTCCGAGCTGCGCGAACAGTAATGG
>JALRBS010000179.1 GCA_023262325.1 Ilumatobacteraceae bacterium | reverse complement strand
TGATTGCTCCGGTGTCGTCTGCTGGTGAGGTGTGTTTCTTTGTGAAAGGCAAAGCACACCTGTTGGCTGACCTTTCTGGATATTTCTCGTCCGGGTTTTCTGCGTTGACGCCGACACGTGTGGTGAATACGCGTTCGTCTGGGGTCAAGGTTGGTGATGGCTCGTTGACGGCTGCGCCTCATGTGTTGAACGTGACTGATATTGCTGGTGTGCCTTCCGATGTTGGGGCGGTTGCGTTGAATGTGACGGTGACACAGACAGAGTCGTCGGGGTATGTGACGGTGTATCCGTGTGACGCGTCGCCTCGTCCTGACGCGTCGAACCTGAATTTTGTTGCTGGTCAGACGGTGCCGAACGCGGTGATTGCTCCGGTGTCTGCTGATGGCACGGTGTGTTTCTTTGTGAAAGGTAAAGCACACCTGCTCGCTGATATTTCTGGCTATTTCTCGTCTGATGGTGGGTCGTCTGATAATGCGTTGAGGTACCTCGCAACCGCCGAACGACTTGCCCCAGCAACGCGAGTCGGCAGTCGAGTGCTCGACGTCGAGCAGCAGGTTCTCGTTGGCGTGAACGCCGCCGGCGAGATGTCAAATGTGACGATCGACGAGACAGGGGAGACGGTCGCATCTGACGCGCAGCAGGAACTCGTCGTGGAACACATGTGGGATGGTCCCGGCAGCGCGGTCGTCCTTCTGTTGAGCAGGTCGGTGGACATCGATGGTGAGTCGTGTTATTTCCTCTACCTCGAGAGCGACACCAATGCACGTTGCATTGATGCATCAGTGACACAGATCGCCGAAAAATCATTCACAGAGAAACCTGCTTACAACCCGATGGTTCAGTTTGACGACGACGGTCGCATGTGGTTCGCATCGTTTGGTGTTAACGGCAACTTCCTCAAACAGTGGGACCCAATTACCGGCGAGATCAAAATCATCGTGCAGAACTCTGACTTCACGGGGGACAATGCGCTCGACCCAGGGAACGCAGGAGCGTTCAACGTCTTCAATTTTGTCGCATTTTCCGATGCAGAGGCGGCACGATTTGGTGCTGCCGCAATGATGTTTGGGACTGCCGATCGCTGCGTCGACGATGAGGTCGGGACTGGTGGAACGCTTCCAAATGGCGATCATGTAGACGACTGCTACGCGTACCAGTGGATGTTTGCGCGGGTGAAATCGGTGGGCAACGGCGTCGATGCGACGGTCTTACAACTCGATGACGTGGACAACGCCCCTGCATTTATTCGGGTGTTCGAGGACGAGCTCTATACGACTTTTGAAAACAGCGCACGTTGGGGGATTTACGCCTACAACAGCGAGACGGACGAATTCTCGGTGCGGGTGCTCGGAGACTCACGAACGACCGAACCGGTTCCGGACGCGTGCGCGGATGATTTTGAGGCTTGGGCAGTCTGTATGGGGCCACAACAGGCCTGGGGGTATTTCGAATTTGATGCAGCCGACGATCAGCCGAACGATGTTGTATCTGTCAGCATTGGCGCGGATACCGAACAACACTGGCAATTCAATCGCCTCGTCCCGACATCTTACGGTCGAGACGGTGTCGTGTCTGTTGTCTCTGCGTCTGTGACCTACGAGCTATCGGAAAACCGAACGCAGGGAGTGATCCGACGTGGTGACGCCGGCATTTTCATTGCCGGTCAGACGTCAGAGGGCGACAGCGTTCTTGCGGTCTATGACCCTGTCACGAACACTGAAGAGGTGCTTGTTGGTCCCGATGTCACGGTGCAGTCGGCAAAGGTCGATGTGTACTTTGAGGTCACCTCGATGACTCAAGACGGCAATCGACTCGTTGTTGCTGCGAATGTGTTTGGGTCGGAGGTGATCGGATCTATCGACCTCACAACAGGTGAGCTCACCCTTGTTGACCTGAACCCGAACTTTACAAATATCGACAATTTGACGAACTTTGCTGCTGATGGTGGGACTGATACGAACCAGTAGTCACAGGTCACGCGGTGGTAAGCCAAACTCCGAGCGGCACCGAACGTTGACGCGGCGGCGAAGTGCCCTCGGCAGGATTCGAACCTGCGCACACGGCTCCGGAGGCCGATGCTCGACAGATCAGTGAGCGGTCGCCGACGAAGTCTTCGGCTGTTCTACGAGAAGCATTCCTCTTGCGGGAAGGTTTTGTCGCCGACTGGTTAGGGCTCGGGCGGCTAGCGGCCGGGCGTGCCAAACCGGTCCGCTATGGGTCGGTGACGAACCCGCAAGCACAAGAGCGATCCAACCGCGATGAGCAGCAGCACAACAGGAGTTGAGTTCGTTCGTGGCCCGGTGATTGGAAGCGCTGGCGCCTCGACAACATCGTCAGCCACCACCTGAATGCCCATGGAGACCTGAACATCTGACGTCGCGAACACCAGCGTGTGATCACCCGACGGGATCGTCGCAAAAAATGTCCCACTCAAACTGAAGGTGCCATCGTCCGCAGTGAAGAGCTCGGCAACGAGCGTCGGAGTCGACATCACGTACACCTGGACACTGGCATTTGCTTCCAAACCGCCACCAGCGAACCCGAACGTTGAACCCGCCGACACCGAGAGCGCACCCGTCTCCGCCACGCGTGCGTCCTCAGCTCCGACCATCATCGCGATTCCACCGGTCTCGATGACCACGACGCTCTCTGCTGGCACGTCGACCGGCGCTCCGTTGACATCGGTGAGCAGGCCACGAACGGACGCCCCGGTTTCCGTCGCCGCTACCGCCAAGCGAGCGGCAAACGACTCAGGCAACTTGGCACAAAAGCCCTCCATTAGTTCGCGCGCGGTCTCTTGAACCTGCGCGATCTCGGCGGCCGTCCTGCCCTCTGGTGCCACCTGAGCAGCAGGGGAACGCACCGAACGCATCCGCGCCTCAGTCACCACGCCGTTCAGAATGGCGCCGACCTGACCTAGAGCACGCCTGAGGGTCGCTGCGTTCTCGGGGTTCACGAAACTCACCCTGCTGGCGATGCTCGTAGATGTCGTGGTCGGGGTTGTCGTCGTTGTGGTGCTCGTTGTTGTCGTAGTCGGGGCTGTCGCGGTCGGGGCTGTCGTCGTTGTGGTGCTCGTTGTTGTGGTGCTCGTTGTTGTCGTGCTCGTTGTTGTCGTGGTGCTCGTTGTTGTGGTTGGGGCTGTCGTCGTTGTGGTTGTTGTCGCTACTGGCGTCGTAGATGCAGCACTCGAGGCAGCACCGGTGCCAACCGCATTGCTCGCTGTCACCGACACGGAATACGAGGTCCCATTGTCCAACCCGGAGATTGCGCACGACGTCGTCGCCGTCGAACACGTCAAGCCCGATGCGGTCGACGCCGTGTATCCCGTGATCGCCGATCCGCCGTCATCAACAGGAGCGGTCCAAGACACCGTGATCTGCCCATCACCGGCTTCCAGCGACACCGAGGTCGGCGGTCCGGGGATACTTGGGGTACGGGTCACCGTGATCGTGTAGGTCGTCGACGAGCCATCGGGCGCCGCGACAACGAGTGGGATCTCATTTGCCCCGTAAGCGAGTGAGATCGAATCGGATGTTGACCCGTTCGCGACACCAGAACCACTCACCGACGTGGTCGTGGCTGCGACCGCGACTGGCGCGATCTGCACGGACGACTCCCCAGTGGTCAGGCTGTACTCGGTAACCGACGGGTCGAATGATGGTGACAGCGTTTCCCCGATCACCGACATCGCGGCAAGTGTTGAGTCCGACTTGCTGAAAGCCCTGATCGCCCGAAAAGTACTTAGCGCAGTTTTGTTGTTGTCGTAAAAGTGGGCGTTCGCTCTCGAGTCGTACGTATAGAACCAGCTCGAATTCATTTCCGTCGACGTTCCAAGTTCGCCGAAGTTGGTGGAGTACGCACTCGAATCCATGTCCCGTACTTCTTGAACCGAGGGAAGAAACCAGTCTTCATGTCCGCTACTGCTTACAAAGGCGTCCGCATTGGTTGCTGCGTACCCCGCCGTAGAGTCGAAATTGATGATCGCCGCAGTGTTTTTCGCGCCGTAGCCCCTGTTGTACGAGGTGCCGCCAATCACCCCGGTCCTCGGGCTCCACGCACTTCGAGTTGTAGTCCAATCCGAACCGGCGACTTCCAGAAAGTGGCAGGTCTTGGCGAGGGTTACTCCGCAATTAAAACCAGCTGC
>JALRBS010000094.1 GCA_023262325.1 Ilumatobacteraceae bacterium | reverse complement strand
GTGGCAGCGCCAGATTAGGCGATGTCTATGTGGAACCAGCAGCGACTTACCGTCATTTTGCCGACGTATAACGAGCATCTCTCGATTGCGGACTGTATTCAACGATTCGAAGCGCTCGGCATCGTGGACGAGATCATCGTTGTGAACAACAACGCGCACCCCGATACCTCACCAGCGGTTGCGACGACTGGGGCACGGGAGGTATTCGAACCAGTTCAGGGCTATGGGGCAGCGATTCGACGCGGATTGCAGGAGTCGCATGATGCCGATCTCGTCTGCATCTGCGAGCCCGATGGCACCTTCGATCCAGAAGATATTCTCAAGCTGTTGCCATATACAGGCGATGTCGATGTCGTCTTCGGTTCGAGAACCGTTCAGGAGTTCATTCTCGCTGGCGCGAACATGGGCACCTTTCTCAAGTGGGGCAACTGGGCGGTCGCGAAACTCACCGAAGTCCTCTTCAACACGGTGTACCTCTCTGATGTTGGCTGCACATTTCGTGTGATGAATCGAAGATCGGTCGATCACATCGCCCCTCAACTCGAACGGAACGGCTCCGCCTTGGGTTTCGAAATGATGGTGCGAGTCGTTTCGTCCGACTTGTCCTTCGTCCAACTTCCAGTGAATTACAACGCACGGGTGGGGGAGAGTTCAGTGACCGGAAGTCGAATGAAGGCGATTTGGCTCGGACTCGAAATGATTCGGCTCTGCTTTGCCCACCGGCTCCGTCGCTCCGGCACGCCGATAGCCCCGAGCAGACGAGGCGCAGAAGGGTAGGGTTCGGGAGTGCGAATTCTGAGGGCATTTGTTCGCCGGCTGACCGGTGCGGACGTACGAGCACTGCGAGCCGAAATCGTTGCACTACGAGCAACACTCAATCAGGTTGCCGAAGTCGTCATGGATCTCAATCACGATGTACGCAGCGGATCGGAACAATCGTTGCCGCTGTTTCTCGGCTACATGGAGCGACTACGACTTGATGCGGACACTGCAGTCGCCGCAGCAGAAGTCATAGAACGTCAACTTGCCGAGATGCGGGAGTTGTCCAACAATCCGCCAATCGAGTGACGGCACACATGGGACCGAATGCGATCGTCGATGGGCGGGTTATCGACCACCCTACGGCAGGTGGTCGAGGGGTGGGTCGATACACGGTCGGATTTGTGCGAGCGATGCTTGCCGCCGGAATAGAAACACAAGTGCTGTGCGCTACCGATCGACAAATTCACGAATGGCGGCTCGCGATTCCTGAGGTCCGAGCCGACCGTTTGAGTCGAGCACACATTCGGCGCGCTGCGGACCGACAATCGTGGTTCGTGTGCACCCAACTCATGTTGCACCCTGTTCCTCTTGACGTCATCCCACGAGCCGTCACCGAGTGCCGGATGTCGGTCGCGGCGATTATTCACGATGTCATTCCCCAGCGCTACCCCGATCGTTATCTTTCGGATCCGTTTGCACGAGCACAGACAACGTTGCGCACCATGACATGCGCGTCA
Source organism: Ilumatobacteraceae bacterium (assembly GCA_023262325.1). Taxonomy (GTDB): domain Bacteria; phylum Actinomycetota; class Acidimicrobiia; order Acidimicrobiales; family Ilumatobacteraceae; genus Casp-actino5. Next base: position 6,030 of record JALRBS010000094.1, on the reverse strand, counting down.
ATCGATCGCTTTTGTGCAAACTCAACATTTACTGCGGATACCGCGTCGATAGAACTCGCCCTACCGAGGTCGCGCTTCGTCGTTGTTGGTGCGGTCGTCGAACCACAGTTTGTCGAGGCTGATGGGAGCGAACTTCGACCAAGCGTTGATGTTGGGGGCGGCCAGCCGTACGTCCTCGCAGTCACTGGCGCTGATCCGCGAAAGAACACGGAGCGTCTTCTTCGAGCCTGGGCGGCGCTGCCGGTCAACCTGCGAACCTCGCACAAGCTCGTCATCGCGTGTGCGGCCCCCGACAGCACAATCGCGCACTGGAACCACCTTGCACATGTGGACGGCATCGATTCCCAAGTCACGTTCACCGGTGGGATCGACGATGAGCGACTTGTACAACTCATGCAGCATGCCGCGCTCGGAGTGATGCCATCGCTTGAAGAGGGCTTTGGGCTTCCGATCGCCGAGATGGTCGCCTGCGGGACGCCAGTCGTCTGCTCACGAACTTCCTCAATGCCCGAGGTTGCCGGATGTGAGGATGCATTATTTGATCCGTTTGACGTCGGTGATATTGCTGCTGCGATTGCAACCGCCCTGGCTGATAGCGCCGTTGCTCACCGAATTCTTGAAGCGGAACGCGAACGGCTCGGCGACTGGCGACCAGCGGTCGTGGGAGCGAAAATTCGTGACGCACTACATGTGACACCGCGTGCCACCCACACCGACGTACCTTCGCCGCGAACGATCGCAATTGCGTCACCACCCCCCGAGTCGCCGTCGGGCATCGGGGAATACACCGAACTTGTGAGACACGCGTGGATGGGTGACGACGAACTCATCACACTCGATGACTGTGCTTCGTCGTCATTACGTCCGCGTCGTGCCGTGAACCGACCAGTTCGGGGAGTCGGCTCGCTTGGCAGTCGCCTCCGATCCCATGACTTCGACCATCTCATCATTGCGCTTGGGTCATCGCAATACCACGCCGTATCGGCAGAACGTGCTCGAGACCAGTGGGCCCACCTGTGGATCCACGAACCAACGCTGCTCGGAGCACTCATCGGACCCGGTCACTATGGTGGCGGCGCGCGTTGGGCAGCCGAACGACTCTCCGGATGGGGAGAACATGTCGCAGAAGCCGACGCGCTCGATCCGGTCTTGCTACACGAGCGCGGTTACACCGGTCTCAAAACGCTCCTAGGCGACGCACGCTCCGTCATCGTGAGCAGCGCGATCGCCCGTGACATTGTGATCCACGAATGCGACAACCATCAGGCGCCACCAACATTCGTACTACCGCTTGCGCATCCGAAGAGGGAACGAGTTCACCTGCCCGATGGCATGCGAATCGTCACGCTCGGGTGGGTCGAGCCGAGCAAAGAGATTGAACGATGTTTGCGGCTCGTCGCGAGCATCGAAGGTGCTCATCTTGACGTGGTTGGTGGCGTCGCTGACGAATACGCCGCGCAGATCGCACAGTGCATGCAACAACTCGGTATCGAAGGCCGCGTCGATCTGCACGGTCGGGTGTCCGATGCTCAACTCAACGAGGTTCTCGCGAGAGCGACATGCGGTGTTCAGTTGCGTACCGGACATCCCGGGCAGATGTCGGCGTCAGCCTGTGAGTTGCTCGCCCGAGGAATTCCGGTCGTCACGAACATGGTGACACACGGTGATGGAGATGCCGGGCTGCGTGTCGTGGCCGATTACGACGACACCGAACTGCTCGAAAGCATTATGCGGATGTCAAACCGGGACGACTGGTCTGAGGCCTCCGAGGCGGCGTGGTTGCGAGCGCAATCCTGGCAGGCCAGCGATGTCGCGGAGGCTTTACGTGGATGGTTGATCTCCTGCGAAGCCCGTGAGGACGAATTGAGCGTCCACACATGAACGCTCTCGAGCCGTTTATTCGAATTGTTGTACTGACCTTCGACGGTGGTGATCTCACCCTTGAGTGCATTCGATCGCTCGACAATCTCGACTGGCCTCGCGACCGTATGGAAATCGTGCTCGTTGACAATGGGTCGCTCGATGATGCTGCACAGCGTGTACGAGAGGAGTTCCCTTCGGTCATTGTTCTCGAGCCACTCGCCAATCTCGGCTTTGCTGGTGGGTGCAATCTCGGCATGACCCACGATGTCAATGGCGCACTCGCCGATCGTTACGACCATGTTGCACTCGTCAATAACGACGCAACGGTTGATCGGTTGTGGCTCAAAGAACTCGTTCACGTCATGCAGTCTCGCGACGACATCGGTGGAGTGAGTTCAAAAATGTTGTTCGCCGATCGCTATGCGCCGGTGCGATTCGCGATTGAAGAATCAGTCGGGAATCGGCGACGAGACGAATTGGGTATTTGTGTCTCGGCAGTTCGCATCGATGGCGAACGTTGTGACGAGGTGCTTCAGTTTGATGAGGGTTTTCACGGCGCAGTTGATGCTGATCTCGCGCGGGACGAGGAAATGGCGCGTTGGTCACGTCGTACCGCAACGATTCGATGTGCTGTTGCCGATGACAATCGCCATCGCATCGGTGTTCGTTTGAATGCAAAGCAGGTCGTCCATCTCCGTCTGTCCACCGATGTTGAGCAAGTCGACGTCGTCGTGGGTCAAGGTGGCGAGACGGTGTACACGAACGTAGAAATTTCGGTCGGTGGAGCACGCGAAGACGTGATTAACAATGTCGGAAGCGAGTTGTATCAACTTGGTTTCGCTGGGGATCGTGGATTCATGTGTACCGATGCCGGGCAATTCGACGAGGCAGTAGAAGTGTTTGCTTGGTGTGGTGGAGCCGCGCTATTGCGGGCGACTCATCTTGATGCCGTCGGTCTTTTCGATCCGCGCCTCTTTCTGTATTACGAAGACACCGACCTGTCGTGGAGAGCGCGCCGTGCCGGTTGGCGTCACATGTACGCGCCACGTGCCCTTGTACGTCATCGACACGCGCAATCCAGCGGAGTGGGCTCACCAGTGTTTCGCTACCACACCGAACGAAATCGACTACTTGTAGCAGCTCGAAATGCCCCGCTCTCGGTTGTTGCAAACGCGCTCGCGCGTGAAATCCGACATTGCGTTCGCGTCAACCTTGCGCTTCTCGTGAAGCGTCCGCTCACGTTAAAAATGCCGTCGCGCCCTGAGCCGCGGCACCGGCGACGTGTGCTTGGGCACATCCTGCGAATGATGCCCGCAGCGTTGCTGTCAGGAATTCAGGACACCACGACCGTTCGGAGAGCGAACGTGCGCAAACGCTGGGAGACCGTGAAGTGGTGAGTCCATGAAAGTTGCGGTGTACAACCTGTACTGGACGACGTACGGCGGTGGTGAGCAAGTCGCGGCGGGCATTGCGGAGCATTGCGTGCGTCAGGGTCACGACGTAACCCTGCTCGGTCCTCATCCGGTTGACGTTGAGATGACACGGCGTCGGCTTGGCCGAAGTCTCGACGGTTGCACCTATCGACGCGTCGTTGACGATGTCGAAGCCTCAGCCATTAGTCGAGAGTTCGATCTCTTTGTCAACGGTACGTACCTCTCGTCTGCAATTCCTCGGTCAGCCCTGTCGCTGTACTACGTACATTTCCCGGGTGTGCCGCGTACGACCCGGCAGCAGTTCATCGCAACCGGGGCCCGTGCCGGTCTCGCCGTATTGGGAGGCGTCAACTCGCTACCGTCGGCCATCGAAGGAGTGCGTGCTGGGTTCGAAAGGCGTATCCACGACGTCTCGTGGGCACAGCAGTACACGGCGATGGCTGCGAACAGTGCGTTCACCGCACGATGGGTTGACCAACTTTGGAACGTCACGCCGTCAGTGCTGAACCCGCCGGTGGACCAGATGGCATTCGAGACGAGCCGATCGCCGCTGGTGTTGTCGCTCGGTCGATTTTTTGATCGTTCATTTGGCCACTGTAAAAAACAGGACGTATTGCTCGACGCGTGGGAGAGCTATGAACAGAGAGCCAACAGCGACTGGGCATTTTCGCTCATCGGTGGTGCGGATGGTGCGAGCAGAGAGTACGTACTTGCATTGAAGCGACAAGCGAGTGCGCTTCGTGTGACGGTTGACGTGAACGCCCCTCGCGACACGGTTGATCGAGCGTTTCGATCGGCGTCACTGCTGTGGCACGCCGCAGGGCATGGCGAGGATTCGGAGCGCCACCCCGACAGGTTCGAACATTTTGGAATTGCCGTTGTCGAGGCGATGTCCGCTGGAATTGTGCCGATCGTGCACCGATCCGCAGGACCCGCTGAGATTGTCCGCCACGGTGTTGACGGGTTTCATTGGGAGACGGTCGAAGAACTGCTCACCATCAGCGAGTCATTAATGAATTCGACATCGTCGGTCGTCGAGCTTGGTCGGTCATCTCGCCTGCGCGCCGCTGAGTATTCGTACGAGACCTTTGGCAGAAAATTTGATGAGCTCGTTGCGACGCTGAGGTAGGTCACGGAGCCCATACGACGGGCGTCCATTTGAGGACGTGTCCAGATCCGCCGTTCACGGTTGAGCCGTTGACCTCAAGACGCAGGAGCCGACCCGACGCAACTGGGAGCTCCTCGATGAGTGTGTGCGAGAACTCGAGCAGGTCACCCTCGTAGGCGGGACCGAGGTGGTCGCATCCATCCCATGAGACGACGTGGGTGAGCCCAGGAAGGATGCGGGTGAGTGAGGCCTGCGCGAGTGCCTGAACGTGGCCCCCGTAGACCAACCGACGCCCCTGCGCGCCTAGGGTGTCGTCGCGATGTACGGCCGCCTGATTGAAGGTGCTTCGGGCGAACGGCGCAGCGAGATCGATGTGATCGCGCAACGGGTCGGTTCGCTCCTCTCCGACGGGCCACGGTGAGGATGGCAAGGAGTCGAGGCGCCAATTCGGAACGAGCGCGACAAGTGAGTCGAGAGGTGATGGATCTGACGGCCCTGGTATCTCATCGGCATGACCAGTTCCACCGTGACGGGCAGGCAGCAGTGCGCAACGTTCGTATTCAACGATCGGTCCGGCCTCAGACACGGTTGAGATACCGAGCCAGACCTTCCCACGGTGTTGGTCTCCCTTGGGTGCGGATTCCCGAAGCCCAAGCACCTTCGTCGACGTCGTGAGCGTTTCCCCCAGCTCGACCGGGCGGAGAATGCGAACAGACCGGTAGTACAGGTTCGCAATTGCGCGGCGGGTTGCGTTCGTCGTTTGTCCAATCGACACGTGCATCACAAGTCCCGGGTTCGCAAGCGCACCACTCGAGCTCGCAAGTGCGCGGTAGATCGTCTGATCGGCGCACGAAAGATGCTGATCTCCGGTTACTGCTCGATACCAGGTGTTGTCCGCCTCGGTGAGCGTGAGCGACGGGAGTGGCGGAATGATTCCACCGACCTCAAAGTCTTCGAACATCGGACCGAACTCATGCGGTTGCACCATGCTCTGATGTTACGCAGGTTGCTTGATTCGTCAGGATTTGGCGTTCAGCGCCTCAATGGCATCGAGCAATTCGAGAGCGCCCCGCGCTGCCTCGGCGCCTTTGTTACCAATACCTGCACCCGATCGCGCTTCCGCTTGTGCTTGGTCTTCGACGGTGAGGATCGCATTGGTCACGACGACTCCGGTGGCCAACGCGACATCCATCACCCCACGCGCACTCTCGTTTGCGACGACCTCAAAGTGGTACGTCTCGCCGCGGATAATGACCCCGAGCGCAACTCCAGCATCGAATTCACCCGAGCTGAGTCCGGCGCGAAGCGCCAGCGGAATCTCAAGTGCACCTGGCACGTACACCGTGGTGACATCGTCGGCATTGACCCCGGCATCGATGAGCGCTGTTCGCGCTCCGGCCTCAAGGCGATCGACGATGACGTCGTTGAACCGCGCGCAAACGAGCAGCACCCGCCGCCCCGCACCATCGACTGGCGGGGCTGGTTTCGATGAAAGGTTCGCACTCATTGGTCGCCCTTGACATCCGCAGTCGACCCGGCGTCCTCAGGAAAGAGATGACCCATCCGGTCACGTTTCGTGCGTAGGTAATCGGCCGCTTCAGGGTGAATCGGCACATGAAGCGCCTC
>JALRBS010000185.1 GCA_023262325.1 Ilumatobacteraceae bacterium | reverse complement strand
TCGACTTCTTCGTGCGGTTGACGAACATATCGACATCGACGTCAAGGGGCGACGCATCGCACCGAACTCGTTCACCGTGCATGTTGCAACACCCGACCGCGACCATCTTCGAAACGACGAGCGCGCGCTCATCAACGAACTCGTCGGTGCCGCAACGACGTACATCCGAGATGAGCGACTCAATGTGCTCAGCGCAATCTCCGTCGACTTTCTCACCGATGACTCCGTCGAACCGGGCCGCTGCACCGTCACTGCAGCGATCACCGGGCAACAGACCGTCGAACCTTCGGCACCCGAGGCCACACCTCCAGAAACATCAGCACCGGCGATTGAAGAACCAGCCGTCGCAGCCATCTCCCCGATCGCACCATCGACAAATGAGCCTGCGGTACCGAACGTAGCAGCGCCCGAAACCCCGGCACCGTTACCTCCACCAGTGATCTCACCCGCACCCGAGCCGATCACCATCGCCGAAGCACCCGCGCCGGTGGCGCCACGACTCAATCTCGGCGCCCTTGTCGCAAGCGATGGCACACGGCACCCGGTCGGGCAGCAACCGGTCACACTCGGGCGCGCCACCGAAAGTTCAGTCTCGGTAGCCGATGGTCAAGCAAGTCGGCGTCACGCCGAGATTCGCTACGAGAACGGACGGCATCTCATTAACGACCTCGGATCGACAAACGGCACGATCGTGAACGGTCGCGTCATTCAAGGCGCACAGGCGTTGGCGCATGGTGACGTCATCACGATCGGAACCTCGGAATTTCGTTACGAGGCGTCGTAGCGCTGTCGGACGCTGACAGCCTGATATGAGCGACGAACGCCGGGCTCCCACACGCGGCATGAACCGGTCCATTCGCCAACTCGGCGTCGGATTCGTTGTGCTCTATGTCGTGCTGTTTGGCGCGTTGCTCTATTGGCAGGTCATCTCGACTGAACGCCTCGCGAGCGAAGAGGGCAACAACAGGGCGTTACTTCGGCAATACGAACGACCCCGCGGTGAGATTGTGACGAGTGACGGCATCGTGGTCGCACGATCGATCGCAACGCTCAACTCTGATTCGCCCTATCAACGCTCGTATCCCGAGGGCGAGCTTTACGCACACCTCACCGGATACATGACGCTTCGCCTCGGATCAACCCAACTTGAACGATTGTGGAGTGACGAGCTCACCGGTGATACGGCTGCACAACAGTTACTTGCAGTCGGCGAGCTCATCGGGGGACGTGTCGCAGACACTTCGGGTTCGGTACATCTCACCATTCGAAATGATCTTCAGCGTGCTGCGCGCGAGGCTCTCGGTGACCGTGAAGGTTCGGTGATCGTTCTCGACGTGCAAACCGGTGCGGCGCTCGCCATGTGGTCATGGCCAAGTTTCGATCCAAACATCGTCGTCGACCCTGATTACGAGACTGCGTATGCATACCTCGACAGCCTCTACGAAGACGATCGAGATCCGTTGCTTGCCAATTCATATCAACAGCGCTACATGCCCGGGTCGACAATGAAGTTGCTAACGACGTCGATCGCCCTTGCAAACGGCACGACGACCCTCGACCGCGTGTGGCCCGACGAAGCGACATGGCTACCACCACAAACGAACGACCCCATCGAGAACTACGGCGGCTCGGTGTGCGGCGGCAATCTCACCGAGGTCTTCCGTCGAAGCTGCAACATTCCGTTCGCTCAACTCGCCGTCGAAATGGGACCCGACCCGTTCAACCTCGGCGTCTCGGCATGGGGTGTCGGCACCCCGGTGCCGATCGATTTGCCGCGTGCCGCAACGAGCACGATCGGCGACGATGTCGACACGCTCGGCGACAACCTTCCGTTACTTGCCATGCGCGGCTTCGGTCAAAACGAGGTGCAACTCGTGCCGCTGCATCTCGCACTCATCACCGCCGGCATCGCGAACGGCGGCATCATGCATGAGGCCTTCGTCGTCGATGAAGTACGAAACCACAGCGGCGGCGTGCTCTACGCAGCAGAACCGACAATCTGGCGTCAACCCATCGGCAGCGATGTTGCCGCAACGATGGTCGCATTGATGACCGAAGTCGCCACCAGTGGTACAGCGTCCTGCTGCATCGGTCTCAATAACGGCATCACCGTCGCCGCCAAAACCGGTACAGCCCAACTCAACGGTCCCGGCGAGCCTGAACGCTCGCATGCATGGATCACTGCATTCGCTCCGGTCGAGTCACCCCGTTACGCCGTCACTGTCATGGTGAAAGGCACGACCGATGAGATTTCGGCCTCAACCGGCGGAAGGCTCGCAGGTCCGATCGCCAAAGCGGTACTCGACGCAGCATTCGCTCGCGACAACTGACCAATCGGTCAGTTTCGGTACGTAAACCCGACCACATCTTGAGCCCTTGCATCGGTAACCTCATGGAAGGCGTCGGCCGTGCGCAGAGCACGTCACGCCACCCGTGAACATGAGCGATACCGGCAAGAACGCCACGGTCATTAACGACCGCTACCGAATTGAGCGCCGCATTGGGCGGGGCGGCATGGCCGACGTGTTCTTGGCGCGCGACCTTTTGCTCGATCGTGACGTGGCCGTCAAGGTGCTCTTCCCGGAATTTGCCGTCGACCCGAAGTTCGTTGAGCGATTCCGGCGAGAAGCCCAGTCGGCAGCAAGCCTGACGCACCCGAACATCGTCAACGTGTATGACTGGGGTCGATTCGAGACGACGTATTTCATCGCAATGGAATACGTGCAGGGTCGAACCCTCGCAGACATTTGCAAAAACGGTCGGCAACTTGAAGCAATCCAGGTAGCGGAAATCGCCTCAGAAGTCGCCGCCGCCCTCGGCTTCGCCCACGAAGCCGGACTCGCCCATCGCGACATCAAGCCGGCAAACATCCTCATTGGCTCGAATGGCACCGTCAAAGTCGCCGACTTCGGCATCGCCCGGGCGATGAACACGCCGGTTGAGCAGAACCTCACGCAAACCGGCTCGGTCATGGGCACCGCGAGTTACTTCTCGCCCGAACAGGCACAAGGTGGTCAACCTGACCCCCGAAGTGACCTTTACTCACTCGGCATTGTCATGTACGAGATGCTCGCCGGTCGAACGCCATTCCAAGGCGAAAACGCCGTATCGATCGCATACAAGCAGGTGCACGACACCGCGACCCCGATCGCCGAACTCAACGCTGCCGTTCCACGAGCACTCGAAGCAATCGTCGAACGACTCATGGCAAAAAGCCCCGACAACCGCTACGCGACGGCCAGCGCACTGCGCGACGACCTCAAGCGTTTTCGAACCGGTGAAACACCAATCGCATTACGCGACGCGATTCCCGCCGTAGACCCCCGAGCCGCAACGACTGCGAACCGCATCACCATCGACGACTACCACGGTTCTTCCGTACCAGGAACAGTTGCCGGTCCTGGCGATGCCACAACCGTCAACCCCGCAGCGCAACGTTCGCTTGCCGGTCCAGCGATTCCAGGTAACCCAAATATCACCGCGCAACGAACTGGGCCCGACGACATGTCGAAGTACCCGCCTGGAGCTTCACCCGAAGCCTCCTACTACGAAGACATCCCACCTCGCACCGGCTGGTACGCGCTCGCGGCATTCGTCGCCCTCATCGCACTCGTCATCGGCGGCGTCGTGCTCTACGGACGACTTTCCTCAAGCGAAGCAACCGCCACAACGCGAGTGCTCGAAGACCTCACCGGTCAACGACTCTCTGCCGTCACCGCCGCGCTCGACGAACTCGGCCTCGACTATCGGACGATCGCCGAGGAGACCCAAGGTGTCGCCGAAGAATTCGTGTTCCGCACCGACCCGCCCGCTGGAACGGTTGTCGTCGAAGGCACAACGATTCTGCTGTATTACAACCCGACCGAAGCACTACAAACCGTGCCAAACGTCGCCGGATTCACTCTCGACGAAGCACGACGTCAACTCGTTGGAAGAGGATTTTCGACGAGCGAGCAAACCGAGATCAGTGACGTCGCAGTGGGACTCGTCATTCGAACCGACCCACCTGCGGGAAGCCGTATACGGCAGGACGAAAATGTCATCATCGTCGTGTCCGGCGGACCTGACGAGGTTTCGGTACCGGCGATTGTGCTCAACCAGACAGAAGCCGCTGCACTTGACTTCCTTCGCAACGAAACCGGGCTGAGTGTCACCGTTGAACGCATCGTCGACCCCGTCGTGCCTGAAGGAACAGTCATTCGCACCGACCCCGCTCCGAACACCATCGTTCGACGCGGATCGGAACTCACCTTGTATGTATCGAGTGGTCCAGGCAAGACGACGGTGCCCGCAGTGATCGGCCTCATGCAACAAGACGCCACCGATCTGCTCACCAGCGAAGAGTATGAACTCACCTACTCAATCGAACTGCGCGATCTCGATGACCCTGACGACATCAATGACGGGCTTGTCATGGAACAAAGCATTCGCGCCGGCGAAGAGGTCGATAAAGGGACGGAGATCATCATCGTGGTTGGCGTAGCGCCAGAACCAACGACGACGACATCGACGACGACCACAACGACGACGATTGCAGCCACGGAGACGAGCACGGCCGTCTCGACACCGACATCATCATCGACGTCGGTCGCACCATAAATGTCGGTGCCGCGATAGCGCTGCTACGAGCGGCAGCGATTCAAAAAGTTCGTGAGTAGCTCGTGGCCGGCTGCAGTGAGAATCGACTCGGGATGAAATTGCACGCCCTCTACGTCGTCAACCGTGTGACGTACTCCCATCACCATGCCGTCTGCAGTGTGTGCGGTGACGACAAGCTCGGACGGGACTGTCGACGGCTCAAGCACAAGCGAGTGGTATCGAGTCGCAGTGAGCGGTGACGGCAGACCAGCGAACACCCCGGCGCCACTATGAAGAATCTCAGAGGTCTTGCCGTGCATGAGTTCGGAGGCACGGACAACGCTCGCCCCATACACGTGTCCAATCGCCTGATGACCGAGACACACGCCGAGCACTGGAATATGTGCGGCGGCGAACGCGGGAATCGCGTCGCAGAGAATGCCGGCATCTTCGGGTCGACCGGGGCCAGGCGACAGCAGCACGCCGTCGGGTTCGAGGTTGATCGCGTCATCGACCGACAGCGCGTCGTTTCGATACACGATCGGGTCAGCACCGAGTTCGCCGAGGTATTGCACAAGGTTGTACACGAACGAGTCGTACGAGTCGATGACGAGAATTCGTGTCACGCCAACAGCCTGCCGCCTTCGAGACGGTCTCACCACCTGCTCGTCACCTCTCCTCGTCGAACTGCCCCTTCACCTCGGGTGAAATGTGTGCCTAGACTGCTCACTCGTGGCTCCCCCAAAGAGAAAGTCCGGTGGCCGGACGACCCCGCCCGCGCAAGCAGCGGAGAACGGTCCCGGCGCAAGTTCGCGTTACACCCCACCCGTTCCAAAATCGATGAAGGTTGGGGCACCGTGGATTCCCGTGCTCATGCTTGTCCTGCTCATCGTTGGGGTCATCGTCATCATGCTCCGCAACCTCGCGTTTGCCGGTAACAACTGGCTTCTGCTTATTGGTCTCGGATCAATTCTTGGCGGTCTCTACACCGCAACGAAGTGGCGTTAGCGATTCACTTTTTGCCGACGCTCTGAATCGAGTCGAGAATTTTTCCACACACCGAATTTCTTGACTCGTAACGCCCCCCGAGAGTTATCCACACCCATAAGGGATAACTAACAGGTCTGTTACTCAAAGGTTGGGGCGACGATGATCATGTCCTCAAGACAGTGTTTCGGAGGCGGCGGATCCTCGTCTGGAGCCATCGTGAGCCGTAACTCGACTCCACAGACATCGCAGCGAAAGCGCATATTCACCCGGCGCATCTCACCGGGAGGCGGCGGAGCAGGGGTTGGCATCGTGACCGCCCGCAGCATTGTGATACCAACGCGCCACAGCACGACCATCAGCAGAAACCCGCTCGCAACCCACAACACCGATCCAAAGGTCACCCCAAGCACGTTACGCCCCGAATCGAGAGTTATCCACAGTTTCTGTGGATAACTGGTTGCTTGTCGTCATCTCGTAGCAACTCAGCCGAGGCGTTCGATGATGGTGGCATTGGCCATGCCGCCACCCTCACACATCGTCTGCAAGCCATAGCGGCCACCTGTGCGCTCGAGTTCATTCAACAGCGTCGTCATCAACCGTGCGCCTGAGCAGCCGAGTGGGTGACCAAGTGCGATCGCTCCGCCGTTCGGGTTCACCTTGTCCATGTCGGGGTGGAACTCCTGCTCCCACGCCAACACCACCGACGCGAACGCCTCGTTGATCTCGACGAGATCGATGTCGTCGAGCGTCATGCCGGCCTTCTCGAGCGCCCGACGGGTCGCCGGGATCGGCGCCGAG
>JALRBS010000045.1 GCA_023262325.1 Ilumatobacteraceae bacterium | reverse complement strand
GTTGAGGAACGAGCCGGGACCTCCTGGCCCGTTCACGACAGCCCGCCATTGACCAGCCTAACGGTATGACGTCGCCTCTTGCGCGACTATGCAACGAGGCAAGTATGCATTTAGGCAAGCGAAACGAGTCGATCAACCTCTGCCTCATCGATTGCTGACGCTTCGTCGATCAGCATGACCGGAATGTCGTCACGCACTGCGTAGGTACGTCGCAACCGAGGGTTGACGAGCACCTGTTCAGCAGCGACATACACGAGCGGACCCTTGTCCTCAGGGCACACGAGGATTTCGAGCAATTGTGGGTCAAGAGCCATAGCGGAACCTCCAATATCCAGCCTAGATCGAGTTAACGAGTGATGTGAGCAAGCACTTCGGCGACCCGCTGCTCGACAGATGCATCGTCCGCGGCCTCGAGGTTCAACCGAAGCAACGGCTCGGTGTTCGACGGACGAAGATTGAACCACCAGTCACCGGCGTCGACGGTCAATCCGTCGAGGTCATCGGCGTCAAAGGACGAATACTCCTCGCGCACGTTGGCAATGACCGCCAGCGGATCACTCACCGTCGTATTGATCTCTCCTGACGATGCGTATGGCTCAAACGGGCGACGAAGTTGGGACAGTGGAACCCCCGCACGCGAAACCTCTCCAATCATGACGAGACTTGCGATGAGTCCGGAATCGGCTCTGAAATTGTCGGCAAAGTAGTAATGCGCAGAATGTTCACCGCCGAAGACAGCGCCCGAGCTAGCCATGACCGCCTTGATGTAACTGTGACCGACCCGAGTTCGAATTGGGGATCCCCCGTGCGAACGAATCGTTTCCGGTACCGCCTTCGAGCAAATCAAATTGTGCAAAATCGTCGAGCCGGGGTTCGCGCGCAACATTGAGGTCGCAAGGATGGCTGTTGTCGTCGAACCGCTCAACCCTCTGCCTGTTTCATCGACGATGAATACCCGATCGGCATCGCCATCAAAAGCAAGTCCGATGTCGAATCCACCTGAGATGACACGGGCCTGAAGATCCTTCTGGTTCGCTGGCTGCAACGGGTCGGCGGGATGGTTTGGAAACGTTCCGTCGAGTTCCCCGTACATCACCTCGAGTTCGATCATCGGCAGTCGTTCGAAAAGTGCTGGAACGACGAGTCCGCCCATGCCATTCGCCGTGTCGGCGACCACGCGCATCGGAGCAATTGTTGTCACGTCAACGAATCCGAGCACGTGCTCGATGAACTCGTCGAGCACCTGCTGTTGTGATCGCGTTCCAGCGGAAGCCGCTGCAGCAGGACCCTTGCCGTCGAGCACCGCTGTTGCGATGTCTCGAACCTGGTCAAGACCGGTCTCGATACCAACCGGTCGCGCACCAGAAAGACAGAACTTGGCTCCGTTGTATTGGGCTGGGTTATGCGAGGCAGTGAAGACAACTCCAGCGAGGTCGAGTCGTCCCGAAGCGAAGTACATCATGTCGGTCGAGACGAGGCCAAGGTCGATGACGTTGACCCCCTGACGCATCACTCCTTCGGCGAACGCGTCAACGAACTCTGGTCCGCTCGGCCGCATATCGCGTCCCACAACGATTGTTGGCGACTCAGCAAATTGCGCGAATGCAATGCCGAGCGCCCGGGCAACGGAGGCGTCAAACTCTTCGGGAACGAGGCCGCGAACGTCGTACGCTTTGACGATCTTCGTGAGATCCACGAGCGCGAACGCTATCGGCGTTCACCCGTCGCTACTGGTGCCGCTCGTTTCGGCAGTAACGGCATCGATGCGATGACGAGAACCTGGGCTGTCGGACGCAAACCTGAGATCTCCGCTGCGGCGCAATCTGACGCAATAGACAAGCCCGAGTGCCGTTGCGAGCATCGTCAGCCAATCAAGTCCAGTTCTGCCATAGCGCAGGGTCACGTGCGAGTCAGTCGGGACGACCACCATTGCGTTTGGTGCCACGCGATACACGGCGTCCGCGCCGTCCACCTTCCAGTTCGGAAAGTAACTCACTTTGATGAGTACTGGCACGCCGACGGCGTCAACATCAAATGACACCGAGTCTTGAGTGATCGCAACCGAGGACACTTCGATCGCGTCAAGCGGTCGAGCAACGACCGGTTCAGACGGGACGACAATGTCAACCTTTCTCCCGGGACCACCCGGCTCGCCCTCACGACGCGACTCGTCGACGACGACGCCCACACGTTGCCACGAAGCCGGCCCGTCATCTGCTGGCAGCGCAGCCCAGTCCTCTGGATGTTGGAACCAACTTGTGCCGAGTTCGAGATGGCGCTCTCGCTGATCGCCACCGCGAGGTTCCACAACGATCGGCTCGACTGTCAGCGGTACAACAACCTCGGATCCGGAGACCTCGTAGATTTCCCACGGTAGAGCGGTAGCGACAAGCCCGAGCTCAGGTCGCCCCCGAGCCTCAATCTTTGCTTCATCGGTGCGCACCATGAGATATTTCACGCCGAGATCCTGTAGGTGTCGAACTCCAGCTGCGGCGTTGTTGTCGACATATCGGAGTTCTCGAACCGGGTTCGATGACTGCTTCGAAATTGCTGCCGTGGTAAGGAACGAATACGGCGTTGTTCCAGACGCTTCGAAATAGAGCGCCTCCATCGACCCGATACAGCCGTCCGTCCAGAAGGGCAGCAACATGAGCGCCATCGTCGTGCCGTACTGCCCATTGTCAGGACTGTTTTCCCACATCGCGCGACCACATCCGTAATTCGGGTCCTCGCCGAGATCAGCCATTGTGGTCACCACGTTGTGGTATTCGGCGTACAGCGCGCCACGACCCTCATAGCCAGTGAAGTTGTAACTCGACCATCCATCCCCGGAGCCCCGGACATTCGTCGACGTCGCCTTAAACGGCCCCCAGCCATACACCGATGCGCCGTTGTGCGTCGTCGTGCCACCTCCGGGAAGCACCTGAAACATGAACCCGAGCACGAGAAGCACTCCACATGCTCCGACGACTCCAAATGTCGTCCCGGATCGGAACCCGAACACCGCAACCGCTCCACGCTCGCGAACGACGTTCAGCGCAATCTGCATGACGGCAACGGCACCAACCATCATCAGCAAGTAGCGAACGAGGTAAATAAATGGAAGAAGTCGAGGATTCCATAACAACCCGATAATCGGCAACGAATCTCGGGTGACGAAGACCCCGGCGACAAGAACGAGACCCGTTACTCCGAGCGCAGTGCCATTCACGTGACGCCGAGCAATACACCACAAGAAACCGATGACGGCAAGGCCCGTGATGATGATGTCGAGCGGCGCAGTAAGTGGGAAGAACATGTCCCAGAACGAATCATCGGCACCCTCGGGTCGAGCGCCGTATTTCATGTCGGTCATGAACTCGTGATTCGCGAGAAACGGACCAACCCACCAGGCAACGAGCAGCAACGAACTCACGCCGACCGTAACGATCCAGCGCAGTCGCTCGCCGTCGACCCACATGACCGAGAACACTCCAACTGCAACGACGACGAAAATGAGAACAATGCCGTGGGACACCGCAGCAGCAGCGATGAGCCCGGCCGCCCAAACACGAAAGCGACCCGAACGCAATCCTTCGGCAACCACCCCGAGCGCGAGCATCGCAAACGTCAACGCGATCGAGAACGAAAATTCTCCGGCCATCGTGGACTTGAGATTTCCCCCGTAGATCGTGAAGCTTTCGTCGAGCGCAAATGCGAGCCCCGCAAACGCAAAGAGTTCTGGAATCGGATAGGTGAAACGCGCAAGACGCCCGAATCCCCAACATGCAATTGGAAGCGTGATCAACCCGGCGACGCCAACAAGTTTCAGCGCAACGCCGTAGGGCAACACCGTGTCGACCAGCAGAACGAACACTGCCGGCAAGACCATGTAGAAGCGGTACACCGGCATGCCGCCGTACCAATCCATCGTCCAACCGTTAAACCTGAATGCGGGCAACAGGTGGTCACGCAAGAACGCTGGTCCCCACACGTGGGCACCAAAGTCACCTCCGGTGGGCGTGTTGTTGTCAAAGATGAGATCAGACGACGGGCTCAACGGATTGAGATGAACAACGTTCATCATGATCGTTGTCGTCACCGCAAGCGCGAACGCGGTGAACCCAAACTTCCAGATGCGTTCGGTGTCCCACTCACGCTCGAGCCAGTGACGAGGTCGGCGCAAGAGTCGATTCGCCGCGCGAGCAACGAGCCCTACCGTTGACGAGTCAGCACTGTCGGAGGTCGGTGAGGACGCCTCAAGCACGATGCTCTCGCCCGGGTCCTCGACCATCGCGACAGTCTGTCACGTGGGGCGCTGTATTCGAAGAGCGCCACCGACACACCGTGTTGCTCGCGTGTGGGTGTGACCGCTACACGAGCAGCATGAGTATTCCGGTTGCGTTGAACGCAGCGTGCGCGAGCACAGCTCCACCAAGTCGACCGGTGCGCACCGCAAACCCACCAAAAACAAGACCAGCAACGAGCAGCCCTGGAAATTCAACTGGTCGCAAATGAATGAGCGCAAAGAACGTCGCGGCGATCACGAGGCCGACGGTCGGACCAAAACGCGCAACGAACGACCGTTGCAGCAGTCCCCGATACGTCAGCTCCTCAACACATGGGGCGCCGACAACCACGACAGCAAGCAGCAGCGCAATGCGCCAACCGGTCGCCGCGTCAACGAGTTCGCGGGCGGTCTGTTCGAGCGCGTCACCATCGAACACTGTCGGCGCCACAATGCGCAACGGCACGTACACGAGCGGTACAAGCGCGAGTTGCGCAACGATGCCTGCCGGTATTGCGAGCACATCTGTCCATCGCGCCGAAACACCGTAGATCGCGCGCATGTTCACCCCGGCGCCTCTCGCAACGACAACGAGTGAACCGATCAGCGCGGCCCAGCCAACGGCCGCGGCGAGGGCTAGCACAACTGTCGAACCGGCACCCTCGGAGGCATCTGCAACGTAGATAAATACGAGGCTCGCGAGGACAACGCTGCCGAGTACCCAGCCAATCGCCCACGCCGCAAGCGCGCGGCCTACCGAGACCGAGTTCGAGGGCTCAGACGGCGACACGCCAGCCGAGTTGCTGGATTCGACGGTCGACGACATTCCAGCCGATCGGCACCGTCAGTCGCCGCGCATGGTTGGCACACAAGTCGTAGGTATGGGGCTCACGTTGCGGCAGGAGCCCATCGATCCACACCTGCGCATTTGCGTACTCGTACGTCAAGCTGGCTGCGGCATGCTCGGCACATCCGCTTCGAGAACACTGTCGAGTCACAGAACTAACCGTAGGGCACGACGTGCCCCGAACGGCGGATACACGTATCCTTGAGGTATGGACAATCTGCCTCCGCCGCCGCCACCACCCCCGCGCGGCCGAAGCGAGGGCCGTAACCCGAATCAACGGCCCTCCGAACCGCGCCGACCCCAACGCCGGGACCAGCCTCGCCCAAGCGGCGATAAGCAGCCGGGGACACCCCAGCCACAGTGGCGACGTTTGTTGCCGTGGGTTGCGGTTGGAGTCTTTCTCGCTGCGGTGATTGTTCCGGGTCTCGTTGGCGGGTCGAACGGCCCCGACATCACCTACTCGGAGTTCATTGACGAGGTGCGAGCCGGCTCCGTTCAATCGATCGAAATCAACAATGTGACCGGTGCGATCACCGGAACATTGAAGGACGGCTCGACGTTCACCTCGACCGGTGGTGGCGAGCGGGGACTCGCAGCCGCCGATGAAGAACTCATTCGAGCCTCTGGGGTCGACTACGAATTTGTCACCCCATCGTCAAACTGGATTCTCAACCTCGCAGGCCTCCTCCTACCGGTTCTGCTCATCATCGGATTCTTTACGTGGATGCAGCGCCGAGCTCAAGGGCAAATGGGCAACGTCATGTCAATCGGTAGAAGTCGGGCGAAGGCGTATTCGGCAGATCAGCCGACGACCACATTCGCCGACATCGCCGGATATGACGGCGTGAAACAGGAAATCACCGAGGTTGTCGACTTTCTCCGAATGCCAGAGCGCTTTGCCGAAATCGGTGCACGCGTTCCCAAAGGCATTCTGCTCGTTGGCCCACCAGGACCCGGCAAGACGCTGTTCGCTCGTGCGGTGGCCGGCGAAGCCGGAGTTGGCTTCCTCAGCGTGACCGGCTCCGACTTTATGGAGATGTTCGTCGGCGTTGGTGCAAGCCGCGTGCGCGACCTGTTTCAACAAGCACGGCGTATGGGTCGCGCCATCATCTTCATTGACGAAATCGACTCGATTGGCCGCAAACGTGGAGCGGGGCTTGGCGGCGGACACGACGAACGTGAACAGACCCTCAACCAAATGCTGTCGGAGATGGACGGCTTCGAAACCTCTGAGGGCATCGTCATCATGGCCGCAACAAACCGGCCAGACATCCTTGATCCGGCGTTACTGCGACCAGGACGTTTCGACCGGCAAATCGTCGTTCCTCTTCCCGAATTTCAGGAACGTCTCGCAATTCTTCAGGTGCATAGCCGCGACAAACGCATGGGTTCCGACGTCGATCTCTCGACGATGGCTCGCGCAACCCCCGGAATGGCTGGCGCGGACCTCGCGAACCTTGTCAATGAAGCAGCGCTCATTGCGGTGCGTCGCGAATCAAAGGAAATTGAGCGCATCGACTTCGAGAACGCTCGCGATCGAGTGGTGCTCGGCGCCCGACGCGAATCGATGGTCCTCACCGCTGAAGAAAAGCGGGCAACGGCATACCACGAAGCCGGTCACGCCCTGCTTGCAACGGTGCTCCCCCACGGAGACCCGCTCCACAAAGTGACGATCCTGCCGCGCGGAATGGCACTCGGCGTCACCTGGAGCCTTCCACAAGAACGACACACGTACTCGAAGGAGTACTTCGAGGACACGATCTGCAAAGCCATGGGTGGTCGCGTTGCCGAGAAGCTCGTCTTCGGACATCTCAACTCCGGGGCCGCCAACGACCTCGAGCAGTCGACGTCGATTGCTCGCCGCATGGTGCGCGAATGGGGCATGAGTGACGCAGTAGGGCCGATGGCCTGGGCCGGACAACAACAGGTGTTCCTTGGTGAGGACCTCATGTC
This sequence comes from Ilumatobacteraceae bacterium, assembly GCA_023262325.1. Taxonomy (GTDB): domain Bacteria; phylum Actinomycetota; class Acidimicrobiia; order Acidimicrobiales; family Ilumatobacteraceae; genus Casp-actino5. Next base: position 3,152 of record JALRBS010000045.1, on the reverse strand, counting down.
AAGCGGTAGGGAGTACTCCGACGACACCGCACGGTTGCTCGACGAAGAAATCGCTCGAATCCTCACCAGCCAAGAAGAACGCGCCGCTGAACTGCTCACAAAACACCGCCGTGGACTCGAACTTGTCGCAGAAGAACTGCTCGAGCTTGAGACGATCGATGGCCCCCGCGTCGCCCAACTCATTCAGCAAGGATTGACCGAGTCGGGTACGGACGAAGAACTCAAGGCGAACGTTCTCGGCACCCCTGAATAACTGCGTCGTCAGCCATCCGACGGCGCGCAGATATCGGTTGATGACTCGTCATGCGGGTCTCGCGCCTGAGCCATTGCTGCCCACAGGTCGGTCGCAGACACGGGGCCGACGAAGCCACGCACGACGGAGCCGTTGCGGTCGGCGAGGACCGTGATCGGTACCGCATCGACCGCGTACTTCTTGTGGAGATCGGGACGAGCTACGTAGTCGACGGTGTGCACGGCAACTGAGGGCGATGCCAAAACTGAAGCCTTCGCAACAACATCGGCGCAGGTCGCACAGGTCGAGGAACTGAATACGACCACGCACCAATCGGTCGATGCTCCACCGACATCGTCGAGATCGAGTTGGGAAGGCACCTGCCACTGCGGTTGCGTCGGCGCATCACGACCACGGCGCTGCTCTCGAATCTTGACGATGACGACGACAAGGGCTGCCACCGCCAATGCGAGCACAAGTCGAGTCACAGCAACGTTCTACCAGTCTCCGTCGTGAATGCGAAAGAACGCCGCACTGCCTCGAACGGACCAGCTGTCATCAACAACATGCCTCGCCCGCCAGCGCCCATGACTGGCTGACACCATCGCCGCTCGGAAGCCGCCGCTCGACGAGAACTCGGCTCGTCGATTCGATAACGAGCGGACGTCCGAGCACTGCCTGGTCGGTGAGCGGTATCGCCAGGGTTGACGCGGCCTCAAGCGGAATCTGCTGAAGTCCTGGCACGACGACCGGACCGTTCGAACCAAGCGAATAGACAGTGACCTCGCCAGCGAGGTTGTCGAGATTGAGTAATACCAGACCCGTGTCCATCGGCACCGAAGGACCGGCAGCCAGGAACCACGTCTGTGGCACATGACCATCTCGACGCTCCGGCACACCGAAGGCGATCGATGTCACTTTTCCGCCATTCGCTCCGACGCGGGTCAACGCTCGATCGACGACAATTGAGCGCCCATCAAGGGTCGAAAAGAGCACCGAATGAGTGCCTTCTGGAAGATCGGCAAACTCCCCAGCGTCAAGCACGGCAACATCATTCGGGTCAATTGACAGCGACGTCGCTACAGGAGCCGTTGTGTTTCCTGCCGGGAAGAAGGTTGCGGTCACCGTGACGGTCAACTCGGTCGGATTCATCACACTGAATCGTTCTGCGACTTGCGTGCCCTTCTCACCGTCAACAAACCACCAGCGGTCAGATACGAGTGGCGCCCCCATAGAAATCGACGAACCGCCTCGACGTGTGTCGTCTGCCGCCATCACACGGCCCACCATGAGTGCCCCCTGTGCGGCATGGACCGACACTCCAACGGAAGCGTCGCCGCGCGCTCCACCACCTTCGATGCCCACATCGACAATTCGCAGTGAGCGGGCCGACACCGGCAAGCCCGTGAAGGCTGCCGGTCGCTGAACTCCATTCGAGGTATGAAAGAGCACATCGACGACGATCTGATCATCGGATGGGTTCGACAGAATAATGAGGTCCGTTGCCTCGTCAACCGTATATCCCTCGGGCAGGTACCACTCCGCCGACAACGTCGTCGCACAGGGAGTCGACGACTGACCGAGCGTTTCACCCGCACTGTAAAAGGCTCGCTGCTCCACAAGTCCGCCGCCGCCAAGAATTTCGACTGTCGCTGCGCCGTAACGGCCATCAATTTCCGCGTCGATGTCAACCTGGACACGGTCATACGCAGCGACGTCCACAACGGTCGACTTTGACGGAGCAGAGTCGCTCATCACGGTGACGATCGCCTGCGTGGGCTCAGCCGAAGTATTCGTCACGATGACGGCTCCACCTGAGTCGGTCTCACCGGACACGGGAACCCCAGGACAAAACCACGTGCTCTCCAACGCTTCGGGCTGCGGAACCTGTGGAATCCACACTTCAGGAGCAACCGAAAAGACCGCTGCGCCATCATCATTCGCCGGCGAGGACGCAACCCAACCGACTGCTCCTACGCACGGAAGCACGATGAGCAGAACTGCATAGCGTCGGCTACGTGGGGGCCGTTGACCTCGGAACTTCATGAGTCACCCGACTCCGACGGACGCCACTGTGCAACTGGAATTGGTGATGTTCCATCAAAAACGATAAGCGGCGGCTCGAAGGTTTCGTCGTCGCGAGACTGTCGATCTGGCCGAGTCGCTGCGAGCAGAGTGACAACCCATAGCACTGCAATGAAGAGATGTAGTGCGGTCATTCCAAACGAACGATCGCGGGACAACACGAGGGATCCACCACGAGGAATATCGAATGCCGTTGCAACCCCAAAACTCGGTCGAGGCTCGATCACAATCCCGTCGAGTTCGACGTGCCAACTGTGGTCATAGGGCACCGCAAGATGCAAGACACCTTCCGATGGCACGGTGACCGCCTGCGGTCCGACCTCCGCTGCCGCGTCGGCAAGTTCGCGAGTCGCGCCGTCAACAAGCACCGCGGCAACTTCGCTGAGGTCGGCGAGCAACAAACTTTCCTCGCCTGCGCGCCGCGACGCATCAGCGGCCGCGCCGGTGAGAAAGGCGGCAGGAGGCACCCACGCCCGATTGAGAAACACCTCGATGCTCGGAGGAGACTGCACATGACCGATGTCGAGTTGGCGGCCGAAACTTTGAAGTAGCCCGCTCGGCAGGTCAACAGGATCCGACAAGGTCGACACGACACCATCAGCAACTGGTACCGCGATGAACTTGACACCGAGCGGAGCCAACAGCCTCCCAGCCCGCGAAGTCTCCCCCGTCGCAATTCGGGTCAACGCAGATCTCACCACATCGTCGGCACCACCATGCGGCGTCGCGTAGGTGTCCTCGAACGTCAGCGGTCCAGCATCAACGATCGCGAAGCTGACTCCTGGTTGAAGTGATTCACCAGGGACAGGCAGGGTTCGTGGATCACCAACCCACA
>JALRBS010000186.1 GCA_023262325.1 Ilumatobacteraceae bacterium | reverse complement strand
CGAGTTCGATGAGCAGTCGGTATCCGTCGTTGATGCTCGAACGGTCAGGCATGTCAATAAATGGAAAATCCTCAACAGGTCCGAGGCGAAGTGACGTCATCTGCAGAATGACCGATGCAAGATTGGTGCGGAGTATTTCGGGTTCGGTAAATGCCGGTCGCGAGAGATGGTTCTCCTCCGACCACAACCGCACACAAATTCCGGGAGCGATACGTCCACATCGACCGGCTCGTTGCGCCGCCGAGGCCTGGGAAATCTCCTCAATCGGCAGTCGTTGCACCTTGAGACGTTTTGAATATCGGCTGACACGTGCGGTTCCGGCATCGATGACCGCTCGGACACCTGGAACCGTGATCGACGTTTCTGCGACGTTGGTCGCAAGGATGATTCTTCGACCCGGGTGGCTGGCGAAGACCCGGTGTTGCTCATGCGCTGACAAGCGCGCATACAGCGGCAAAATTTCTGTTCGAGGGAGCCGCGCACCGCGCAACGCTTCTGCAGTGTCGTGAATTTCTCGTTCGCCGGAGAGAAACACAAGCACATCACCATCGACCTCTCGCTCGAGCGCAACAACCTCGTCAAGAATTGCTTGCACTTGATCGACCTCGTCGGCAATCGGATGATGACGAATATCAACGGGGAAGGTTCGACCCTCAACGATGAACACCGGGGCCGGCTCGCCGTGCTCGTCTGCAAAATGTTGCGCGAACCTCTCGGTATCGATTGTCGCCGATGTGACGACGAGGTGAAGGTCTCGCCGCTCAATAAGCAGCCGACGTAAGTATCCGAGAATGAAGTCGACGTTCAGGCTTCGCTCATGTGCCTCGTCAACGATGATCGTGTCGTAACGAGATAACTGCGGATCGCGTTGCAACTCCGCGAGCAGAATTCCATCGGTCATCACGCGAATCTGCGTCACGTCGCTGACAACATCGTTAAATCGAACGGAAAAGCCAACCTCAGCACCGAGTTCCACACCGACCTCAGACGCGACACGATCAGCGATCGTGCGTGCCGCAACACGGCGCGGCTGCGTGTGTCCGATGATGCCAGCGGTACCTCGTCCGGCTCGCAAACAAAGTTTTGGAAGTTGCGTGCTCTTACCCGAACCGGTCTCCCCGGCGATGACGACGACTTGGTTCGTCCGCAATGCATCGACGATCTCATCGGCTCTCGCGGCGATCGGCAGATCGTCGGGCACTCGAAGTTTGGCGAGGTCAATCGTCATGACCGAGCAGACGGTAACTGCTGAGAACTAGCGTCGTATATATGGCGTACTGGCTGATGAAATCAGAACCTGACGTGTTCTCATATGACGACCTCGTGAGGGTGAAGCGAGAAGGTTGGGATGGCGTTCGGAATTATCAGGCGCGCAACTACATGCGTGTGATGAAACGTGGCGACCTTGTCGTCTTTTACCATTCGAACGCAACACCCCCCGGCGTTGCAGGAATCGCGAAGATCGTCAAGGAAGCAGAACCCGACCCGACTCAGTTCGATGTTTCCTCGAAGTATTTTGACCCGAAATCGCCCCTCGACAACCCCCGATGGGACTGGGTGACGGTTGCTCCACACCAACGGCTCACCTTCATCGAACTCGAACGACTACGAGCGATGAAGCCTCTGCAGTCGTGTCAATTACTCGCTCGCGGCAACCGACTCTCCGTCATGCCACTGACGACAAAAGAATTTTCCGCAATTGTGAAAGCCGGTAGCTAACGACGGCTCAACTTGCCCGAAAACATTCCGACCGCCGACAACACCACTCCCGACCCAAGCATGAAATATGCGGGTGTGGCGACGCGCGCAAAGAGCGTGTCGGCAATCGCCCGCACCATGTCAGCCCTCGCGACACCGTCGACGGGCAGTAGACCGGCACCGCGACTCGCCACAAACAGCAATGCGCCAGCAAGGATCAATGCGACGCCGAGTGGCAACAGTCGTCTCAAGAACGTCATCGGCGAAAGTACGACCATCGCCACAGCCGAGATCACTGCGACCGCAAGACCCACGTTCGACCACATGCGCACGGAGTTGACAATTGCACCAAAATCTGGATCGCTTTCGGTGCGCTCGAGGACGATTGGTTCGAGACCGTCGGTGAGGACGCCACCATCGCTACCTTCAATCAACGTCTCCGAGACGTCGAGGCTGTCCTGCTCAACGTTGAGCCCGAACTCCTCTGCGATGCGTTGCAGATCAGCTGATGAGGTGTCTGCGGCAAGTTGTGTGAGCATGATCGCAGCGAGCGAATTCACATCGATTTCTGCGTTGGACTGCCCCTCAAAAAACACCGAGTATGCCGCTGCACTCGTCTCATCACCGAACAGTTCAAACTCAGGGCTGTCAAGGACCGAACTCACTGCAGAGCGAACAGTTGCGTCATCCGCGTACTGCGAGATCATCGGGTCAGACGAAATTTGATTCGCAATTTCGTCGACAAACTCGGTTCGAACTTCGGGAAGATCGGTGATCTCCGCAACGACACTCGACACCGCACTCGGTGAACCTGCAATACCGAGGATGACGCGCCCGATCGCAAACACGACAACGCCAATCGCAAGCGTGAGACCCGCAACTGCGACAATGATCCGTCGCCAAAGCATCCTGACAACCTAGTCAGTCGGGCAGCGCAGGACAAGAACGCGACTGACCCGCCGGGTCGCTAGTCATCCATTCGACGGTGACCGTCCTGCCAATCTTCCTCTTTCGGTTGTTCGACGACACCACCGAAAATGTTGAGTTGCGGAGTTTCACGCAACGAGCGCTTCATCTCTGCAAATCCCGGAAACGTCGCAAGTTTGGTGACGGCGTCCCACAATTCGAGTGCGGCCGTGCCACGAGGTACTCGCGAGATCACGGGCCCAAAAAATGACACGTCACCTTCACCGAATGAAATGATTGGAGTTCCAACATCGCGGCCTGTTCGAGAAAGTGCCATTTCACCCTCGGCGTCGATCATCGCATCCCAGGATGCGTTGTCGGCCGCGGCTGCAAAGCGACGATCGATACCCGCCTTCGTCAATACCTCGTTGAGATGGTCAGCAGTTGAGAGCCGTTCACGCATACCGGAGCCCTGCGGCAGATCGAAGTAACTCTCGCCGTAGGCAGTGACGACCGCACCGAGCGCATCTCGACCGAGTTCGTGGCGAATCTGTGCTGCCACCCTCAGCATCCGCAGACCGGCCGTGTGCCCAAATTCGTAGCCGGGCGGGAAGTCAGTCTCGTAATTCTTCGCCTTGTTAATGAGACGAAGCGAGATGAATCGCCAGTCGACCTTCATTGAGGTCTGTCGCGCGACTTCTTCGATCCATCTCGACGCGAGCCACGCGAAGGGGCAGACGGGATCCCAGAAGAATTCGATGTCGTAGGAGGGGTCCCGGGCGGGGGGAACATTCGAGATGTTTGCGGTCATTGCGATGACGCTACGGTCGGGTCATGCCCTTGGACGAAGCGAGCATCGATGAATACATCGTCAAAATTGATGCCTTCATTGAGCAATCGGTGCGTTCGGGTATCGCGTGCGCCGAATACGGAACGATTCTTCCACCGGGACGCATCTCCGAAGCGGCACGATGGCAGCAACATGTCTCTGCACATGGTTTTGCGGGCATTGACTGGGAGGTTCGTCATCATGGACGCGGTCTCAGCGAAACGCACAGCGTCGCCTGGTATTCGTCGTGTGCCCGTCATTCGGTAGCGCCATACGCGAATTTTCAGGGCTACGTGCTCACTGCTGGCGCACTCCGAACATTCGCGACGTCAACGCAATGCGACCACCATCTTCCAGGCATTCTTGACGGATCGACGATCTGGTGCCAGTTGTTCTCTGAACCTAACGCGGGTTCGGATCTTTCGAGTCTGATGACACGTGCCGAACCTGATGGAAATGGCTGGCGAATCACTGGACAAAAAATCTGGACCTCAACGGCGCAGGTATCGCAGATGGGCATTCTTCTCGCCCGCACCGCACCAGAAGAGCGCGGGGCAAGGGGAATTTCGTTTCTGCTTATCGACATGAAGCAACCCGAGATCACCATTCGACCGATCACACAGATGACCGGCGACGCAGAGTTCTGCGAGGTCTTTCTCGATGGAGCGTTCGTGCCAGCAGATGGGCTCGTTGGTGAACTCAACGGCGGATGGCAGGTTGCGACGAGCGTTCTTGCAGACGAACGTGCCGCAGTAGGCGCAGCATCAG